>JAGPCC010000153.1 GCA_018058245.1 Verrucomicrobiales bacterium
TCAAAGTGCTCGTGACGGCCGATCAACCGCTGACACTTCAGCAGATCGCAGCGAGTTCGTCTTTTGATGTCTCCTGTGATCCTGCAACGAGCTATCGTCTCATGATCCGGCTCGAAGAGAGGCGCATCGTCCGAAGAATCGGATTCCACAGCCGCGCGGTTCACTATTGTCTGCGCGATCATCATCATCAAGATTATCTCATCTGCCGCGACTGCGGGACCGTGGAAGTGCTCGATATCGCTTGTCCAGTGGAACATCTGGAGAAACAAATTGCGGAGGAAAGTGGATTCTCCGACCTCGAACATGAGCTCCAATTCTTCGGCCGGTGTACGGCTTGTCAGAAGTAAATCCCGTCCGCAAAAATCCAAGCTTGTTTCTCAAAATTGCGATAATTCCAATTTTATAACAATATTTTGTTTTTCGGATTGAGCCTTTGTACAAATTTGATATAGTGGCGTAACGCTGAATCGCAGATTTGCGAGAGAGCCTGCCCGCCGCTATGAAACTGTCCCGGAAACGCCTTGCTCTTATCGTTGGAACTTTTATCTTCGCATTGATGGCAGTAGAAGGACTCCTCCGATTGCAAGGCAGCGCACAAACGGACTACGGGTTCGGAACCAGTCATCTCGTCGCTGCAGATAGCGCTGGGGCGCTGTTCCTCGTAGGGCTAGTCGGCGGCGTAGTTCTCGGCATTGCGATCTTTTTCAGCTACCTTGTCTGGCGGGAACGCCGTCTCGCCGAAGAGCCAAATGATCTCGATCTACTCCTCGAAGAAATCGCTGAGGAAGAAAAGCGGAACGCACTTTTTGTCGATGAGAATTCTTTTCGAGAAGAGCGCAGTGAGTCTCGAGATCCGTGGGAACGTTCCGCCGACTGGTGGAAGGGCAGTGACGAAGAGTAATCCGAGTGGCCTTGCTAGCTTGAGGGGAGGCCTTGGGTCCGGAAGCGAAGATTACGATTAAGGATTTTTTTACCCTCTGGGATGGAATCGGCGGTGTACGTCACGGAGATGTTTTTGATCAACGTGGGTGTAGATTTGAGTGGTCGAAATATCTGCGTGGCCGAGCAACTCCTGGATTACGCGTAGATCCGCTCCGTTGCCCAAAAGATGGGTCGCAAAGGAGTGGCGGAGCAGGTGGGGATAGACATTTGATTCGATTCCGGCAAGCCGGGCACGTTCTTTGACAATCTGCCAGACACGGGTCGTGGTGAGTTTCTTCCCCCATTTTGAGAGGAATATTTCACTCCCGCTGAAACGACTCACAAGTTCGGGTCGCTCGCCCTCGAGATAGCGCTCCATCGCTTCTCGCGCGGCATTTCCAACGGGAACGATGCGGGTTTTGTTCCCCTTCCCTGTGACCCGGATCGCTCCGTCTTCGAGAAAGAGATTTTCGAGGCGGGCACCGGTCACTTCGGAAACGCGGAGTCCGCTCGCATACATCAATTCGAGCATGGCCCGGTCCCGCCGCGAGAGCGGAAGGGTGCCATCGATCGATTCGAGGAGTTGTTTCACCCCTGGCTCATTCAGCGTCTCGGGGAGATATTGCCCCACTTTCGGGGAATCAATTTGATCAGCGACATCGGAAACCACTTTTCCCTTCGCGGCGAGATGACGGAAAAAAATCTTCAGCGCGATCAACTCCACCCGCAAACTGGAGGCGGCGAGCCGGTCGCCCAGGCGACGATGAGCGAGATAGGAAGTAAGATGTTGCAAGTCCACGCAGGAAACGGACTCGATTCCCTGCTCCTGCTTGAGCCAAGTCGCGAATGTTTCCAGCGAACGCCGCACCGATAGTTGGTAATTGAGAGAGAGTCCTTTTTCAACAGCAAGAAAACGGATGAATCGATCGATTTCGCTCTCCATGATGCGGTCCCTTAGCGGAACCATCCTTCGGTGATGTAGTCCGTGATCAGAAAATGCTTCACGCCATGAGCGAAGGCTTTGCGATCCAGAGTGATGATGACTGCGAGGGGATCATCACCGAGACCCACCGTTTTGTCCAATTTCTGTGCTAGCTCGGTATCTTTTTTGACAAAAACATATTCTGAAAACTCATCGAGATCACCGTAGGGGGCATTTACCTGGTAGACTTGGTAATCGTTCAGATCGGTAAATGCGTCACGGTCCGTTCCGTAGTAGTCAGAGACGCGGTCCAGCACGAGACGGAAGGTGCCAGGACTCGGAATTTTGCCCTCCCGAAATCGCACAAAATGGCGATCGTAGAATTCGGAATAGATTTCCCAATCCACTTTCAGATTTCCGTCTTCGATACGAAGAATGAGCGGGAATCCTTGCTCCATATCGTTCGCCGAGACGAGATAGACCCAGTAGGGACCACCTTGATCGGTGCTCTGCTCCATTTGGAAGAGCTGAAGGGAAAAACGCTCCATGGACGTGTCGGGCCACTTCTTGTAGTAATCCTCGATTGCCGGACGGAGACTGGCACCCTGGTAGGTGTATTCCAGTTTTTTCTCCCAGTTCGGAGCCCGTAAGAAGGCGTCGATCACGTCATTGGTCCGCACGAGCGGTCCTTCGTTTGCTCCCGGTGCTGGGAAAAAGGCAGGGGGATTGTAATTTGTCACTTTGCCACTGGCCGCCCCGAGGGAACGGTTTTCGGGTGCGGTCGGTGCAGTCAACCCAGGGGCTGGGGCCGCGGTGACTGGGGCAGTAAGTGTCGGTGCAGACGCCGGTGCCGGAGGAGCGGGCGCTGGCTCCTTCACTACAGGTGCCGCGAGTTTCGGGGCAGGAGAGTTGAATTGACCAATCGCATCGTCCACAAGATCGAGAGACGGAGATCCAATCACGGAACCTCCGCCCGAGTTGGGAGTCTGACCGTTTACGACCTGTTGCACACGCTCGTCAAACGACAGTGCTCGGGACTCACCTGCGACGGACTGCGGTCTCGGGGGAATCACTTCCGTTGGTGCTTCCTTTTCCACCAGAACATCTCCGACATTGCCGTCGCGGATCATCGCGACCGGATCGATCACGGCGGGAGCACTGCCGATAGAAGGCTCGTCTTTCGTCAGGGGTGCCGCTACCGCAGCATTTGTCGTTTCCGCACCCTTTTCCGTTTCATCCGCAACTTCTCCATTTGCCCCCGTCGAGAATCCTCCGAACAAATGGATCACAAAAAGCGCCACCCCGACGGAAATGACCGCGACAGCAGCAATGCTGGAAATCATGATGACTTCGAGTTTGCTGAGGCGTCGCTTCCCGTCACCGTCTACGGTCGCGTTCCCGAAAAGCTCGTCGAGAACATCTCCCTCACTTTTTCTCGACTCCTGCGGGATCGGTTGAGGAAGAGGAAATTCGGGTTTGGCGGACACTGATCGTTGGATCGGGATCGGCACCGATGCCGTTTCCGAGAATGCAGGCGTCGGTTTCTCCACGTGCTGAGAAAAGAGTTTTCCGAACGATCCTTCGTGAAGGGATACTTCTGAAACTCCAGTCGGGTCCTCTCCTACGGGGTTTCCGAACGTCAACGGCTCCAATGGTGACTCATATTTCGTCGCAGGTTCCTGACGCGTTTCCACCGGGGCGATTGGGATTTCCAGCGCTGGAGTTTCCCATTCCGCTTGCCCTAGAGCAGGCAGGCTCTCGAGCGGTTCCGTGGGATCGTCGTATTGCAGCGGAGGTATTTCGCCCAACTCGCTTTCGTAGTCCCCGTAATCCTCCAATAAATAGTCTTCTGGTTCCAGTTCTTCATTGCCGAAGCCTGCGAGATCTTCCAGCGGAATCGGAGTCGATTCGTTCGGCAGGGGGATGGAGATGTAACTGATTTCCTTCGCCTCCAGGTATTCAGCGGCCAGTAGTTCGGTGTCAGGCAAAGTGAACTCTGCTTCGAGATCGGGAAAATCTACGATCGGTGGTGCCGATTCGGCGATGGGCTGCGGAGCATGGGGCTCGTAGGGCGAGAGCGGCGGAGCAACCAACTCTGACACAGGCTCTGACACAGGGACAATAAAGTCGTCGGGATTAAATTTTCGGCTTTCGACTCCCGGTTCAGGAAGTTGCAACCGGGTCATGCCCGGAGCCGATCCCTCGCGGAAGCGCGGAAGTGGTGCATTCCCGGGAGTCTGTCCGGCCAGGGAGACATCGAGTCGCGGAAGCGGTTCGGAATCATACGAAATCGCCCGGCTTTCTGGCAACCCGCTCGGCCGCGGATTGATCTGGATCGGCTGCGTAATCGCGGAGGCCGGCGGAGGCGATGGAATCGGGTAGGTCGTGACCTCCACAACGACCGGCGGGCGCTCGGAGATCTCAATCGGACGATCCGACCGGGCATCCACTGCGCTCTCTGGCCTTGCTTCCGTACGGACCGGCGGAGGCGGCGTAAAAAATGCCGTCTCGGTGCGAGCTTCGTTCAGAATCTCAGGTTGAGGGGACTGTGGGATCTGAGGGGCACGTTGCACTGGCACGGGCTGAGTGATCGGTCGAGGCTGCAACGGCACCGAAACTTCCGCAGCGATCGGAGCAGGGCTCACCGATGTCGGCGTGGGAAGTGCTGCGGGGACTGAGGCCGCCTGAGACCGTGGGGGAAAAGCCTCCGCTACGGCTGGACGCTCCATCGTCGCGACCGCTGAAGATGTGCGCTCCCTTTGAGGTGCTGCGGACGGTGACACTATCTGACGCCTCGGCGCAGATTCATCCTCCACCGCAGCAGTAATATCCGTCGGCGCAGTAGTGGTGGCTCCGCATTTCGGGCACGGCGCAGAGACTCCCGCCAGATGGGTCGGAACACGCAATCTGGCATGGCAACTTGTGCAGGTGAATTTGATCTTTTTCACTTCTCTTTTGTAACAGTTATAACCCTCCGTTCCATAGGAACGCTCTCTGAACCAAATACGAGACGCTTGAACGGGGACCGGGATTAGGTGAATTCCGGTAGTTTCCCCGCCCAATTCGCAATTGGTGGAAAATTTTAACATTGATACGCAATTATGCAAACATTGATTCAGATCTTTTTAAAATAAAGGGATGCGAATGATCAGCCTTGAGAAAAAATCGCGAACTTTTTAAAAGATCTTCGCGAAAAGCGATAATACCACCTCTTCCCACATTCAGGACTCGATTCGGCAGGGCACCAAGATGGCGTCGCGCATGCCATGAAGAATCTTTTTATCAGCCGGACAAATCGTCGCAAGCACTCCACCGAGACTCACTGATTCATCCTTTGCATTGACAAAATAGTAGGGACAGAGCCGAACCCTGCCTTCCATGATTTCGATCTCGCCAGTTTCTTCGTTCCACCAGGGATGGGTGACGAGTCGACCGGGATGAAATCGCTGCAGAACATAGGGCGCTTCCGGAAAGGAGGTGATCGCTTCGTCGACGGCGTTCCCCCACTCCGCTTGGGAGGCGTCCTGCCCGATGGTGACACTCCTACTGCCCCAGGCGCGTTCATTGAACCCACTGAGCTTCAAAACGAGATCCCTTTCCGTCTGCGAAAATTCCTTCAGCTCGGAAAACTGTTGGATCTCCAGTTCAGGGATCACGGCGTGATGCGGCGTTTCTGCTGGATCAACGACCCAACTCCTCGGAAATAGATCGCGCAATCGTCTCCAGTTTGCATCCCGAAGCTCCCTGCGCCAAACGTCTTTGAGCGGATGCGACCAGAATAGAGCGGACCACAGTTTTTCCTCCAACCACGGTTTAAAGGGACTCGTTATCTGGATCGAGCCGGAGGCTGCAGCCTCCATCAGGGAGTCGATTCCCGGAAGATTGGGAAGATCAAACAGCTCAAAAAATCGATAAACTTCCCGCTCACCGGGTTGATAGCCTTCTGCTGACTCGACTCGCCAATCACCTGCGAGACGTTCTGCGAGCCATTGCATTTCCGGCCGATAGTCTCCCGATTCTTTGGACACAAGAATGTCGCCCTCGGCCTTCGAAAAAATGGAGGCAAACCCCTGGAGCATCCCGTCGGTGCCACCAATGATCCGATGATCGGGATTGGCCGCGCCATAGATACTACCGAGCCAGGCAGTCAAGCCGATCCCACCGGGGACAGAGTCCAACTCCGTTGCAGTAAACCCATCTGCGGTGAGAATAAGGTCAGGGCGAATCACTCGGGGAACGTCCTCCAGGAGAGCGGGAGAAAGCCCTGTCTCGATGAGCCGCTGCGGTTTCCCCCGATCCAAGTAATCAGCAACCCACTCCGGGAGGGTCCCCTTCCGACTACGCCGATAGATCAGATCACAAGTTTTCTGAAAACGATGCAAGATCTGTCCGAGATTCTGGAGTTCTTTGCTTTCCTTTTTTGAAAGGACAAACGGCTCCGGGGAAATGCGCCACGCCTTTTCAGAAAACAGTCCTCCCTCTGGCAGCGCCGCCCGGACGAACTTTGCCCTCATTTCCCCATCTTTCATCACTTCCCGTCGAGTGGCATTGATCATCCCTGTAGTAGTCGCAGACCTGCCCGTAAAATTTCATCGGGTTTGACCAATTCGGGCGAAAGTTTCTCGATCGCTTTTTGCGCTTCGACTTGTTTGTATCCCAGCGAGATCAGCGCGAGCAGCGCATCGTTTCGCGCGGCAGCCGCCGGGGCGAGCGGCTCATTGCCCGATTGCGCCTCCCAGGCATCCTTCACACCGACCTTATCGCCGAGCTCTAGGACGATGCGCTCAGCGGTCTTTTTCCCGAGTCCTTTGATCTGCGAGATCCTCAGGATGTCGCCAGTGACCACTGCTCTCTTGAAGTCGGCGAAACTCATCCCGCTGAGGACCGACATGGCCACTTTAGGGCCCACCCCGGAAACGCGATTGATCAAGAGTCGAAAAAGATCGCGGGTTCCCTCATCGGGAAATCCATACAAAGTCTGTTCCTGTTCGCGGATGTGGTGATGAGTCAGCACTTTTGTCTGCGCCCCGATTTTGCCAAAGACATCATCTCCAAGAACGGCGACCGTCACTTCGTAACCGACGCCTCCGGCATTGATGACGAGCCGCCCCGGCCAGCTTTCTTCGAGGGTCCCTTGTAGAAATGTGATCATCGGTGTTTAGTTTTAACCAACTCGCTCCCCGACGGATGGCAAATGGATTTCAAATACGCTGGCTGAATCTCAGCCTCTTTTCTCTAGGGTGTCTCGTCATGACACTCCACAGTCAGGATGTCACACCGGTAGTCCCGGAGCGAAGGGCTGGAGTGATCTTTGAAGGCTCCTTCGAGAGTGCTGACATCACTCTCCCGATCCAAAACGCTCGAAAAACCCGGCTCGCCGCCTATTTTGAATGGGATTTCGGAGTTCGTCAGTTCACCAAGGCCTCGTGGAAGGAGCGCGGATTGACGGAGGAGGCGCTACTCACTCTGTCCCGTGAGGTGGCCGACTCGATCGCTGCCCGGATCGAGGCGGACTACATTCGAGATGCCCGAGGCGTCATTCTCTACGCGACGGTTTCTGACAAAGACCCCTTTCTCACCAGTGTGATGCTCTCGCCCAAACTCCTCGAACGTTTTCGTGAGTTCTTGGGCGACCGCATCCATGTGATCCTGCTCGACCGTCAGCAGATCTATCTATTCCCTGCAACCGGGGGGAAACTGGCCGAGTACGGCCCCACTCTGGTCGAAGAGTTCCGCTCGACCCGGCTTCCAGTCAGTCTCGAAGTGTTCCTGCTCGACGAATCCGGCTTCCAGGTCGTAGGAGAACTGGAACGCGAAGAACCCACACTCGAGGAATTTCCCGCTCCAGAATAGAGTTGCGGCCGTCTAATCGACCCTCGCTTCCAGGAGAGACATCCATGCGTATCTCTTGAGGAAAGGAAGCGTTCGAAAGAGTGCTTGGTCGATCGAATGAAACACCGCTCGAATGTTTCGAAAGGAACCAGCTCCACCGAACGGGACTGCGGCGAAGGTCGTTAGATGATAATAATCCACTTTCAAAGAATCGAAACTCGCTCTCATATAGCGAATATCCGAACTTCTGAATGGATGTTCGTCCTCTGTCCTAAGCCTGGGGGTAAGGAAGCGATACAGATTGATCAGGGGATTGTGACCTAAGGGCTCCGTAAATAGAATCACGCCGCCAGGGCGCAAAACTCGCCGCATTTCTGCAAATGTCTTTTCAAGGTCAAGATGATGAAGGATCGAGCTTCCAAAAATGACATCAAACGAATTGTCAGGAAAGGTCATTTCCTCACAATTCATAACGTGAAAGTCAGCGGAAACTCCCAACCTTGAGGCTTTCTCTTGTGAAATCTCAATCGCGACGGGTGAAATGTCTATCGCCGAAGCGCTGCTGGCGCTCCTTGCCGCCTCGTAGATGAACCCGTAGGGGCCACATCCGTATTCTAGGACATCAGCGCAAGAGACGAGTTTTTTAAGTCTCACCTCGTATTCCTTGTACTCTACTTCCGTCAGTGCGTAATATTTTTCCGTACATTCTCGCAAGTCACTGCTAAACGCTTGGTCGTGAAATTGCCGTTCACGCTCGATTCGTTCCTGAAAAGCTGCCTCTGCGTTAACTGACATTTAACAAATTCCGCACTATCCATAAAATAACAAGGTTTATCCTATAGGCCGATCACATAAAATCGCTTTTGCGAGACCTGTTCGGCCTCCGGCAGCGTGATCCAACGCTCCGTGTACCGCTCCCCCCAAGAATCGGAGAAGGCGATTTCGTTCGTTTCCTCGTTGTATCCGATGATGATGACTACATGGCCACTGTTATTGTCCGGAATCAGGGAAGGATTGGCTGCGGCCGCTGCAACGGTGCTCTTGTAGGACTCCCACGAATCTTTGCGTAGTGGGATCCGCTCGTTCGCTGTCTCATTGAACTCTTTGGTACTAAACAAAGCCCACATCACCGGGATGCCTCCATCGATCGATTTTTTGAGATCACGCAACTTCAGCTCTCCGCCTTCGATCTCGAAAGAGCGTCCTTTTCGCTTGATATCCGTCCCAATATTGTTGAGAAGCACATCCACCGAAGTGCCGCCTCCGGCCTGGGTTTCACCGGCCATCGCGAGCAAATACATGTCGGCGGGAATGCCGAGGAACCGCATACACCGTTCCGCCGTGGCGGGCACACAGTAGCCTTTCGGTCCTTGGTCGACCATGGGGATATTCGAGATCACGACATCGCCATTGTTACGCTTTTCCACAAATCCCCTCGCTCGTTCGCGGATCACGGCATCGGACACCCGCGCGGTGTTCCCCCGGTTGTCGGCGGACTCTATCGTCTGAATCGCGAGGGACACGTACTCATCCGGCACGTGAGAGAGCAAAAATGCGTGCCCTGCCCAATCCCATCGCTGCACTTCAACTCGGGACTCCCCTTCCCCAAAACGCTGTTTTGTAGCGCTGCCGAGGAGCGCGGTTAACTTCTCCCCAATCACTTCGGCATCGTTCGCCATGATGAGCCGCACCCCCGCCATTCCACCGGGAACGGGTTTTCCTTTGAGGAAATGCTCTTCGCCGCTACCAGCTGCGCCAAACGAATCGCCCTTGTTTGCAAACACGATTGAGATCGCTGTAACCATATCATTTTCTCCATAAAGCGCTGCGGAGTAGGGGCGTGCCCCGAGGAAGCGATCGTCGTCCTTCGGATACGCTCGATAACTTTCTCCAATCGCAGTTTTTGATTCCCTTGGCCAATCGAGCCGCCCCGCAACCTCAGCCGGATTGCTGCTCCAGAGAGAAACGGTGGAAAAAAGATCCTGTCCGATCGCTTCATTTATTTTTGCCACGGTGACACCACCCTCGGTCGGTAGCGGTGCCGTCGCGGTCGCAGGACCAGGTGTCCCGGGAGCAGGTGCCCAGTTCGAAAGAAATTCCTGATCCGCCGGAGAAAGGGTCGCCAGCGGAATTTCAAATTGTTGTCCGTTCTCCAACTGAATTCCCACTTTGCCCGAGGCGACCGAAAGAATCTTTGCCCGGATCTCTTTTCCAGAGGCGTTTTTCAGCACCCTGTATTCCTCTCCTTCGGCTCGTGACACAAAACCACAGGCAATCAGAAGACCGGAAAGAAAAACGCAGAAGTATCGATTGGGTGGGTGCATCAACGCTAGACTATCGCAAACGAAACGATGAAGCAAGACTGTCTCAGCACCAGAATCCCATCAACTGGAGACAGCTTCACGTCCGCACCGCGCCATCCACTCCTCCCGAGACGTACGGAGCGATCTGCCCAGCAGTTCGATAACTTACAGAAACAAACGGAGAATCAGGCTCGGATTCACCCCTGCGAGCACGATCAGAATCATCAGGAGAACCATCGTAACCTTTGTGAGAGGACTCACCGCAATGCTGGAGGCTTCTCCTTCGCCTGCTCCGGGCTTACTCAGGAACATCGCCGCAGCGACC
This sequence comes from Verrucomicrobiales bacterium, assembly GCA_018058245.1. Classification (GTDB taxonomy): domain Bacteria; phylum Verrucomicrobiota; class Verrucomicrobiia; order Verrucomicrobiales; family DEV007; genus Arctic95D-9. Next base: position 10,304 of record JAGPCC010000153.1, read on the forward strand.
TTGAGGTAGTAATAAAATCCCGCAGCGGCTCCGATGAGACCAACCGCAAGCAAGACCCATTGTTGCGACTCGACGGCTAGTTTAAAGACAAAGAATTTCCCGAAAAATCCAGCCGTAAGAGGAACTCCTGCCAGTGATGCCATCGAAATGAGTAGAGCGAAGGATAAAAACGGCGACCGCTTCGCGAGTCCTTTGAAGGATTCGATCTCCTCCCCAGAAATCGTGGGCCTAACCGCCGTCATGACGAGAAAGGCGAGCAAGGTCATCAACAAATAGGCACCGAGATAAAACGCGATCACCGCCGCCGGGGTCAGCCCATTTGGATCCTGAACAACACCCGCCCGCGGCGAAGAAGCCAGCGCCATCATCAAAAATCCCGCGTGGGCGATGCTGGAATAGGCGAGGAGCCGTTTGAAATTCTTTTGCGGGAGGGCCGCGAGGTTTCCAACGAGGAGCGTCAAAATCGCGGCAGCACTCAGCACCATCGTCACTTTCCCGACCAGCGGAGCACTCGCCAAAAACGGGGAAACGAGTCGCAGTGTGATGATAAACCCGGCCGCCTTCGAGGCAACGGAGAGGAAAGCGGTGATCGGCGTTGGAGCACCTTGGTAGACATCCGGAATCCAGAGATGGAACGGAGCCGCCCCGATCTTGAACGCGAGCGAGACAAAAAGGAGGCCGAAGGCAAACAGAGCAGTCGTTGTATTGATGTCCGGTTTCGCGAGCGCCGCTGCGATTGCGGGCAGTTCCATGCTGCCTGTGATCCCAAAAAGCCAGGCAAAACCGTAGACAAGGAACCCCGTCGAGAGCGCCCCAAGGATCAGGTATTTTACCCCTGCTTCGAGGGATCCCACGTTGCGCCGCATGTATGAAACCATGATATAGAACGCGATCGCGACCGTCTCCAGAGCGACAAAAATACTCACGAGGTTGTTGGCAGAGGCCATCCACATGAGCCCGGCGCAGGCAAACACAGGCAGCGTGTAAAACTCACCAAGTCCCGCTTGGCGATGGGCACCCGGTTCGGGTTTGGCGGTCTGGTCGAGCACAATCGGCGTGTAATCAACCGACATGACAAGGACGATCAGCGTCGTCAACACTGCGATCCCTTTAAAAAAGAGCGCCAGCTTGTCCCCGGAGCTGTAGAATTTCCAGAAGGCACCCTCCGTCGATTGCGGCCACTCCACCCGGAAGAGCAATGCAAAGACCACCACCAAACCGAGCATACCGATCCAGGCGATGGAGCGTTTGTCATCCAACTTGACGAAGGCATCCACCATCAGCATGAGGAGGCCTAGGGCGACGACAATAATTTCAAGATAATAAACCGGCATGAGTGGAAAACGTTGGGCGGGTAGCAGTGGGGCGGATCAGCACGGAACAGGGTCAGGTCGGTGAACCAAGAGGGTAAAGTCAGGAAATCACCCGGTGGTGACGGAAAAAAGGCTCTCGATCGCGGGGCGAATAAATTGGTTGAGCAGCTCAGGAACAAATCCGACGGCGATCAAGGTCACGAGGAGGAGGACAAGCGGAAGTTTCGTGCCCCAGTCGATGTCGGCCGGTAGCTGAAGTTTTGCGGGTTTCGGTCCCATAAAGATCTGTCGATAAGCGCGCAACAGGTAGA
>JAGPCC010000154.1 GCA_018058245.1 Verrucomicrobiales bacterium
GGGCAACCCCGATCAGGGTGATGCTGCCCATCTCGTCGGTCGATTCACGGCCCCATTTGACCCGTTTTGGCGGATTGAAAGGATTGTCCGGATTCTTGAGAGAGTTGTCATAGGTGATGACGGACTTCACGACCGTTCCGGCCGGGAGCACGATCGGTTCGGCAAAAAAATACGTGTCCTGCCAATCGAGATCCCAGTCGGGAATGTCGAGCAGGACCTGCTCGGTTTCGTCCGGCAGAGTTGCGGTCATTTTCATCGTCGAGCAGATGTAGTGAGCATGTCCCGAAACGCAGACTGCCTCGACATCGACCGGCAGTTTGTAGGAATCCTCGATTTTGTAGTTCGCTTCGCCGGCGGGAATATCGATACCGGCGCTGCGACCGAATCCCGGAGGCACTTGTAATTCCTCGAGCTTTCGAGCGGGTGCTTTGTCGGCGAGGTAAATGCCAACGGTGGTTTTTTCCCTCTGGGCTTTCCCGGAGGGATGAAAGTGAGACGAGAGGATCAGATCAGATCCCTTCGGAAGCGGCCGGGCGAGGTCTCCCGGCAGTTTTCGGGCACTCACTCCGGGTACATACCCACCGAGACTGCCGTTTTTTTGAAAGGACATGCCGTTGAATCCAGGTTTGCCGTCTTTCCCGTCGAGTTCGCGAGCCTTACCGGTACTATCGAGGAAGTAGAGGGAATGATGCATGACGGTCCGGGCAGAGGGCCGGAGTTCGATCGCTTTGACCCATTTGTCTTCGGGCAGATCGAGCGGGAGCACAAAATTCCGGTAGATGTCCGGACCTTCCGCCGGCACCTCGTAGGCTTCCGCCATCGTCACGATCAAATCGGGTTTCCCGAGTTGCCAACCGGGCGTGAATTCCGGGAGAGGGGGCGAATCAGCAAGGTTTCCCTCGGGTTTTCCGGCGGCGATCCAGTGATCGATCAGAGCGATTTGTTTGTCATCCAATCTGCGAACGTCGAGGAATTTGGTGGCTTCGACATTGGCATGCCACGGGGGCATCTCACGATCATTCACGACGCGGCTGATCGTCTTTGCCTTTCGGGAGACTTCCGCAAAATTCGTCAGGGGAAAGGGAGCGCTTTCGCCTTCCCGATGGCAAGTCGTGCAATTCGTATAAATGATCGGGGCGATGTCGCGGTGAAACGTAGCCGTTGTCTCCTCCGCCACAGAGAGGAAGGGAAGAAAAATCAGAGAAATCAAAAATCGTTTCATACTCTACCGGGTTTAAGACGGGTCTGGCGGATTCATGGTTACACACGAAAGGGCAATTCGAAGGGGCAAAAGGACAAATTCGAAGGAATTCGAGAGGATTCGAAGGGACAGTGGGAAGTGAAAAATTCCCAGGGACAGTATTTCCCGAATTCGATGGCCTCGAGCACCCCATTGTGTCGCTGAGTGATTGGCAGCGGGTTTTTAACGGGTTTTGGTCTCAGGTGGAGAACACGGCTGAAGTGCGTTCGAAATTAGCTTGACAGTTGGGGGTAGCGGCTACACTTTTGTGCTACAATGAAAACCGCTACGGTTCGAGATTTGAGAAACCGCTACACAAGTGTGCTTCGGTGGGTGAGCGCTGGAGAAGATGTGCTCATCACTCAACGCGGCATTGTCATCGCCAGACTGAGCCCGGAAACCGCTCAGACTGCTCAAGTGGTGGACTGGGCTTCCAGCCCAGAGGTGCTACGGGATCGCAGCGGGGATCACGTTTTGAGTGCTGAGCAATCTGCAGAAGTTCTCGGAGAGGCCAGCGGGAAATGGTAATCGCCTGCGATACTAGCTTCCTCTTTTCACTCTATGGAAGTGACGCCCACAGCGCTAGGGCTGTGGTGTGGTCTGCCCGGAATACGAAGGCGCTCTATCTCAACAGCCTGACTCAGTTTGAGTTTGGGAACGCCGTGAGGTTTTCAGAGTTCCGAGGGGCGATCCCGGTGGGGACTGCCGTTCAGTATTGGGCAGGGTTTGAAGCTGCCGTCGCCCAAGGCCGGTTGATTGTCGCAACCTCCAACCTTGCGGATGTGGTCGATGAAGCCAAGCGACTCTCCTCCACTCGCACCCTCTCTGGAGGACACCGGGGGTTCGATATCCTTCATGTGGCAAGTGCCCTGAAGATGAACGCGACCCATTTCCTCACCTTTGACGGGAATCAGAAGAAGCTTGCGGAAGCAGAAGGACTCGTAGTGCCAGTATGACGCTCTTGGCATCTGTGGAAAACAGCTCTAAGAGTAACAGAATTCCGCCACTGCCTCGTCGCCCAAGATGAAATTTTCCTTCTGCCTTTTCCTCCCCGCCCTGACCGCGTGCCTTTCCCTTGCGGGAGCGGCGGAACCATCAAGTGGAAGCATTGAAATGGGCACACGGGGTGTTTCGAACTTCATTGCGAAGATGGAAAAAGAGGGAAAGGCCCATGTCGCTTTTCTCGGCGGATCGATCACGCAAAATACGTCGGGTCATACGAAGATGGTTCCCGAATGGCTGAAGGCTCATTGGCCGAATGTCGAGTTCACCTTCACCAGAGCCGGACTCGGCTCGACCTGTTCCACGACGGGAGCCTTTCGCCTGGATCGTGACGTTCTTTCCAAAGGGCCGGTCGATCTCCTGATCGTCGAATTTGCGGTGAACGATGATCAAGACGCGATGCACGATGCGATCACCGCCAAGCGAGGCCTTGAGGGGATCATTCGCCAGTATTTTAAAGTAAATCCAACGGGGGATGTGATTTCCGTGCAATTCGTGAACCCGGCGATTCTGGCAAAGTTGCAGGCAGGTGAGGAAGCGGTCAGTGTCGCTGCTCATCGAGAAGTGGCGCGGCACTACGGGCTTCCCATCGTCGATGTCGGACGTGCCCTCGCCGCGGAGATCGCAGCAGGAAGAATGACCTGGGAAACGGACTACAAAGATACCCATCCGAACCAGATCGGGTACCAGTTTGCTTCGGATCTCATCACAAAGGTGATCGAAGATACGGTCTCCGGCGAGACTCCGCAGACGGTTGTGTTGCCCGAGTTGCTCGATCCGGACTCCTATTCCGAAGCGATGATGGTGGATCCGCAAGAACTCAGCTGGCTGGGTGGGTGGAAATTTGCACCCGTCTCCAAAGAGCTCCTTCCGGTCGGGTCGATTCGCGGAGACTACACCCCATATTCGGCGCTGCGTTCTGACGCGGACGGAAACTATCTTTACCACACTTTTTCCGGTTCGATGCTCGGTGCTTTTGTCCTCGCAGGACCCGATGCCGGGATCCTAGAGGTCAGCATCGACGGAGGAGATTGGAAAAAAGTCGATCTTTTTCACCGATACAGCAAAGGGCTGAACTACCCCCGGAGCGTCGTCCTTGCGGACGGTCTCGGGCACTCCCTGCACACTGCTGCGATTCGGGTGTCAGAGGAAAAGAACCCCGAAAGTCAGGGGAACACCGCTACGATTCTCTATTTTGAGGTCAATCGGTAAACAATTACTTCAAGAGAGAAGGGGAGTTTTCGTTTTTTCACGAAGCCGGATTTCCCGCACGACCATCTCCTTGTCGATCGCTTTGCACATGTCGTAGATCGTCATCGCGGCGATGCCGACCGCGGTGAGCGCCTCCATCTCGACTCCGGTTTTTGCATCCGTGCGAACGAGGCAGGTGATTCCTACTCCATCCTCCGCGATCGTGAAATCCACTGCTACCTTCGTAATCGGCAGTTGGTGACAGAGGGGAATGAGATCGGCAGTGCGCTTTGCCGCCTGGATCCCTGCGATTCTAGCGACGCCTAGGACATCACCTTTGGGCATTCCTCCGCTGCTGATCGCGGCGAGCGTGGCAGGTTTCAGCACGATGAATCCCTCTGCCGTTGCTTCGCGGCGCACGACCGCTTTTTCCGAGACATCGACCATCGCAGCGGTACCGTCGGGACGGAGGTGGGTTAGCTTTGCACTGTCGTTCATGGATTTTTACCCGCCGATCGCGATCATGCGTCGGCCGGGTTGGTAGTTTTCGCGGAATTCGTGCATCTCCGGTTTCCGTGCCACGACATGATGAAAAAAGCGCGCGACGTCCTCATCGGTCATCTCGGGATTTCGCAGCACCTCGCGCATGTCGAACTCGAGATGACTACCGAGGCAGGGGCGCAATTTTCCCTCGCAGGTGAGACGTAGCTTGTTGCAGGTCTCACAAAAATGCAGATTGGTCATCGCCCCGATGAAGCCGATGAGCTGACCCGTTTCCGGGATTTCGAAGTAGCTGGACGGTCCGTTTGTTCGGACATCCGGACGCGGGACGAGTTTCCCGAGGCGGAATTCCAGGAGCTTTTTTGCTTCCCCGGTGGCGAGGAAATTGTCCTCCGTCAGCACTTCGGTCGTGCTCACCGGCATCAGTTCGATGAAGCGTAGGAGAAGGTCGCGCTCGTAAGCGAACTCGACGAGATCCCACAGTTCGTGCTCATTGCGGTGGCGCATGAGGACGGTATTGATCTTGATTTTTTCAATGCCCGCCTCGCGCGCGGCATCGATCCCGGCGACCACTTCGTGGAACAAGTCGCGTCCCGTGGTCTTTGCGTATCCGACCGGATCGAGGGTATCGAGGGAAATGTTCACCGATCGCACACCCGAGTCAGCCAGTGCTTTTGCCGTGGATTTGCCGTCTCGATCCTTGCGAGCGAGGAGAGTTCCATTAGTGGAGATGCCAATGTCATCGATGCCCTCGATTTTGCGAAGTTGCTCAAAAAACCAGATCACGTTCCGCCGCGTGAGAGGTTCACCACCCGTGATTCGGAGTTTGGTAATGCCGAGGGAGGCACCCACTTGGATCACCCGCAAGAGTTCCTCGTATGAGAGCACTTCGCTCCGGGGGAGCCAGGCCTGCTCTTCCTGGGGCATGCAATACTCGCAGCGTTCGTTGCACCGATCGGTGATCGAAACCCTGAGGTAGTTGATATGATGTCCGAACTGATCGTCCATGACCTGAGGTCAATGAGTTTTCTCCCACGCCACTACGCGTCCGTCGAGAAACTCGACTTTGCTGTCGAGATAGGGGAGGTAGTCCACCCCTGAGCCATACCCCCAACCGGGGCCGGTGCTGTAACCGTAAACGGGGTGAACCCCATACGAAGAGTAGAATGGGGATGGTCCATAGGAACCATATCCCACGGAAACCGTGCTCACGGGAGCATTGCTGAAGTAGGCCCACTTCTCCGTGGTTTTTCCGTTGCGGCTACCGCTCGCCACCTGGCCCGGCCGACCCCATGCCAGGAAAACGGCATCACGCGACATGCCTTCCACGATATCACCACGCAGCACAATGGGCTTTTCCCGCTCAGGGATGGTTGCGAAAAGGTCTGGATTCTTTTCGACGCGACGCTCTGCTGGCGTGAGCGTGGTGCAGCCACCCAGCGCCTGGGCGAAGAGAAGGATGCCGAGTAAGGAAAAAATCAGAGAGGGCATGGGGAGAGGGAGTTCGAACAAAGAAACCTTCGCGAAGGAAGCGCAAGGCGCAAGTGATTCGAAGTGGAATGGATGGGGGATGGAGAATTGTACTGTTTTTCAGAGCAGGCTTCCCTATCACCGGGTCTTGCCGGTGACCGCCCTTTTCCCCATTCCTAGACTGTGGCTCAACAATGCACGACCGCGAGCAGCTGTTTCGCTCGACTGGCACCCATGAAGTAGGTGAATTGATTGTCAACTTTCGTGATTTTTCCGAACGGTTCTACTCCAACGATGATGACCGCGAGGGCATCGAGACCCTTTGCCCGGTTGATGGAAAGATGGCGGATGGACTTTGTTCCCTCTTCTTGCGGGGTGCCGTATTCGAGGAGAGGTAGGCCTGCGATGGTCTTACAATCGCCCATGGCACTGGCGTTGAGTTGGGTTCTCGGGTGGAGAACCAAGACCTCCTCGGGAAGGCAATATCCGTCCTCGGTCCAGCTGGAAATGATCTGTGCAACCTGCGACTGAACTTCCTCTGCACTTGGCGTCTGGAGATCGATTGTGATCACCTCGGGACCTTCGGGCAGGTCGTCTGGTTCACAAAGTTGTTCCACGAGAGCATCGCACCCGGGAGCTCGCAGGGTCTGTAGAAAATCGTAGATCGGCTGCGTGTAGCGCAGGGCATGGGGGAGACGCGCGAAGGCAGGTTGACTCAGGTGCGCAGCGATCAGTCGCGCCTCGAATCCACCGCGACCGCGGAAAGGTGGGCGCTGCGCGGTGTCGTAAAAGAGTGCTACGGGAGCATTCGTACCCTCTTTTATTAATGCAAAATAGATCGCCCACCAGCCGCATTCGGCGGAGGCAACGGCTTCCTTGCCACCATCGGGAAAGGCCGTGTCGTGATCCTGTGCTTCATCCACGACGATCGCATCAAACTGCGGGAGACGTTCCCTGAATTCTGCTTCTCGCACACACGCGAGAAGGAGGGCGGGCAGTTCTGTATCGTAGTAGCGCAATTTTTCTTCCCGAGTCGATCCAGTGGAGGGCGGCGCATTCTCCATTCCACAGGATTCGAGCAGGTGATGGGCCAACTCTTCCCACTGGAAAACCGTGATACAACCGCGCTCTAGCGTCCTCCGCGAGACGAGGTCTCGTAGGAAACGGCTCAACGCAATGTTGTAGCAAAGGAGGAGGACATGCCCGCCATCGTCTTTTTCCGCGAGGCGAACGGCCTTTTCGACGGCGTTCCAGGTCTTTCCAGTTCCCGCACCACCTTCGATAAAGAGCTGTTGATTGCCCTCGAGAATGTCGAGCAGTTGATATTGCCGAGTCAGTTGCTTTCGGAAGATGGCTTCATTGTGATCGATGAAATGTTTCAGTTCCACCGGACCGCCCCCTTTGCCGTAGGCTCGCAGGAAGACCTCCCGATGTCTCTGGATGTCGCGAGTCTGCACTCCGTCAAAAAATCGAGAAAAGACAGACTCGAACATTTCGAGGTCGCGACCGTCGATGATCATTTCTCGTGGGATTCCCTGATAGGACTTCTGCCCTTCAGGAATAACCTCGTTCGGGAGACAGAGTGCCTTCGCGACAGGTCGCCAGCCCGGTTCGGTCTCTGCCAATTCCTTGAGAACACCAGCGTGCTCTTGATCGAGTTGGTAGAGAGGATGATCCTTGTCCTTTTGTGGATCTCCCTCCCACCGCCCTGTTGGGGGAAATTGCCGGAAACGGAATCCCTTCACCTCAAGGACAAGCAGGCCGTGGAGTGGGTCAAAAATCAGGAAGTCGCCCTCGCGGCGGACGTTCCTATTGTCCAAATAATAAAACCCCCACCGTATCGTCCAACGTTTACTGAGACGGCGGAGTTTGTTCGCAACTTTGATCTCAGATCCGTCACATTTCTCAGAGGGGCGATTGTAAAACCAGCGGGCCATAGTTTGGAATAGAGGAGATTCCAGAAAACAACAAGAAGGATCGGAGGGGAAGTGAGGCGGACCCCAGAATTCGGGCCAGGAGCGAAGCTATGATTGTGGTGGGTGGGAAGAGGCAGTAAGCCAAACAACCAACAACCACGATCACAAACTCGCCCGCAGGATCGCGAGGATTCCGGGGAGGTGGGTGTCGTTGGTTTGGTGTTGAAAGGGCGTTTTCCACCAGGTTAGGGCGGATGCGGTGGCCTGTGCGGCGGGGGATTCGCCGACGAGGAGGAGTCGGGCGTCGGGTTCGGCAAAGTCGAGAGCTTCGCGGATTTCGTGGCCGAGGAGAATCCCGGAAAGTATGCTTCGCATCTCGGCGGCGGTGATGCGTCCGCTCAGCATTTCGGTGCGACCGAGGAAGAGATGATGAAGGAGGCCTCCGTCCCCGCCGGAGAGAGCGAGGCCGCGGTGGAAGGCGTCACTTTGGGCGTCTGCGGGGTGTTCTGACCCGGCGATGAGACTCTGTCGGGTGAGGAGGTCAAAGGCCTCGCCGGTGAGCCAGGTCCGAAAGGAAAGAATCGCTCCATCGCGGCATTTGATCCATTTGGAATGAGTGCCGGGAAGACAGAGGGTGATGTCTTCGTCGCTATACTCTGCGAGGAGGCCGGCGATCTGGGTTTCTTCTCCTCGCATTACATCGGTAGTCCCGGATTCGGGGGCATCGTAGCGAACGCCGGGAACGATCGCGATTTCCCCGAGGGTCCTACTGGAGATCGACACGAGTCCCTCGGAGAGATCTGCGATGCGAGCGGGGGCGGGCACATAGGGGGCTTCGACCCAGCCTTCGCGGCTGCCGATCATTCCGCTCATGACGATGTATGCACCGGGATGTTCCTCTTTCCACAAGGCGCAGTGTTCTGTGAGGATGTCGTCGAAGTCACGACCAGATCGATTTCGGATCCCGTCGGGAGTTTCGACGGAGGCGATCACCAGGCCATCGAGGACGAGTTTGGCGCGGAAATTGGTCGATCCCCAGTCGATTGCAATGAGAGGCGTTTTCATCTCAGTTCGGGGAAGTCGTCGGGGAGGCGTGAAGCAACCCTCTCTGGTGCGGGACCAAGGAGGGTTGGGTGCCGTTCTGGGGGAGGAGGCCCTGAAGGACGCAAGGGTGGGGTAGGAGGGGGCGATGAAAACTCACGGCGGAATGTGATCGCTATTTGGTGCCATTGGCAAGTGCGCCTTTCCCAGAAAGAGCCGGGGCACGCGATCCGGTCAGGTTGGCCGCTCGATCCTGACTGGACATCGGGTTGGAAAAATGAGATACGAGTTTCATGAAATTTCCGAACAAATCTCTCGCACCTCTCATCGCCGGTGTGGTTGCCGGTGCCGTGATTCTTTTTTCGAGTCATGATAGGAGTCGTCCTACGGAGCCTGCTCCGCTTCCAAGCCCGGCGGCGGAAGGTGTCAGTCTCTGGACTGCGGCACCTGATCCACTGAAGCTCCCGGAGGGAATGCCGGAGATGGGAAACCAGCATGGGGATGTCGCGATCAGTTCCAATGGGGATATCTACGTGAGCCTGATGCAGGGGCTCCGCTCGGGAGTGCAGGTCTATTCGGCAGATGGAACCTATCTGCGGAACCTTCCCAATGCGCCGACGGACTTTCATGGGTTTGTGATTCACAAGGGAGAGGACGGTGAGTTCCTCTACGGGCCAGAACTCAGCGGAGGAAAAATCGTGAAGATGAAACTCGACGGGGAGGTCGTGATGACGATCCCGGGAGAGTCGATTCCAAAGGAGTTCTGGGTCGTGAATCCGAAAAACCAGCAGGCGGTGCTGCGCCTCACGGGCTGCACGGTAGCGAAAAACGGGGACATTTATGTGACCGACGGATACTCGTCGGACTATGTGCATCGTTTTACGGCGAAGGGGGACTATGTCGCGACCTTCGGCGGCAAGGCGGCTCCTTACCATTTCAAAACTCTTCACAAAATCGCGATAGACAATCGCTTTGATCCGGCGCGGATCGTGGGGACGGATCGGGCGAACAACCGGGTGGTGCATCTCTCGCTTGAGGGGGAACTCCTCGGTGAAATTGCCACGGGACTTCTCCTGCCTGCCGCTGCGGTGGTCCAGGGGGACTATCTCGCGGTCGGTGAACTGAAGGGTCGGGTCACGGTATTTGACAAGGAAAACCAGGTGGTGGCCCGTCTCGGAGCGAATCCCAATCCCGAGGAATCGGGAACAAACAAGATCGAACCGTCCCAGTGGAAAGAGGGCATCGTGAATGCTCCTCACGGGGTGGCGTTCAGCCCGAACGGAGATCTCTATGTCTCGGAATACAGTGTGCATGGCCGCGTCTTGAAGTACGCTAAATCGGCTGCGGCCATCGTGGCAAAATGATCTGTTTCCGGAATCGCGTGATTCTTCGTCCCAAAAAAAGAATGCTTTTCCCGTTGATGAAGGATTAGCGACTGATACTATCCGCACATCTTGAAAACAAATTCCCTCTCTCTCTCGAACATGGGCATCACCCGATGGCTCATCTGTATCATCGCCTCGATTGGGTTCGCTTTTGATATTTATGAGTTGCTCATGCTGCCGCTCATCATCAAACCGGTGATCGCCTCGATGAGTGCTCCGCTCGTGCAGAGTCTGATCGCTGGTGGGATGACCCCGGCGGAAGCCAACGGAATGTGGGCACCGGGCGGTGAGATGTACATCCAGTGGGCGCGCACCCTCTTTTTTGTGCCGGCCCTTGCGGGCGGGGTCTTCGGTCTCCTCGGGGGGTATCTCACAGATCTCTTTGGCCGCAGACGGGTCCTCACTTTTTCGATCCTGCTCTATGCTTTTGCGGCCTTTGCGGCGGGTTCCCTCGCGGAGACGCTGCCGCAGTTGCTGTTCTTCCGTTGTCTCGTCTTCATCGGGGTCTGTGTCGAGTTCGTCGCAGCGGTCGCGTGGCTCGCGGAGATTTTTGTGGAACCGAAGCAGCGGGAAAAAGTGCTGGGATACACGCAGGCATTCTCCTCGATCGGGGGATTGTTGGTCGCGCTCGCCAACTACTACGCGGCGACCTATGCCCTCGATTTTCCCGCGATCCATGGCGGGCACGAAGCGTGGCGTTACACGCTGATTTCCGGGGTGATTCCGGCAATCCCGCTCATTCTGATCCGGCCATTTCTCCCGGAGTCTCCCTCGTGGGCAAAGAAAAAAGCGGAGGGCCGCCTGCGCCGTCCGAGCATCCGGGAACTGTTCAGTCCCGAGTTGGCGAGAACGACGATTGTTACGACTCTGATCTTCGCGGCGAGTTACGGGATCGCCTTTGGTGCGATCCAACAGCTCCCGCAGATCCTCGCGTGGCCTCGTGGTCATGTGGAGATCAAAGCGATTGCTAGTGCGGCGGAAGAGGCTGCCAAGACTGCGGCCATCGACGCGGCAACAGCGGCGGGAAAAGAAGCTCCGGCAGCTCCGCTCCTGACCAAGATCGGGAAGCAGGCTGGTGGGAATGCAAGTGACAAGATCACGGCCTCGATCACGAAGTGGCAGGAAATCGGCGGCCTTGTCGGTCGGGTTCTTTTTGCGATCCTGGCGGTTTGGCTGGTCAGTCGCCGGGCGATGTTGCGGATTTTCATGATTCCCGCGATGATCGTGGTGCCTGCGCTGTTCTGGTGGATTTCTGGGGCGCTGGAGACGGAGGGGAGTCTTACCCTGATTAAATGGGGGATCTTTGCGGCCGGTCTTTTCACGGTGGCGCAGTTTAGCTTCTGGGGGAATTACATCCCGCTTGTCTTCCCGGTGCATCTCCGGGGAACGGGTGAGAGCTTTGCGGCCAACATCGGGGGGCGGGTCCTCGGGACGGCGGCAGCGTTCATCACCCTCTCTCTCTCGGCCGGGCAACCAGTCACCGCCCTCGCAAAGTATGCCGCGATTGTGGCCGGTGCCTACGCGCTCATCGGTGTGATCCTTTCCTTCTGGCTGCCGGAGCCAAAGGAGGAACTGCTCGACGACTAAATCCTAGATCCCCTTTTTTCCTCTAACACAATATTTTCTCTCTCCAACCATCGTATGCCATGAGTTCTAAGTCCTCTCCCTCTCTCTCCGATCAGCACGGCCCTTGGTGGCGTTCGCTCACGCCCTATCATTGGTTCGTTTTTGCGATGGCTTCGCTCGCATGGCTTTTTGACTGTCTGGATCAGCAGATTTTCCTGCTCTTCCGGCAACAGGCGCTCACGAATTTACTCCCCGACGGAACGGATCCGACGGAGATCAAAAAGTTCGCCGGATATGCCACTTCGATTTTTGTCGCGGGTTGGGCCACCGGAGGACTGATCTTCGGATCGCTCGGGGACAAGTACGGTCGGGCAAAAATGTTGACCCTGACGGTCTTGCTCTATTCCGTCTTTACCGGTCTTTCCGCGCTCTCGAAAGGGTGGGTTGATTTTGCACTCTATCGTTTTGTGACTGGCCTCGGGGTCGGTGGGGTCTTTGGTCTTGCGGTCGCTCTTGTTGCGGATTCTCTGCCGGATCATGCTCGAACCGGAGCGCTGGGACTGCTCCAGGCCCTCTCTGCGGTGGGGAATATC
>JAGPCC010000155.1 GCA_018058245.1 Verrucomicrobiales bacterium
GTTCTCAAGTCACTGAGTCCGACCCTCGTCTGGATCGAGTCGCCGACTAATCCCAGTCTCAAGATCATCGACATCGCCGCAGTCGCAACGGCCGCTCATGCCGCCGGGGCTCCGCTCCTCGTCGACAACACTTTTGCGAGCAGTTACCTCCAGCGCCCCATCGAACTCGGGGCCGATCTCTCCCTCATTTCTCTGACGAAGTATGCGAACGGTCATTCCGATGCTCTTGTCGGCGCGGTGTGTACGAATTCGGAAGAGTGGCGGGAGAAAATGATTTTTGCGCAGAAGGCACTCGGACTTCAGCCCGCTCCCATGGATTGCTGGCTCACTTCAAGGGGGATCAAAACCGAGGCGATCCGGATGGAGCGCCATTGTGAGAACGCTCTCGCTTTTGCCGAATTCCTCGAGGCGGATACCAGTGCCGTCTCGGTGCGATACCCGTTTCTCCCCTCGCATCCCCAGTATGCGCTGGCAAAGCGCCAGATGAGCGGCGGCTCGGGGATCGTCACGGTGGATTTTGGCCGGAGCCTGGCCGCGACCCTTGGCTTTCTCGAAAAACTTCGGCTTTTCCCGAAAGCAGAGAGTCTCGGCGGGGTGGAGTCGCTCTGTTGCCATCCCGCTTCCATGACGCATGCCAGCGTTCCCCGCGAGGTCAGGGAATCGGTCGGGATTACGGATTCGCTCGTTCGCTTTTCCGTCGGGATCGAAACGGTCGATGATCTCATTGGCGATGTCCGCCAGGCGCTCCTTGCCACGTAATTTGTCATGCGTGATCCATTTACCGATCCTTTTTGTGAAGCGGAAGATCTCGGTCTCGCTCTGCCCGACAGTGACCACGCGGTCTCGGTCTGCCTGCCGCGCTGGGAGCATGTCATCGGCTACGAGGAGGGAGATCCTGCCGTGCTCGAAACCTTTGAGTGCGGATATCCGCGTTTTGTGGCCCATCCCTTTGTGACCGAACTTTTTCTCGCCGCTCAGGAGGAATTTTCGAAAAAACAGGAGTCTGCTCTTGTCTTTCCGTCGCTGGCAGCGGCCTGGCGTTGTGCGGACTACGTCAAACAACGGACCGGGACATCCTGCCGACTGGAGTCCTATGGATGGGAGAATCTCACCGTCGTCCTGCTCGACGAGTCCGCCTACGAGACCGGCTGGAAGTGTTGGCAGCACGGAGGGGAAATCGTCAGCAGTCGACTCGCGGAGTCAGCCCTGAGTGACGCGCCGCTGGATCCCGCCGTGATCGATGCCGGGGAAACCGCCCGAAACACGATCCGGGAACGGATAGCGTCCTTCCACGATGGGGTGGAGCCGGGCGATGTGTTTCTTTTTTCCTCGGGAATGGCCGCGATATTTGCCATCCACCGTATCCTCTCCGCGAGATTGCCCGGTCTGCCAAGCATCCAGGTCGAGTTCCCCTACCTCGATTCGTTTAAGGTGCTCGATGAGTTTGGCGGAGGTGTCGTGGACTTTTCCAATACCGAAAGCGGCGGGGTCGCAGAGGTCGCCGAATGGATCGCCGATGGCGGGCAGGCAGCCGGTCTCTACACCGAGATTCCGAGCAATCCGCTGCTGCGCACCGCCGATCTCTCTGGACTCGCTCCCCTTTTGCGCAAACACGACATCCCGCTCATTGTCGATGACACGGTCGCTACCTGCGTCAACGTGGACGGGTTCCTCTATGCCGATGCGGTGACCTCCAGCCTCACCAAGGCGTTTTCGGGTGCTGGCGATGTCGCGGCGGGTTCGGTGGTTCTGAATCCGACATCACCCTTTTATGACCTCCTCCTGGAGGCATTGCCTTCCGAGGAATCCGCCAGTCCCCTCTTTGCCCGCGACGCGATCGTGCTGGAGGTGAACTCGCGACATTTTCAGGAGAGAATCGAAGCGACCAACGAAAATGCCCTCGCGTTAGTGGACTGGCTGAGCGCCCGACCCGAAGTCAAATTCCTGTGGCACCCGACCCTGTCCTGTCGGACTCACTTTGACTCGGTTCGCAGAGACGCCGGAGGATACGGCGCTCTCTTTTCGATGGAGCTCCATGGGGGCGAGGGTGCTGCGGCAAGGTTCTACGATCATCTGAGGCTCTCGAAAGGCCCTGGCCTCGGGACAAATTTCAGTCTCGTCTGCCCCTACACGCTCCTTGCTCATTTCCAGGAAATGGAATGGGCCGAGGCGCGCGGCGCAGTGAAAAATCTCCTCCGAATCTGGGTCGGACTGGAAGAAACCTCTGATTTACTCGACATCTTCCAGGATGCGTTCCAAAAAAGAGATGCAGAAAGTGCCTCCATTACTTAATTTCCCTTAAAGATAATAAGTGAATTCGTGCTTGCGTCTCGATGCAAAAACGACTCTTATCTCCTAGTAAGACTCTCACCGATGAAAACTTTCCTTTCGCTTTTTTGCGCAATCTGTCTCATTCCGAACTTCTCGGCTCAAGCATGGATTGGTGGCCCTTTTGGGAACAACACATTTAATGGCGAGGAAGGTGACGACGGGGTCTACGAGGCGGTCGCGGTGCCGCTAGGGTCCAGCAAAAATGGAATCGGTCTTTATCGTTGGGGCATTACGAACAATTTCAAAGGATTGGATCCCCGGTATACAACCCAAGTGGTCATAACCCGTACCGGCGGTGGGTCTTCTGGGTTTTCAGTGCCAGTCTCTGGAAACCTCGCCTTTGGTGGAGTAAGTCAATACACCCATTCTTGGTTTATCCAAGGGGTCTACTACCGAGGTTTTTGTCAAGGAAGTGTAAACTCCGGTCTAGGGGCCATCAGTTGTATCGGTGTTGCAGGGAGCGCGGCCGGACTTAGCGGAGTGACTGGATCGATCTCTTCAGGATTTGAAGCAGCGTTCGTAAGTTCTGGAAACGGCCTCCCGATTCGCCGATTTGAGGGAATAGGCAGCGCAAGTACTGATGGAACTTCCTTATCGGACTTTAGCTTCTTCACATTTGGTTCGAAAGTTTCCACTGCTGTTCAGTTTTTTGGCCAATAATCCTTTACCCTTTCGTATTTTAAAACGATCCAGCTTACTTCCAATTATTCTCACACAGTCCTATGAAAAACGTATTTACCGTCTTCTGTGCAGTTTTCTTGATGCCTACTTTCTCCGCGCAAGCATGGATCGGGGGTCCCTTTAGTAACAACACATTTTTTGGTGAAGACGGGGATGATGGGGTCTATGAGGCGGTCGCAATCCCTCAAGGAACCGCCAGAAATGGAATCGGACTTTATCGTTGGGGTGTCACGAACAATTTCAAAGGGTTGGATCCCCGATATACGACCACTTTTACATTCACATCAGGAACAGGGGCGTTTGATACTTTTACCATTCCAAGTTCCGGTAATGTTGCTTTTGGTGGCACGAGTCGTTTTACTCATAGTTGGTTTATTGGCGGTATCTACTATCGTGGTTTCTGTGAAGGCACGGTGAACTCTGGTCTTAGTGTGATCAGTTGCATTGGAGCAGCAAGAAGCGCTGCGGGTCTTTCTGGTGTTCTGGCATCCATTTCATCCGGTTTTCAAGCGCAGTTTGAAGAGTCAGGGAATGGACTTCCGATACGCCGTTTTGAAGGTGAGGGAAGTGCTTCTACAGATGGAGGCGCGTTGCTGGATTTCGATTTTTTTGTTTTTGGGTCCAAGGTTTCGCATGCAGTCCAGTTCTTTGGACTCCAATAGACAAAACCACCCAGAATCCGCTGAATGATTCTATTGCCGTCAGGGACCATCGATGCTTCAGCCCCCAAATACGTCTTGTAAAGAGGGTGGTTTCGTCGGTCAGGAGTTCTGCTTTTCATTGTCCTCAAACCCTTCGCATCGGACACACCGTGCTGGAGCAACATTGCTTGAGCTACTGCTGGTCATAGCCATATTGGCTCTGCTCGGAGGGCTTGTGGTCACTGTTTCAAGCAGCTTTAAAAAGAGGGCGAAGAAGGTGAAATGCATCTCTCACATGCGAACTCTGCACACTTCGTTTGTGGGCCATTTGACTGATAAGGGGCACTGGCCTCAAATGGATGAAAGGGAAGAAAATTGGAATGAATCAAAATTCTTCAAATTTTGGATTACCTCCTTGGAGCCATATGGGGCGGCTGCGGATACCTGGCTGTGTCCATCCGATGAATTATTCTTAGAGTTTCGCGAGACGAACAAAGATTCATACTTCGGAAGCTATGCTCCGACTCCTTTTGACGAGGCTCCGGGTACGCCGTTTCGTTGGAATCAACCCTGGTTGATCGAAAGGGGTGATTTCCATGGAAAAGGATCTCATATCTTGATGCCAGATGGGTCAGTTAGCGATTCCCAAAACCCGTTTGCCGGCCGATAGTTGTTGCCGGTCTCTTCCCTGCGAAACACTCTTAACCGTTGCTTAAAGGTCTTTTAGCGCCCGAATATACTGCTCCCAGTCGTAATCGGTCACATCGTGTTTTCCACTGCGTATATGGTAGCGGACCGATTCACCGACTGATGTATTGAGGGCTGGTGGCTCCTCAACGCCCACCCCTTTCCTCCCGAGCAACTCGTAGACGGGCCCTGCCATTTTTGCGGAGAGAAACTCGCCTTTCGGGTCAGCCCACTCATCATCCACTGCGCTTGCCACATAGACCGTCCGGGGGGCGATCAAGGCAATGAGTTCATGCTGGTCCACCGGGAGCGCCGCCTCGTTGTCATTGTATTTCAAGAAACTGTCGGAAAACCAGTGGGGAAACGAGGTGTTGATGCGGGCGACTCGTTCTCCGAAACACCGTCGGCTGAGAGCCGCGCCACCGCAGCCGGAGTCATTGGAGATCACGAGGGCAAATCGTTCGTCATTGGCCCCGGCCCAGAGTGCCGTCTTGCCCAATCGTGAGTGACCGAAAATGGCAACGCGTTTTGAATCGATCTCGGGATTGGTCACGAGAAAATCCATCGCCCGACTTGCACCCCAGGCCCACGAGCCAATCGAACCCCACTCCTGTGGGCCGGGTTTTCCGAAAAGGGCATGGATTCCGTTCTTAAATCCGTCGTCGAAATCCGGGTCGATGTCACCGTAGTAAAATGTCGCCAGGGCGACACCAGATTGAATCATTTTCTCGACTGGCCAGCGCGAGACTCGTGAACCTCGCGATTTTTCCGTCGCTCGATGATCTACGACAAGTCCGTTTTTTTCGTCTTCTCCGCTAGTTCTCATCCAAGCTCGGGAAAGGGTGATCTCTGGCGAAGGATGGATCGAGTGGTTTCCGGCAAAATTCAGAGCAAGGAACGTAGGAACTCCCGTCTCGGGAATCGTGGACGGCTGGATGAGGAGGAGATCAAGAAACGGCTCCTCTTGCTCGGAAAAGTGAATCCGAATTTCCCGGAGAGTTGCTTGCCCGGAAAGAAATCCTTCCACTTTTTTCCTTTCCTCGATCCGCACCTCTGCCATGGGCCGAGACGGAACATTCCCGTAAACGTGGTCCGAGAATAACTTCAGAATCTCTGCGCGTCGCTCCTGCCAGTCCTGCGGTGAAGTAACGGGCCGCCCGTCCTCGAATACGAGCGGGTCCGGCAAGGTGTACTTCGGCACGGCGGATTCTTCGGTGATCACCTCCTGCGCACGCGCTAAGTGGAGCGAAGGAGCTAGGGTGAGAATCAGGCTAATCAATCGGAGGAACATTCCTCAGTGTAGCGGGGAGGCGGGCAGATCGGCAATACCGGAATTGCGGCAACCGACCGGTCGATCTCTCAGTACTCTGTCTCGATGTACTTTTCCCGACAATGCACAATGGCATCGAGCATTTGCTCCGCTTCCTTCCGGAGGTCGGCGTCAAGGCTGCTCGCGGCATTGTTGTGACGTTTGTACAACATCGCGAGGTGAGCCCGGATTTGATCGCGGTCCATTTTTGCGGGATTGATTCCGCAAACACCTTCGGGAGACATGCGTTCGAAAATTCCACCGATCTGGATCGGAGTGTCACTCACGGGATCACTACCCGCAATCCACTGGAAAAATTTTTTGATCATGAAGGGAAATGGTTCAAGCGATTTTCAGTTGTTTTAGGTAAGCAGATTTCCGTTCAATGTCCGTCTCACTGAGAACACCTACTCCCTCGTATTCGATATCGACGTCCTTTCTCAGACCCGATTCTTCGTCGTAGACTTGCGCTTTCACCCGCTGATTTTCATCGTAGCTGTAGGTTACCGTGACTTGGCAACCGGCAGGACGGCCCGGGGGGACTCGTAGAGAGATTTTCCCAACGATATCAACGTAGCGGGGATCACTGTCTTCCCCCTGGGTGATCTCGACCTCAATCAATTCTTCGTTGTCCTCAGAGGTCATGTAGGTCTGCGACAGAGAACAGGGAATCGGGGTGTTTTTGGGAATCACGATAGAGTTCTGAATTTTACCAATTCTGGTGACCGCATCTTCGATGATCGCAAGAGTACCGTAGCTGTGATTGCACACTTCGGAGACTCGTCTAGCCCGTTGGGCAAAGAGAGCCGCTCCGAGGGCCACGCATTCATCGACATTTCCGCAGGAGATCGGCGGTTTCCCAAACTGACGGGTGAGCAATTCTTGAACTTTGGGGATACGGGTGCTCCCGCCGACCAAGACGACATGGTCAATATCGCGCGTTGTGATCCCGAGGTTGTCGAGAGCTTGCTCAAGCAACATGACGGTACGAGTAAGGAGTCGGCGGATCGCTTCTTCAAACGATTCACGGGTCAGTTCCACCTCGGCAATGCCATAGTCTTCACTACCGATCTTTTCGGAAACGACGTTGAGTTTCGACAAGCGCTTCTTGGTGTCCTCGGTCATGGCAAGGAGTCGCCGACGCTGCGCGGCGTCGAGGATAAGTTCCCTCCCGTTCTGTTCGAGGTATTTCTGCCCAATTAGATCGATGAGGATTTCATCAAAATCCGAACCACCGAGGTGCCTCGCTCCCTCACTGAGGAGAATGTCGACGTTGTCGCCGTCGATATCGAGGATCGTGATGTCGAGAGTTCCCCCTCCGAGATCGTAGACGAGGACTCGGCCCCGGATCGATTGGGTATGCGCGTAAAAAAGGGCTGCCGCAGTCGGTTCATTGACGATGCGACGGACTTTCAGACCGGCGAGTCGCCCTGCCGTAACAGTCGCCTTCCGGGCCATTTCATTGAAGTTCGCAGGAACTGTGATAACGACCTCTTCAATGGGGCCAATGATGTTCGAGCAATCTTTCCGCAGTTTCGAGAGGATGAGTGCCGAGATCTCAGTGGGGGTCCATTTTTCGCCGTCGATATCAACGACAAAACTCGGATCATCCATGTGTTTTTTGATGTGACGGACGGTCCGATCCGGATCCCCACCATCCTTGGCAGCCGACCCGACCAGCTTCACTCCTTCAAAACGGTCAAAAAACACCACAGACGGAGTGAGCCGCTCCCCATCACTGTTGGGGACGATCTCAGGATTTCCATCGGAACGGACATGGGCCAGCGCCGAGGTGCTGGTGCCTAAGTCGATTCCGACGTACTTCGCGTTTTGGTCTAACATAAAAAATCTTTCGGTTGGAGAGAGTCCGCAAATATCGACATCAGTAAGCTCCGTGAATAAAAATATCCAGAAATATCATACTCTCCAGATATTTTTAATCATCAGGAAACCACAACCTCCGCCTTCCGGATGATCACATTCGTGGATCCATTCTGGTAAACGTATCCGGGGCGCAGGGTCTCCACGACGAGAGCATTCTGTGCACCGGTTCCATTGCCATTGGTCTGGTTCTTTTTCGTCGCTCCATTTTGCAGCGGCACCAGCTTGATCCTTTTTCGTTCCGCGACGGACAAAACCGTACCGGGCTCGAGATCGAATTGCTTGACGGAGTGGTCGTGGAGGAAATCAACAAAACTCCGTTTCAACAAGGAGAGTTGCTCGGACACTTTCGGATATCTCCACTTGTTGTCGTAGCGTTTTGTGAGGTCATCGATCAGATCGAGCTTGGTGACGAGCTTGCGGTAAAAGTCCTCGTGGGAAAATTCTCCATTCATCGCCAGCGTCGCCAATTCTTCGCTGAAGACTTCGCCACGACTGAGGATATTCTGCTGCCGCTTTCGTTCCACCGCGTGTTCCATTTCGGATTCCAGCTTCCGGAGGGACTGGATGCGCCGTTCTGCCGCAAGGATGGTTTCGGAGAGTTTGGTCTCGTGATCGTGGGAGTCCTGACAACGGCGCTGGACTAGATCGAGCTCGGACCGGGCTACGTTTAGCCCTGCTTTGAGTTCTTCTCGATCAGAGAGCAGGGTGTCCTTCTGGAGTTGCAACTCCCGGTGCCGCATCTGAAACTCTTTCATTCCAGCACTCAGATCGTTCAATTCGTTTTCGATCTGACGCCTCTTGGTAGTTGCCTCGACGATCTGATCGCGGATCATTTTTAGATCGGCGTCTTCGCTTGCGAGAGTCAGTTTTTCGTCGCGTAGTTTTTCGTAGCGGTTTTCCCAATCCCGATTCTCATCTTGCAATTGCTGTTCCTTTTCACCGAGCAGGGCAGTGATGCGTTCAATTTCCTTTTCCGAATCGGAGACGGACTGTGCCAAGTTTTCGCGTAGTTGTTTCTCATCCTTCAACGAGGTGCGTGCAGTCGCGAGATGTCCCCAATTAGAATGGAGCGATCGGGAAAACCCTTCTTTTGTCGTTTCCAGTTCCTTTTGCACGATGTGACGCGACTTGATTTCATCGATCAGTTGGAGATCGAGGTCCTCGATTTTCTCCGAAAGTTTCTCGATTTCTTCCTCCCGCTGGTTGAGTTCGTCTTCCAAGCGATTCCGAATCTCTTCGACTTCCTCGCGAGATCGGATCACTTCGCTGAGTTCGTCTTCCCCGGCGGCGAGCTTTGCGTTGCGATCAGCAATCAATTTTGCTTGGGCAGCACTGCTTTCTTCCCGCGCCCGATGCAGCGCCTCTGACATTCCGACTCGAGTATTCGCGAGTTCTACCTCAAGCCCTTCCTTGTGGCTTCGTTCGCTGCGGAGTTCGGCGAGGAGACCATCGACTTCGTCTGCGTGTTTGCCGAGCAGATTGGATTCCGATGACTTGAACCGGCGGATCGTTTCAGAGAGTTCGATTCCCAATGCCTCCAGGGAGTTGGCGTGTGTTTCCGCGAGGGCGGCGGACTCCATGAATCGGTTCTCGAAATCACCGCGTTTCCGCTCCGTTTCCGTCAGGAGGGCCCGGGTGGAGGCCGTTTCACTCTCCATCTCCGTAATCCGTTCGCCGAGCGCGAGGATACGGTCCTCAGCGTCTCGCTTTGCTTCTTTGGTTTTGGCCAGTTCGGCAGCAAGCTCATTGCGCTGGCGTTCCTCTTCAGCGGCTTTGCGTTGCCGCTGACTAATATCGACTTGAAGCGCCGAGATCTTTTCCCGCTCCCGGTTCACTGCTTCTGACTCGTTTTCGCGGAGCTGAGTCTCTAGGCTTTCAATCCGACTGCGGCTGGAGAAAAGCGCGAGAGATTCCTCTTTGATCCGGGCTGCGAGTTCATGATTGCCTGCCTCGGCCTTTTCGAGGCGTCGGGCGAGAAGCCCCTTGCTGTGATTGTGCCCTTCTTCCTGCTCTTTCGCCTGCTTCAACGCCAATTCGGCCTGATCGTAGGTCTCCTTGAGGCGTTCGAACGCGCTGCTGAGAGAATGTTTCTCCTTGTTTGCTTTTGCCGCCTTTTCTTCTGCCGCTTCTCGAGCGGAGGTGGCGTCAGTGAGGTCGCGTTTCAGGCGTTGCACGGTTTCACTTTCATTCCGCGTGTAGAGCTGTTCGCGCTCGGCCAATTCACGATTTTTTCCGGAAAGCGATTCCTTAAGTTCCACTACTTCCCGCGCGAGCTGGCTAGCACGTTCGCGGGAGATCTCGAGCGCCTCCGATCCCTGCGCTTTTTCTGCACTCTCGCGATTTAGTTCCGCCTGGAGTCGGCCGTTGTTCTTGGAGACTTCTTCGTTCCTCGCCCGCAGTTGTGCCCCTTCCTCGAGAAGCGCTTCGATCTCTTTCCGGAGGCCCGCCACTTCCGAAGAAAGAGTCTCCTTCTGGGTCAAGGTATCACTCGCTCGCACCTTCTCCGATCCCAGTGCCGTCTCCAGCTCTGCGATGCGGGAGCGCAACGTTTTCTCGCTGTCACGGAATGCCTGTTCTGCTTGTTCTTTCGACTTTCGCAACTCGACACGGAGGTCATTCGCCTCGGCCTTTGCTGCTTGTAGGTCAGGAACTTGCTTTTTGATTTGTTTCCGAAGTTCGTTGCACTCGGATTCGATTTTTTGCAGCTGCGATTTTGCTTCGGTGGCCTCTACGACGGCGCTGCCCCCGAGATTTTTCAGTTCTTCGAGAGCACTCGCCAGGGCAGCACGTTCTGTCCCAGAGGTCGCCACCTGTTGCTGTGCATCGACGAGATCCTTCTGGAGACGCGAGAGTTCCTTCTCCTGCTCCGTATGTTTCGATTGCAGGAGGGCGATCTCGGCGTTCCGGGTTTCGGCTCCTTTGGCTTCGGTTGCGATGGATTCCAAGCGAAGGGTCTCCAGCGCCTTTTTCAGCTGTTTGGCCTCGTCTTGCACTGACTTTTCCGAAGCGCTTCGCTCCGCGAGGTTCTCCTTTAGTTGCGCGGTTTCAGATTCGGTAACCAGTCGCGATTTCTCCAGATCGACGAGACGTTTTTCGGTCTTTTTCGACGCTGCAACCGCTTCCTTCTCACGAAGCGCCGCCTTGAGTTCCGCTTTGGTTTTCTCCAAATTCTCCTGGAGCGACTCAAGTTCCTTGGCGACCTTCTCGCTCTTTTTCAGTTCATTGCGGGATGATCCCAATTCTTTTTCTTTCTCGGAAAGTGCCATTTTGAGGGCACCAAGCTCGTCCGTTTGATTGGAAAATTTCTCACGAAGAGTCTCTAGCGTTTTGCTAAGATCACCCCGTCCTGATTCGAGCGCACTGATTTCTTTCGAGTGCGCTCGGCGTTCTGCCGCGAATTCGGCCTGCAATTTTGCGGACTCCTCCTTGCTGGAGGAAACAAGGGCGAGAGTGGTAGCCAGCTCGGTTGCCAATCCAGAAGTTTCCGTTTTTGCGGATTCGTCGAGTGCGGCGATCCTCGCGTTGAGGGAAGAAATCTCGTGGTTCTGCCGTTCGACTGTTTCGATCTTCCCTGCAATCTGAGATTCCAGTTCCGATTGTTGTTTTTCCGCCAATTTTCGGATCGATTGGAGTTGGCTCGACAGGCCGGATTTGTCTTTTTCCCCCGCAGCGGTGAGTAGATCGACTTGCGATTGGAGGGACGAGGTTTCCTTTTCTTTCTCTTTGAGATCGAGAGCTCTCTGCTTGCGTTCTTTTTCCGCCTCGCTTCGAGCGATCTTGAGCTCTGCCGCCAAGTCTGCCTTCTCCGCTGCGACAGATTTTGAGAGATCTGCCGTTTCGGCCTTTGCCTTCGCAAGTTCTTCGGAGGTGATCGAATATTTTCCCCGAGTCTCCTGCTCGCGTCCTTCGGTGTCGGTGAGGAGAACCCGGAGTTTCTCCCGCTCGCTCAAGGCCTGTACCGCTTCTTTCCGGAGACGACCCAACTCCTCATCCCTTTCGTTGATGGATTGTTTCGTTTTGGCGAGTTCGCTTTGGAGGGATTTCAGAGAGTCTGTCAGTTCCGTCTTCTCTGTGGTGGCGCTTTCCAGCGCCTTCAGAGACTTGTCCCGCACCTTCAGTTCACTCTGTATGGTGGACAACTCTTTCTCCAGACTGCTCAACTTCGCATTTCTAGCCTCTACGAGAGCATCCAATTTTGTGGCTCGCTCTGTTTCTTTTTTCAGTTTTGCCTGGAGTGCGTCCAATTCTTTCGCTGGCGGTTTGCTCGGCGAGGTCGCGGCGGTGTCACCCTTGAGCGAGAGGACATCCATGGACTGGAGGGGACCGGTCTTCTTCTCCACCGCGATCGCCGCCGTGTTCGAT
>JAGPCC010000156.1 GCA_018058245.1 Verrucomicrobiales bacterium
ACCGTCGGGTTTTCACTCATCGGGGTTGTTCTCTGGGGAACGATCTCAGGTTCGATGTTGCCGTTCCTCTTGCGCCGCCTCGGTCTCGACCCCGCGACCTCTTCCGCCCCATTCGTCGCGACCCTGGTCGACGTCACCGGATTAGTCATTTACTTTGTCATCGCCGGGTATGTGCTACGGGGGACCCTGCTGTAACAAACAGAGACCGCCGCAAGAGCAGGCGCCGACTGGTTCAGGAAGAACCGTTTTCCGTGCCAATTCAAAATCAAGAGGCGCAAAAAATGTGTCCCTTTTTCCAATTTTTTCAGATAGGGTCAGCTCATGAGACTTCTTTCAGCCATCCTTCTGCTCGGATTTTCAATGCTGCATGCCGAACCCGACGAAGTTCGTGTGGAAGACCCCGGTTTTGTTGACCTTTTCAACGGCAAGGATCTCTCCGGATGGATCGACGTGAATACCTCACCCGAAACTTGGAGTGTTCGCGACGGAATGATCGTCTGTACTGGCCACCCGCTCGGTGTGATGCGGTCCGACCGCCAGTATGAAAACTTTGTCCTCATCGTCGAATGGCGGCACATGGAGTCTGGTGGCAATTCCGGAGTGTTCCTCTGGAGCGATGCGATTGCTGACAGCAAGAAACCGCTACCGAACGGCATGGAAGTGCAGATGCTGGAACTCGATTGGCCGAAACTCCACCTCCTCAAAGATGGCACCCTACCGCCCGTCGCATACGTCCACGGCGAATTGTTTGGCGCAGGGAGCTTGACCGGGATCCCTGACAACCCGCGCGGAAAACGGAGTCAATCCATCGAAAATCGCTGCAAACCAAAGGGTGAATGGAACCGCTACGTCGTCGTCGCCGTGGACGGAACCGTAAAGCTTTCCGTGAATGGAAAATTCGTCAATGGCATCCGCGAATCCTCGGTGCGGAAAGGTTATCTCTGCCTGGAGTCCGAAGGTGGTGAGATCCATTTTCGAAAAATCCGTATCATGGAACTGCCCGGCGGCATGGCCGACGAGACCAACACAGCACCACTCATCAGTGGAAAGTGAAAGACGAAGTGAGCCGCCTCCACTTCAATCTTAATCTTAATCTTAATCTTAATCCCCACTCACCTACGCCATTCGCACCATATCCTTAACAAGCTGAAAGTAGAGATAGATCAACCCTCTCCAAGAGTATCGCACCACCTCTTCGGTCTCGGCGGTCTTGATTAAACCGGCATCGAGATTATGGCGAATCTGCCGCCCTGTCTCCTCCTCGATCTGCGTCGCGAGCATCGCAGTGTCTTCCTCTACGAGATCTTTCTCGGTGATGCCGAACCCCTCGATCCAGAACCGGTGTTCCTGGAGAAGATCAGCAAAGGAATCTGCTTCGGGGGCCTGATGAAACCGGACCTCGGGGGCCATTTTCATCGGACTGCTGAAGGGTACATTGCTCGTACGATACGTCTCACCACGAGGATGACGAGTCGTCACGGAAAGGTAGACCCAGGCGATGCCGTCTTGCTCGGTAAGGCAAATCGAAGCCTGCTCTCGCGACGCCTCTCGATAAAATAGCCGATAGAACTGATTCATCCCCTCCCAGTCCCAACCGGTGTCGGCCACGTATTCGAAACCTTCTTCCTCCACCTCGTCGGTGATCTCGGTGAGATCAGGGAAGCGGGACGCACCCGGAGGAGCCTGCCGTTCGAGGGACTTCGCGAGCGGTAATCGAAGACGACGGACTCTGGTGAGAAGCTCGATCCAGGGAAGGAGAAACCAGAGCAATATCCCCCCAGCTCCGGCGACGATGCTGCCGGTGAAAAAGTAAAAAGCTAAATAAGTCGCACCAAGAATCCCGAGCGCGCCGAGCTTACGAGTGATCCGATACCCGGTGCTGCGCAGGGCAAATGAAAGGACAATGACGCCCAGAACGATGAGAGTTTCGAACATCCTTTGAGTTTACGACTGAAAATTGATTTCCAAACCCCGAATTCGCTACGGTTCACTCAAATCCGACCTTCCTCAAGGACAGGTCCTCGTTTTACTCCTTTCGCACCAGAATCGCCCAATCCTGACTGTGTTCCGCCGGAGCCCGACCCAGCGCAACGGTACTTCCCCCCTTCACCAGGGTAAGAGAACCCGCCTGCATGAGCCCACCGGAACGGGGGTCAAACCATCTCACAGAGAAAGAGCCTCCTTCTCCACGTAAATCGAGATCCGTGGTTCCTCCCTCCGGAAGATACACGAGGTAGATTTCACCGGCCTTGGCCAGACAAAACCGGCTGTTGTTGTTCTCCGGATTTCCGACAAGGGCATCGGCATTCTTCATCTCTTGAAACGGGACGGCCTGCTCGCGGAAAAACTCAAGGGCGATGCGGCAATAGTCCCAGCTCTGATCGCGACTGCGAAAGTCTTCACAAAGCAGATCATTCTCGGGCAGAGCATACCCGAAATAATATTCCACGCCGGCTCCCCCGGCGGTGAGATTCCCCCAGAGACAGAGCTTTCGGATATCGTGGAGAGTGTAGGGTTTTGACTTCACATCTCCGGTGGTCTTGTTCTCCCCCTTTTTCCCCTTCTCGATCGCTACGCCGTCTGTGCCTTTGTATCCGGGATCCTGCGGAACCCCGAGTCCCGCCGGGTTCTGCTCATCTTGAGCGACCACCCAGGGGTGGCCCGCCTTCTCAGACTTTTGGACCCAGTGCAAAGTTCTCTGATGCGAGTTGTTCCACGAATTTTGTAACGACACGCCCATCAATCCCGAGGAATTACCGAGAAGGGGTTCATACTGTTTTTCCTGCTGATTCGGAAAGGTATGCAGGACGATAGGATGCTGATAGGGATCGGTCTCCCGGAGGTAATGCACCATGTCGGAAATCTCTTCCGTACTTTGGGTGTTCTCCTCGCCAATGTTCCAGTTCAGGGCGAGCGCATGACCAAATCGAGCGATGAGCTCGCGGCAATACAATTTACGCTCGGGACCGAGCTTCCCCCCGTCGAGGGATTCCGGGACATCCCCGGGCTTGCTCTCGTGGCCCCGCCGGTCGTCATCCATTTCATTTTCCTGCAATTTACAATGCAGATAGAGACCTCGTTCGGTAGCGTGATCAAAGACGACTCCCCATTGCGCCAGCTTCGAACAGTCGTAATGCAATTTGTCATCCCTTTCCACGAACGGCCACACATTGTCCCCGTCACCGCCCGCATTGTAGAGAAGAAAGGAAAAGGCGTTCACACCTTTCCCGGCGAGGTAGTTCAACGCTCCGATGAGGCATTTCCCCTTCCCCCCGTCCTCACCCCACGTCGGATCACCCTCCTTCCAATCCTGCAAATGCGGCTGCCATGTTTTCAAGGGCACCTTCCCCTTGATGGTATTGTCGAAGTCCGCGTATCCAAGCAAAGTCTCCGGTGCATCGGGTCCGGCCTTCAAGAAATACTGTTTCGATCCGGCGAACTGGAGATGATGTTTTCCGACATATTGCAAGCGACCCTGACCGCGAAAATCACGTCCCGTCTTGTCACTCTCTGAAATTTCAAAACTTCCCTTCTGACCGTGAAAAGGTGCCAGTTCCTCACCCCCACGGTCGAGCGCGGCCCCTTTGCCTCGATGAAAATCAACAGAGTAAGTCCATCGACCAATCTTATCTGGGGAAAGGTGGGCAAGCCATTTTGTCCCAGAGTCTGCCCCAGTGACCGAGGCGTTTCCATCTGCGGCGAAGTATCCCGGAACCACATAGTCCGGCATTCCGCTCTCGTGGGTGAACCGAACTTGAAAGGCAAGATCGGTGAAGGGGTTTGGCATGGTATCCCGTTCGCTCGCAAAAGGACCGTCGAGAATCAGAGTGACCTTGTGCCATTGCTTCAATTCCCCAGTGATCTCCGTTTTGCCGGAACCGTCTGCAAGGCGAGGCGGGTCATCGGGAGCAGCAGCAATATTGCCGGGAAGCGATGCAAAAATCGAAAGTGCCAGCGCGAACGCTTTGAGGAAGTTCATGGAAGGGAGAGGTCGGCGATTTCGAATACAGTCCACGCCGGATTAGCAGTCTCCTTAAACCAGATTTGGATCGATCCGGCAAGCACCAACCATCGCAACTACTCCTTTTTCAAAAGCTGCACGGAATCCGCGCCAACGATCCCGTCCGTTCCCTCATTGCTCACCGTGATCACCGCTTCATCCCCTGCTGAAAATGGAAATACTCCGAGGCTGAGAAAGAGACCTTCTATCGGCGGCACCCGTTTCTGATTCACCAACATCGTTTTCGGTCCATCGGCAGACTGCACCGTCACTGGAACATTTGTCGCCCGATTCGGAGCACTAGCGTAGGAAACCCGAACTTCATAGTCTCCTCCCGAGGGAATCGCGAAACGGTAAATTACGCTCTTTTTCCCCTTCTCGGTATTCTCATCATGACGGCTCGACCCGTCGACGGGATTCCCGTAAGTGCTGCCTGTCCAATTCCCGATCCTCTCGGCATCCTGATCATCCATGATCCAGCCGGGCAGTTTCGCCGACCGCGGCATATTCGCGAGCTCCGGAAGATCGAGTACCGCATTTTGCTCCAGGAGACGATGTTTCAAATCGGCCACCACGATCTCTTGAACGGACGAATCTCTCCGGATCGCCATCACGGCGGCAATTCCGCAGGCATGACCCATCGTCATGTAGACAGGTTCCATCCGTATCGAGCAATAGGCCACATGACTCGCCGACAAGCAGACCGGCACGAGCAGATTTTCACATTGCTCCCGCTTTGGAGTGAGGCTGCGATAGGAGATCTGATAGGGCAGGGCCGGGGCATCGGGGAAACTGCCTTCGTCCCTCACCGTCCCGTCCTCCGCCACGATGCGTTGCACGATGTGGCAGTCGATGACAAATGATCCCATCCCGACAGAATCCTCTTTGAAAATGTCATTCTGCAAGTCTTTCTGGACCATGACATATTCTCCTATCATGCGACGTCCCTCCCTCACATAGAGCGCATAGGGCCAGTGCTGATTGTCCGCAAACTCGTCCTGACAAAGACCCCACGTATTCACCTGGTCACGCAGAGTCTGCGGGACACGCTCATCATGCCCGAGGAACCAGAGCATCCCCTGGGTGTAATCCTGATGATCCTGCCAGATACGTGCACGAGTTTCGGCATCTCCATCGGGATAGTCTGTATTTCCTCCGGGATAATCCGTGGAGAACAAACCCTGTGCATTCAGATCATACTTCCCGTGAGACGCTTCCCCGAGATGGAACAAGCGACCAAAACGGATGCCCGGAAACGCCTCGATCAAACGGAGCAGCAGTTCATATTTCTCCGCCGCATAGACCTCTGGTTTCGGGAAAGGAATCATGATCTCTGGGCGTTGGGTGACACAGATCCGGAAATTGTATGCCTGCGTAAGGCCGTCCGCATCGCCCGGTTGGAGATCCGGCGCTACGGTGACGCCAAAAATCGGTTGGCCCATCGCATCGAGAGCGGGGAGGCTCGTTGGCGTCCCGTGGATGTAACTGGGGCCAGTGCCTCCGATCCCCGGACAATCGCTCTCCATCACCTCCACCGTGCGTGCCCGGATCGGCATGGGATGATAACCTGCAAGCGATTCCCCATACTGCGCCGAGCTTTCCCGACCAACTCGGTAGCTGACCTTCGCCGCCGCTAGGAGATCCCCCTCGTAGCTTGCATCGACAAACATCTTCCCCGTAAAGGTCATTCCTCCCTTGGTCGTCAGACCGGTAAGACGAGCCCCCTTTTTTGAAACGGATAACAAGGATTCACCGGTGATCACTTTCACCCCCGCCTCTTCCAACATGGTTTCGAATGTCGCGAGATTCACTCCCGGCTCCGCATACCACATCGGAGTCTCCAGTTTCATGGCAGCAGCCCGGCCAAAAAATTCCCGAGCAAAACCTCCGATCGTATTTTCCTTTCCCACGTCGGTCTTCGAGAGACCACCCGCGACGACACCCCCGATCCAACGCCCCCCCTCAAGAAGCACCACAGAGGCACCGTCCCGAGCCGCGACTATTGCCGCGCCGATTCCTGCCGGGGTCGCTCCGTAAACGACGATATCCACCTCTGCGCCCGTTGCCGAGAGAGTTCCCGTGACCGTTCCCGCAAGAATGGTGAGGCAAATTGCAGCGATTTTCATGACCTCCTTCTACTCGCAGATGACCGCCAAAGTCTATTTTTTAATTTTCTGGAAGCGGGGAAGGGACAGAGAGGATCATTTTGAAAGAATAGCCAAACGAGCAGCTCTGCACCCTCCCGAAGCCAGCAAATCGGATCTGTCGATTCGAGGATTACCGTTTGACCAGTTCACCAATTGCGCGGAACCTTCGCCTCTCTGATTATCAAGCAGAGAATTACAAAAGATGGCAGCAAAGATCTATACAGATAAGGACGCGGACCTAGGTGTGCTGAAAGGCAAAACCTGCGCCGTGATTGGGTTCGGCTCTCAGGGCCACGCACACGCACTCAACCTGAAGGACAGCGGGGTCAAGGTCATCATCGGCCTTTACGCCAAGAGCCAGTCCCGCGAGGTCGCGAAAGAATACGGCTTCGAAGTCATGGACACCGCCGATGCCGTCAAGGCGGCAGATGTCATCTTCATCGCCACTCCCGATACCAAGATCGCTGCGATCTACAACAGCGACATCGCTCCCCATCTCGTCAAGGGACAGACCCTACTTTTCAGCCACGGGTTTGCGATCCACTTCAAAACGATCGAAGTACCTGATTTCGTCAACGTCATCATGGTCGCACCGAAGGGCCCCGGTCACATCGTGCGCCGTCAGTTCGTCGAGGGCAAAGGAGTTCCCGCCCTCATCGCCGTTCATCAAAATCCAGGCAAAGACGCGAAGAAAATCGCCCTCGCCTGGGCCAAAGGTGTCGGCGGCACACGCGCCGGTGTTTTTGAAACCGATTTCAAAGAAGAGACCGAGACCGATCTTTTCGGTGAGCAGACCGTACTTTGCGGTGGCGTCAGCCAACTCATCACGGCGGCCTACGAAGTGCTCGTCGAAGCTGGCTACCAGCCCGAGATGGCCTACTTCGAGTGTCTTCACGAGCTCAAGTTGACGGTCGACCTCATCAACGAGTCCGGCATTTCCGGAATGCGTTTCTCCATCTCCGAGACCGCAGAATACGGCGACCTCACGACTGGCCCGACCATCATCGACGCCTCAGTCAAGAAGCGTATGCAGAAGGCTCTCAAGAACATCCAGAGCGGCAAGTTCGCCAAAGGATGGATCGAAGAAGCTGGCAGCGGTGGCAAGAACTTCAACGCTCTCCGCAAGGAAGGCCAGAAACATGCCATCGAAAAAGTCGGTGCTCGTCTCCGCGGTCTCATGCCGTGGATCAAAAAGCGCGACATCAAAGGCAGCCAGGCTTCCTACCATTGATCGGGAGTTCCCGCCAAGGGAATCTCATTTTCGAAAGCCGGGGCAGAGATGCTCCGGCTTTTTTTGTGCCCGCACGGGGCATCATGACCCGTTTTGGATCTCCAGATATTCCCGCCCGCCGCTCGCGACTGACTACGAATGATCGTTACTCGAGCGCTCCGTGGACACATCGACGATCTCTGCCTCGACGGTAATGACTCGTGGACTCTCATTGGCCCTGGGGACAGATGCTCCCATACTTTTCCCGACAACCGAAAAGCGATTCCTCAGCGATGCCTCGAGGACCTGGCGGATCACCTGCCGTACCGAAGGCACGAGCAAAGCAAACCCAAGGGAGTCGGTGAGGAATCCGGGCGTGAGTAACATTGCGCCGGCAATGAGGATGAGGAGGCTGTCAATGATCGCCTCATGGGGAAGTCGCCCCTGGGCAATCGACTCTTGGTACCGTGCGAGAGCCTTCAAGCCCTGTGACTTCGTGAGATAGGCCCCGAGGACTGCCGTACCGAGAATGATCACCAAAGTCGTCGGGATCCCGATCCTCTGCCCGATCACCAGAAAGATAAAGAGCTCTAGAACCGGGATGAGAATGAAGAGTAGGAGAAGTCGAGCAAACATCGGTAGGCAGATACGAGATTAGAGTTCCATCGGACCGAGATGTTCAAAGCTCAGGCAGACTCTTTTGGAATTTCACGGCAATGCTTCAGGCGATAGCCACCATCGACGGGAAGTAGGGTTCCGGTCACATAGTCAGCGTCGTCAGAGGCGAGATAGGCAGCAGCCTTTCCGATATCTGACGGCAAACCCATACGGCCCCAGGGAAGTTTTTTTGCCTCGGCGGCCATCGTTTCTTCATCGTAGTGTTGGCGCTCGCCGGGCGTATCGATCCAGCCAGGTTCGATCGCATTGACGTTGATATGATGTTCGAACAACTCGACTGCCATCGTCTGCATCATCGAGTTCAGCCCCGCTTTGGCAGCGCTGTAGGCGATGCATCGCGCATTGGGGACTCGCGCGAGGACACTGGAGATAAAAATGATTCGGCCCGGTTTTTTCCTCTCTACGAGATGGCGTGCCACCAACTGAGAAATGTGAAAACTCCCCAACAGCGCCGATTTCAAAATGCCGTCAAAGGTATCACCATCGTATTCGAGGAAACTCGCGCGGCGATTGTAGGCGGGGACACCGACCAGGATGTCGACCGTGCCAAAATGCGAACAAGTCGTCTCGACGACCAATTCGCAGCCTTCGCGGGAGAATGTGTCGGCCTCAATCGCAA
Source organism: Verrucomicrobiales bacterium (assembly GCA_018058245.1). Lineage (GTDB taxonomy): Bacteria > Verrucomicrobiota > Verrucomicrobiia > Verrucomicrobiales > DEV007 > Arctic95D-9. The sequence goes on from JAGPCC010000156.1 coordinate 8,655, forward strand.
GGCAATCCACCCCGAGCGCCCGCACCGTCGCTACCGCAGCAGCGAGTTCTTCGCTTCCCGGTCTATCCACGAGGGCGATGGACGCCCCTTCCGCCGCAAGCTCCACCGCGCAACCCAGTCCGATTCCCCGGGCTCCGCCTGTCACAATTGCAATTTTATTCTGTAATCTCATTTCGGTGGGAAGATAGCGCACCACCGGCCAAGACGGAAGAACTCAATTGCGTGCGAAGCTCTCTTGACCGTCTCCTTTTTCCGTTGACCTTGCGGAGTGAATCAGGAACACCTCTCCCAACTGAAGGCCGCGATCCGCGACGTAACAGATTTCCCGAAGCCGGGGATTCTCTTCAAAGACATCACCCCCATACTTGGGAACGGGGATCTCTTCCGGCTCGCCGTAGATGAATTCATCGCCGGGATCGGAGGGGAAAAACCCGACAAGATCGTGGGCATCGATGCACGCGGTTTCATTTTTGGTGCCGCCATCGCAGATCGCCTTGGCGTCGGTTTTGTCCCGATCCGCAAAAAGGGAAAACTCCCCTGGGAAACGAATGGTGCCTCCTATTCGCTCGAATATGGTGAGGCGCAGATGGAGATCCACCGAGATGCGATCCTTCCCCATGAAAAAATCGTGCTCGTCGATGACCTCCTCGCGACCGGGGGAACCGCCGGTGCTGCCTTGCAGCTCATTCAAGAACTTGGTGGTGATGTCCTTTGCCTCCTTTTCCTTGTCGAACTCGCATTTCTCGATGGTAGGAAAAACCTCGATCCTAGCGTCCGCACCGAGGCGCTCCTGACATACTGATCTCCCAAAAAAACGATGTCTTACGAAAGCGATCTACTCCGGGATTGGTATCTCATCTTTCACTACGGCTCACCGGACGAGATTCTCGATGGGGTCGGCTTCGATCCATCCACCCTCCCGCCGCGATGCCTGGAGTTCCCTCGGACGACGGTGGAGGCAGCCAAGCTCGCGCCCCCGGTAGAGCGGGCTCTCGATCTGGGCTGCGCCGTAGGGAGGTCGACTTTTGAATTGACCCGATTTTCCAACGAGGTCATCGGCATCGATTTTTCCGCCAGCTTCATTGGCGTCGCGGAAGAAATCCGTCGTGGAAACAAAGTTCGCTATCGCCGCTTCAGGGAAATGCACCTTGCGGAGGAACTCTTCGTCGATCTCCCTGGATCCGTCGAACCGGCCAAGGCGTCCTTTGAGGTCGGGGATGCGATGAATCTGCGCCCCGATCTTGGTCAATTTGATCTCGTCCACGCGGCGAATTTGCTTTGTCGGCTCCCGTCGCCGCAGCTCTTTCTTGATCGTCTTCCCGATCTCGTGACCCCCGGCGGAAGGCTCGTCCTTGCAACTCCGGCAACATGGTTGGAGGAGTATACGCCGAGAGAGAATCAACCGACCGGCGCGACGCTCGAGTTTCTGAAAGAACATCTTCATAGAACCTTCGAGTTCGTCGAATCACAGGAGCTTCCCTTTTTGATTCGGGAGCACCAGCGTAAGTTCCAACTCAGCACCTCACAGACGAGTCTCTGGATTCGCCGGTAGTGCTTTTCAAAACGACCAATTCGGGAAACAAAACAGGGTTAGGCCATCGACCTAACCCTGTTGGGTATCAAAAAGGTTTTTGATCAATCAATCACATCAAGTTCAGAGCGCGGGCGCGCTTGATCTCGCGGGTGATGCGACGGTGCAACTTGGCCGAGACACCAGTGGTGCGACGGGCATAGATCTTGCCGGAGTCGGTCGTGAAGTTCTTGAGGAACTCCGCATTAAGGTAGTTGACCTTCTCAAACGGAATATCAAAACGGCGACGCGGCATGCGGCGGTTTGATTTACGAAGATTGATCGCTCTCTGTTCAGTTTTCGGGCCCATAGCACGTAATAAAAAAGTAGCTCAGAAGAAGTTAGCGCTTCTCGCGGTGGAGAGTGCGACGCTTGAGATAGGGGTTGAACTTGACTTTCTCAAGTCGCCCCGGTGTGCGTAGACTCTTTTTGTTGCGCGTGGTCACATAGATAGACGGGCGACCGCCTTCTGCTTTGGCCTCGGTGCATTCAAGAACGATGACGTCTCTGGGCATGGGATAAAATTTTGTAGAGGTGTTTCGAGAGGACGGGGATTTTAAAGCACTTCCACGGAATCTCAAACGATAATTTTAATCCTCTTCGTCATCAGAGGGTTTAGAGACTTCTTTTTCCTCCAATCCAAAGAGAGAAGTGACCGGAGCACGATGATTTCCGCTCGCCTGCTCGAGGTCCAGTTTCTCTTGATACTCAACAGTACAACGGGCAAAGGGCATCGCCTCGAGCCGCGCGACCGGGATCACATCTCCGGACGCCTGGCAAATTCCGTATTCTCCGGAATCGATGCGAACAATTGCTTCATCGATTTCGTAGACGGCGTTTTGTTCTTTGGAAAGAATGCTGAGCGCAAAGTCACGGTCATAGGAATCACTGCCCGCGTCGGCCTGGTGCATCCCAAAGGCTGACTCCCCTGCCCCATCTCCCCCCAGTGAATCGCGAGTGACACCCGACATCTGATCGAGGAGCGTGTCACGCAGATCCAGCAACTTCTGCCGCTGAATTTTCAGAAACTGAGGTGACAACTTTTTGGGCTTCTCCTTATTTTGACCGGAAGAAGTGGGATGCACCGGAGGAACCAGGTGTGCAAAGACCGGGCGACGTTTGACAGCAATTCGTTTTTTGATAGGAGCCTTTGCCGGAGGAGCCGGCTTGGGTTGGGATTTAGGAGATTCCGACTTCGCCTTCTTTTTACCCGTCGACTTCGACGGTGATGGGGTCGGATTAGAAAATTCGTTGGCAGGAGTCGTTTTTTTCACAGGGGTAGCGGTCTTCGCAGGAGCAGCTTTTTTTCCGGGAGTAGCCTTCTTTACGGAGACTGATTTCTTCGCCGGAGCGGTTTTCTTCACCGGAGCGGTTTTCTTCACGGGGGCTGCTTTTTTCGATGCAGGCGCTTTCCCAGGGGCAGCTTTTTTCGCTGCCGTAGCCTTCTTCACAGGAGTCGGTGTTTTCCCCGTTGCTGCTTTTTTCGCAGACGCGGCTTTCTTCGGAGCAACTTTTTTGGCCATAAAATCGGTGAATGGATCAAAGATTGACAGATCGCGCCCGAAGCCGGGCCCATGGAAGGCGCCATTTGTAAGGCACTTCGTCCAAACCCGCAAGAAGAATCCCCTATTTTAACCATCAAAACCATAGGCAGTA
>JAGPCC010000396.1 GCA_018058245.1 Verrucomicrobiales bacterium
CCCAGAAGACGCACAACTGCTCCTGAGCGGATGAAAACCCCCGCCCACCCATCACCGCTCCGCCACATCAAACGCCTCGATCAAAGGTGCTCGCCGAACACGCCCATTTTCCTTTTTAGGTTAATATAAAATCTATGATTTTAATAGTAAGGGCTAGTTAAGCATCTCTGGCTCCGGGCACTTCACCCGGTTCCCTTAATTTCTCGTCCCCAATCTCGAAAAGACAATTTCCGATCCGCTCGCTTTGGTATGGTAGACGAACTCCATTAGTTCCCCGAGGCGACCGCCCGGAAACCCATCTCCTTTTTCGACAAACCAGTGGAGATACTCGTAGGGCAGGCGGTGGAGGGCATGGTCTTTGTAGCGACCGAAGGGCATGCGGTAGACCTCGAGATCGGCGAGATTTTCGGCGAGCTCGCGCCGCATCGCCTCTGACGGGTCGAACTCTTCGTGTTCCTCACTCATCGAAGCGATAACAACAAGCAGGATCGATGACGCCATTTTCATCAAAAATGACTCCTTCCTTTTCGAGGAGAGCCCGCTTTTCGATGATGGGTTTCCCCTCCATCGTGCCGAAAAATCCCCCGATGCGGAGATCGCTGCTCACGACGCGGTGGCACGGAGTCTCCGGGGCAAACGGATTCCGGCGCAGGGCCTGGCCGATCGCGCGAGGGGAGCCACATGAGACATATTTTGCGACGAGCCCGTAGGTCGTGACTTTTCCGCGAGGGATGAGCAGCAAGGCATCATAGACACGTGTCTCGAAATGAGTGGGAGGTCGTTCCAGCGAGGACATTTCTGCATTCTAACAAAACGAGGTAAGATCGCAATCAGAGACTTGGTTTCCCAGGGGAAGCGAATTAAGATCCCCGCAGTGATCCTCGAACTCCTCCAGCCCTATCTTCCCCACCTCAATCTTGCGATTCTGGCGACCTATCTCGTGCTCGCCTTTGTCGTGCTCGCCTTCTTTCGCGAGTGGGCATCTCCCGACGTCGTGGCTCTCTCCGCGCTCGGCGGCATCCTCCTGTTCGGGATTCTGCCCCTCAATGATCTGGTGAAAGACGGAGAGATCGTGGCGCGGGGCGTTCTCAGTGTCTTCAGCAACGGAGCCCCGATCACCATCGCCAGTATGTTCGTCCTCAGTGCGGGGTTGGAGCGCACTGGCGTGATCGAAACGATGGGCCGATTTTTCTCCCGCATCGCCGGAAAGACCGAACTGCAGACCCTCTTTGTGATGATGTTCATGGTCGCCCTGTTGTCGGCCTTTGTGAACAACACCCCCATCGTGGTGGTTTTTCTGCCGATCGTTCTGGCACATGCCCGCGCCACCGGAATGCGCGGGTCCAAATTGCTGATCCCTCTCTCATTTGCCTCGATTCTCGGCGGCACCTGCACACTCACTGGCACATCGACTACGCTAATCATCGACGGGATCGCCCAGGATTACGGGCAAAAGGCCTTTGGGATGTTTGAAGTCACCCAGTTGGGGCTTGTCTACGCCTTCATCGGTTTTGTCTACCTTCTCACGATCGGGAGAAAGCTCCTGCCCTCCCGCAATTCGCTCTCCGAGTTGATCGATCCCGACGCCACTCGGGAGGTGCTGACCCAGTTCCAGGTCGAGCCGGGGTCACCGCTCGTGGGGAAGACCCTCGTTGACTCCCTTTTAAAAACCTACCCGAGAGCCCGCGTCCTCGAGGTGAAACGGCGGGGTCGCAGTCTCGACGTCGCGCTCGATGAATTGGTCATCTTTGAAAAAGACAAACTTCTTGTGATCGTCCACGGGAAAGCCTTCAAAGAACTGCGTGCCGACCCCAAAGTCCGGCTCGAAGGGCAGAATGATCTCAGCCTCACCCAAGTCGAGACACGGGAGCTGAAGATGCTCGAAGGAATCATCGGACCCCAGTCCAGTCTCGTCGGAAAGACCCTGAAAGAGATCGGCTTTCGTCGAAACTACGGGATCAACGTGCTCGCGATTCACCGGCAGGGGACCAACCTCAAAAATTCGCTCCAGACCGTGAGCCTTGCTTTTGGCGATACCCTCTTCATGGAGGCAGAACCCGATGCCTTCCGGCGGCTCCAGGAGCAGAAGGATTTTGTGAGCTTGTCAGAAACCAAAGAATTGGTCGTCGATCGCAAAAAACTCTGGTTCGGGGTAGGGATCGCCTCCGCCTTCATCCTCGGAGCCTCCTTTCAGGTGATGGGGATTCCCGCCCTCGCGATCCTGGCCGCGCTCGCGATGATTCTCTTTCGCTGCGTCACCCCCCAGCAAGCCTACGATTCCGTCCAGTGGAGCATCATCTTCCTCATTTTCGGGATGCTGGCGCTCGGACTCGCAATGGAGCAGACTGGTGCAGCGCAGGTGCTCGTGAACGGCATCATGGCGATTTGCGGAGACTTTTCGCCCTTTGTGATCCTCGCCATCATCTATCTCTTGAGTTCCACCCTGACAGAGCTGATCAGCAACAACGCGGTGGCGGCGCTGCTGACCCCCATCGTGATCGGCATCGCGGGAAAAATCAATTATGCCGGGGAGATCGGAGTCGATCCCCGGCCCTTCATCGTGGCCCTCATCTTCGGGTGTAGTGCGAGCTTTGCGACACCAATCGGGTACCAGACAAACACCTATGTCTATGGGGCCGGAGGGTACAAGTTCAACGACTTTCCGAAGATCGGAATACCGCTCAATCTCCTTCTCTGGATCGTCGCCTCGATTCTCATCCCGATCTTCTGGCCTTTTCGGTGAGAGGGGAGGGGGGAGTTCAAAGTTCAAACACCCATCAAAGCCGCCGCCTTTTCCTGCCATATCTGACAGTCGAGAGGAAGGGAACTTCCCGGGAATCTTGCCATGCCATCCCTTTGTGTGGTAAATAGTGGCAGCGCATCGCGCTCCAGTGCGCCGTCGACCTTCCCTCCATGAAACCCATCCCCTTTTTCCTCCTCTTCGCGTTTGCGCCTGCTCTCGACTGTCCGGCCGCCGAGGCAACCCGCCCCGCAGATCCCAATGTTGTCCTGATCCTCACCGATGACCTCGGCTGGCAGGATGTGAAGTGCTACGACATCGACGACCCTTCGCCCTATGAGACGCCGAACATGGATGCTCTGGCGAAAAAGGGAGTGCTGTTCTGGCAGGCATATTCCCCGGCCCCGACCTGCGCTCCCTCCCGGTGCGCGATCCTAAGCGGGAATCATCCGGCGCGGGCGCAAAAGACGCACGTCGTGGGAGGAGCGCCACCGGCACCGAATTCCAAAAAAGGCAGCCGGGTGATGGAACCTTGGTACAGCGGCAGGATGCCAGCCGGTGAAATAACCCTGGCGAAGGTCCTCCAGGAGAATGGTTATGTCACCGGGCATTCGGGAAAATGGCACATGGCGATCGATCACAATGC
>JAGPCC010000157.1 GCA_018058245.1 Verrucomicrobiales bacterium
ACGAACCTCTCGTTGTGGAAATCGCAAACTATTTTCACACCGGCAAGGTGCCCGTTTCTTCGGAGGAGACTCTCGAAATCTACGCTTTCATGGAAGCGGCCGACGAAAGCGCGCGCCTGGAGGGGAAAGAAGTCTCACTGGCAAGTGTCATGGAAAAAGCACGGGCCAAGATGGGTAAGTGAACCACCCGCAGTCCTCCGGCAATCGCCGAAAGTCCCTCCGCTGATCGATTTCCTGCCCCGTTCTTTTTGCGTATCTCGCCATCGCTGATGAACCTCCGAATCCGTTCTCCGCTCTTTTTTGGAATCGCCATTCTCACCTTCCTCCCCGGAGGTATTCCGCATTTGCGAGCCGATGGGACTACTCTCTACGGTAGTGTGTCCCGGACCGGAGAAAGAATCTCCCAATCGTCACTCGCGGCTCCGCTCTTTCCCGACCAATGGAACGCGACCCTCAAGCAACGGCGGGAGCAATGGCGGGAGATGATAGGACTCTCTCCCCTGCCGGATCGCACCCCGCTGGAGGCGACGATCACCGGAACTCTAGATCGGGGGGATTACGTCGTGGAGAAAATTCACTTTCAGAGCTTTCCCGGTGCCCACGTCACCGGGAATCTCTATCGTCCCGCGAAGATCGAAGGGAAATTGCCAACTGTGCTCTTTCTCTGCGGTCACACCAAGGGGAAGGTCAATAATCCCTATCAACAGAATCCCCGCTGGTTCGGCCAGCACGGTTATATCGCACTGGTGCTCGATCCGATCCAACTCGGCGAGTGCCAGGGATTTCACCACGGCACCTATCGGGGGACGCATTGGGACTGGCCGAGCCGCGGTTATACTCCGCTCGGGACGGAGGTCTGGAACGGAATGCGGGCGCTTGACTACCTGTCGACGCGTTCCGACGTCGACTCGACCCGGTTCGGCGTCACCGGCCTGAGTGGTGGTGGTGTCGTCTCTTGGGCGCTCGGTGCTGCCGATGTTCGTTTGCAGGTGGTCGCCCCCGTCTGCCAAAGCGGCAGCGTCGCCGGCGTGGCGCAGGACCGGTCGGTCGAGGGGCACTGTGATTGTGCATTTTGGATCAACTATCAACAGTGGGGCTGGCCCGATCTCGGTGCCTTGATCGCCCCGCGTTCGCTTCTGATTGCCTCCGGGAGTGAGGACCTGCTCTGGCGGCCCCGTCACTACCGCGATGTCGCCCATCGCATCCGTCACCAATACACCGCGCTCTCTGCTGCCGATCATTTCGACCTCGTCGAGGATCTAGCACCCCACGGATACACACCAAAACTCCGCAAAGCAGTCTTCACCTTTTTCAACACGCACCTGAAGAACGATCCGACTCCGGTGGAGGATGATGTTACCGATTTTCTGGAGCCAGAGGAAAATCTTCTGGTCTTTGGAGGGAATTTGCCGAAAAACGACACCATGATCGACGCCGAAAAGCTCCTCATTTATCGCGCTCCCCTTCCGGAGATCAGCACGGAGGAGGACTGGGTCAAGCACCGCGACAAAGCGATTTCCGAACTACGCCGGACGACCTTTCGCCAGATCAGCAAAGAGGCCTCGCTTTCGGATCTCGGTCGCCGCGACGACGGAGAGGCGAAACCGAATCTTGCCTACGACACTCTTCTGTTCCGAACGAACGATGACATCGATTTACAGATCCGTCTTCTCCGCTACACCGACGCTCCTGCGGCAACTCCCACCGTGGTCTACGCGATGCAACCCGATGCGACCCACAGTTTTTCTGGCGGCGGTCCGTCGCGTCCTTCCCTTCCGGGGCCGATTACCACTGCCGGTGTGGAGGTGCGAGGAACCGGACTCACCTCAGTCGGTCCGGGATACTACTCTACTTTGCGACGGACGTATCCGATGCTGGGGCAGTCCCTCCCCGAACGTCAGACCTGCGATTTACTTCAAGGTTTTTCCCTCGTGCAGCAACGATTGCAAACAGGGCCGACCGCACTGTTTGGCGAAGGATACACCGCGCCTGCCGCGATCTACGCGGCCATTCTGAATCAGGATGTATCGGAACTGATTCTTTCGACACTACCGGAGAGTCATGAGGACAATGACACCCCGGAATTCCTCGGAGTTCTCCGCGTCGGCGATCTGCCCCACAATCTAGCGCTCATCTACCCTAGGCCGATCACCATCGTGGGCAAATTGCCACCGGCCTACGAGTGGACACGCGATCTCTACAAAAAACTCGGTGCCGAAAAGAAGTTCCGTGTGATCGAGAGCGTTGCCGTCTGGAAACCCTGGGAATAGAGCGATTGAAATTCGAAACCCGAAAATAGAAAAATCGTATGTTTGAAAATCGGATTCCTGACCTTCTGAAACGGCGTGACTCGTCGCGAAATCTTTCAGGCAGCTTTCAGCGGCGTCGTTTTTTGGAACTCTGTGGACTCGGGGCCGCCTCCGCTTTCTACCCGCAAATTTCCTCCGCTGTCAAAGGCGATGCTTCTGCTAAAGAAATCGCAGTAGATGTAGTCATCATCGGAGGAGGATTGGGGGGCTGCGCAGCAGCCCTCGCCGCTGCACGAATGGGCAAGCGGGTTCTCTTGACAGAGCCAACAGACTGGATCGGCGGGCAGCTTAGTCAGCAGGGAGTTCCTCCGGACGAACACAGCAATATCGAGACCTTTGGATGTACCGCGAGCTACCGCCAGTTCCGTGAAAATGTTCGCGATTTCTACCGACGAAATTATCCGCTCACGGACGCGGCGAAACGAGATCCTCGACTCAATCCCGGAAATGGAAGCGTGTCCCGCCTTTGTCACGAACCGCGAGTCGCCGTCGCAGTCTTGGAGGCCATGCTCGCACCTTTTGTGAGCAGCGGCCGATTGACAGTCCTGTTGAATACTCAGCCAGTCAGAGCCGATGTCGATGGGGATCGTGTGCTCTCTCTGACTCTCGCGACCGCTTCGGGGCACGAACTTCAGGCAGTGGCTCCGTATTTCATCGATGCGAGTGAACAAGGTGATCTATTGCCTCTCACAAAGACAGAATTCGTCACCGGTGCGGAGTCGCAGAAAGACACCGGGGAAGCTCATGCACCTGATCTGGCTGCCCCGGAAAACATTCAATCTTTTACCTGGTGTTTCGCCATCGACCATATCGATGGGGCAGATCACACGATCGAAAAACCGGATCAATACGACTTTTGGAAAGATCACACTCCGAATCTCACTCCGCCGTGGCCCGGAAGATTGCTGTCTTTGCAGTATTCTAAACCGAACACTCTTCAGCCGCACGATCTCGCCTTTGTTCCCCCCACAAAGGCAGGGCCGCCGGAGAAAACGAAAGCGCTGAATCTCTGGCTCTATCGGCGCATCATCGATCCGTCCAATTTTCTTCCCGGCACCTACGACAGCGGTGTAACCATCGTGAATTGGCCCCAAAATGACTACATGTCAGGGAATTTGATCACCGGCAGCAAAGAGGAAATCGCCAAACACCTCGAGGGTTCCCGGCAACTGAGTTTGTCCCTGCTCTATTGGCTGCAGACCGAAGCGCCTCGTCCCGACGGTGGCAGCGGCTGGAAGGGATTGCGTCTGCGCAAAGACATCATGGGGACCGACGACGGGCTGGCCAAATATCCGTACATCCGGGAGTCGCGCCGCATTAAAGCGGAGTTCACGGTTTTGGAGCAACATCTCTCCCGGGCCGAGCGAATGGTTTTGGGTGGAAATGCTTCCGACAAAGCGAGGGCGACCTCGTTCTATGATTCCGTGGGAATCGGCTACTACCACTTGGACTTGCACCCCAGCTCGGGAGGCGACAACTACATTGACTTTGCCAGTGTCCCGTTTCAGATTCCGCTTGGATCTTTACTGCCTCGACGAATCGAGAACTTGATCGCCGCTTGTAAAAACATCGGGACCACTCATCTGAGTAACGGCTGTTATCGCCTCCATCCTGTCGAGTGGAGCATCGGGGAAGCTGCCGGCGCGCTGGCTGCCCATTGTCTCGATCGGCACGAGATCCCCCGGGGGATTCGGAATGACACCAAGAAGCTCGTCAATTTTCAACAAACCCTCAAGAGTCAGGGGTTTGAATTGGAATGGCCGGTTTGAATCGAATTTTTGAGAACTCTACTGATCCCCCATCTATGAACCGCCTCCTTCTCGCCTTCACTATCGCATGGTTTAGTGCGCCGAATTCCCCCCTACGCGCTGCAGAGGGGATGACCATTGTCACCTTTGGTGACTCGGTTACAGCAGCTCGTGGCAGGACCGTCGTGTATCCGGCGCTGCTTGCCAGTGACCTGTCCTACGATGGGCAGGATGTGAAAGTCATCAATGCAGGAATCGGTGGCAACACTACGAACATGGCAAAAGTGCGGTTTGAGAAGGACGTGCTCCTTCGGAAACCAGACCTTGTTGTGGTCATGTTCGGTCTCAATGATGCGGCCGTCGATGTGTGGAAAGACCCACCGGCGGACAAGCCACGGGTGGCCCTCGCTGACTACCGAAAGAATCTCACGGAAATGATCCAGACACTGAAGGAACAGGGGACTCGTGTCGTTTTGATGACATCCAATCCTCTTAATTGGTCAGAGACGACGCTCAAGCTATACGGGAAATCTCCGTACCAACCGGAGGATGTCGATGGATTGAATGTAATGCTGCATGACTACATTACCGTAGTGCGAGAGATCGCCAAAACGGAGAATGTGGGGTTTGTCGATGTTTTTGCGGCGTTTGAGGCGTACGAGGCCGAGCCGAATCACAAACCGGGATCGCTCAGCTCCGACGGGATGCATCCGGGTGACGCCGGGCACCGCATCATCGCCAATTTGCTGATCGAACACCTTGCCAAGGTGGACCCGAAATTTGCCCGCAAGCCGTTCACCGTGTGGCATCAGAGCGGGGAGGCCGTGGAGATGCACCCGCGCTCGACGGATCTCACTCACGATACGAAGCATCCCGCTGTACTCGGCCCCTCACTCGTAAAACTCGACGATGGGGCAGTGATGTCCGTCTACTCGACACCGACCAGTTACGGAGGAAAACCGGGCGAATGTTATATCGCCTCACGCACTACCCGCGACGGAGGCAAGACGTGGGAAGCGGAGCGCGAGATCACCCGGTTGCCAGAGGGGCGATCAGCCCATCCCACTTCGCACCGGACTCACGACGGGAGCCTGTATGTATTTTTCTTAGGTTATAAGCAACATGCCTGGGATCGGAAGACGGAGAACCCCACCGAAAATACCCGCAGTGATCTCTGGACCGTACGCAGCAAGGACGATGGCGAGACCTGGAGTCAGCCACAGATGATCTTTCAGGGTTATACGGGAAGCACCAATGGTGCGGAGGAAACGAGTGGCGGAAATCTCGTGGTGCCTTTCTCGCATTACGTCGCCAACCCGGGCCGACTGGTTTCGAGATCTGTGGTTTCTGGAGATGGGGGCCTGACATGGGTGCTAAGCAACCAAATCGACATCGGGGGCGCGGGCGATCACGATGGTGCGGTCGAACCATGCGTGATTGAACTACAGGACAAGCGACTCTGGATGATCATCCGCACGACGCGTCAATTTTTCTGGGAATCTTTTTCTGAAGATGGGGGACTCACTTGGTCCGTGGCGAAACCGACCCAGATCCGGAGCAGTTCTTCACCCGGACATGTCATCCGTCTGGCGGACGGGCGGTTGGCTTTGGCGTGGAATCCGGACGACCGCAGCGAACTGTGTCTTGCTTTCTCCAAAGACGAGGGGCGCACCTGGACGGAGTCGGTAGTGGTCGCGAGGGGTTCGACAACCTACCCCTTCCTCCTCGAAAATACGCCGGGCGAACTATGGGTGGGGTTTATTGATCCCCACGATGGATGGGGGAAAACCCCACGGGCACGGCATTTGAAGATCGCCGTGGAGGACGTTTTCGCCGAAGCAAATCACACCACAGAAAAACTCTAACAACACCTTTATTCCACACCTGAAATGATTCAACGCATTCCCTATTTCGTCACTTTCCTGCTCGCTGCCGCTGTCTCCCTCGTGGCCGAAGAAGGCAAACCAATCACCGTTCCTGCGAACCATCTTGTCGAAAAAAACGTCATGGTTGCGATGCGGGATGGAGTCCGTCTCGCCACCGATATTTATCGCCCCGCCAAAGACGGCAAGGCGAGCGAAGAAAAGCTGCCGGTCATTCTCGCCCGACTTCCTTACAACAAAGACGGACAAGCAACCGCTGGGATTTATTACGCTACTCACGGGTACGTCTTTGTCGCTCAGGACACGCGTGGGCGGTATGCCTCCGAGGGGATTTGGCACATGCTGACTGATGATGGACCAGATGGCACGGACTGCATCAATTGGATCACAGACCAAGATTGGTCGGACGGCAAAGTCGGTATGCTGGGCACTTCGTACTACGGTGGTACCCAGCATGCTGCCGCGATGGCCGAGTCGCCATCCGCAGGGCTCACGACGGTGATTCCTGTCGACGCCATGTCCAACATGGGGCGCCAGAGCCTCCGAAATGCCGGGGCCTTCGAACTCCGTTTTTGGAACTGGATTTTCATCAACGCCGCCCGAGGCAGTCGTGTCTCAAAGGACGAGGCTACTGCGGAAATGCTCAAGGCAACCCTGACAGACCAACGAATTCCTTTCCTTAATCACCTTCCTACCCGCCGCGGCATGACGCCTCTCCGTCACAGCCCCGAATACGAGGACTGGCTCGTCTCTGCCATGGAACACGGAGCGAATGACTCGTTTTGGGCGCAAAACGATATCATCGGGAGTCCCCAGAAGTACAAAGACATGCCGGTGTACCTCGTCTCAGGTTGGTATGATTCCTGGTGCGGCAACACCACCGCTAATTTCACGGCTCTGAACACCGCCATCAAAGGCCCAGTCTATCTCATCATGGGCCCTTGGATCCACGGCCAGCAAGCAGGACACCAGCACGGGCAAGTCGAGTTCGGGGAAGATGCGGCGATCAAAGACCAGTGGGCGTGGCGTCAGGAATGGTACGATCATTGGCTCAAAGGAATCGACAATTCGGTTGGAAAAGCGGCCCCGTTTGAGACTCCAGTTCGCATCTTTGTGATGGGCAGTGGTGACGGCAGCAAGACAAAAGACGAAAAACTGATGCATGGAGGGCAGTGGCGCAGCGAGAAAGAGTGGCCGCTCGCCCGGACAAAATACACCAATTATTACCTGCAGCCCGATGGCGGACTCTCGACCACTTCACCGACAACCACTCAGGGGCAGATCGACTACCAGTACGACCCTGCTGATCCGGTCCCTACGATCGGCGGGAATATTTCGTCCGGTGACGACATTCTCATTCAAGGCGGCTGGGACCAGCGGGGTGGAGAGCACGTGTGGAATTTCCAGGAAAATATCCCGCTTTCTGCGCGAAACGACATCGTTGTCTTTCAAAGTGAACCTCTTGCTGAGGATCTCGAAGTGACCGGCGAGATGGAAGTGACACTCTACGCCTCCAGTTCCGCTCCCGACACCGACTTCACTGCAAAGCTGATCGATTGCTACCCGCCGTCTGCCGATTGGCCTGGCGGCTTCGATCTCAATATCGGCGACGGCATTGTCCGGGCGCGCTTTCGCGATTCACTCACGGAGGAAAAATTGATGACTCCGGGGGAGGTCTACGAATTCACGATCAAGCTCTATCCTACCGCCAATGTCTTTAAAAAGGGCCATCGCATCCGCGTGGATATTTCGAGTTCCAACTTTCCGCGCTTTGATCCGAACCCGAACACTGGAGAGCCGCTCAACCGGAACCGTCGAACGCAAGTCGCCCATCAGTCCATTCGTCTAAGTTCGGAGCATCCCAGTCACATCCGGCTTCCGGTGATTCCCGCGAAATGACTCGGCTCTTCCCGTGTCTTTCGTGGTGGGATCATCACTCACGGATGCTCAAAGCGGAAGATCGATAGGCGAAATTTGCGTCAGGAGTGAAGAACCGTTTCTTCATTCCCCCAAGGCCAGAACGTGCGCTAACGCTGCTGCCGCCAGCCCTGCAGGATTGTATCCGCCTTCCAATGCAGAGACAACGCGACCTTTCGCGTGCTTCTCCGCAAGGGCTACGACCCGTTTCGTGAGACTTGCGAAGGTGCTATCCTCCCAGTGTAAGCCCCCCAATGGGTCGCCTCGCCGCGCGTCAAACCCCGCTGAGATCAGGACAAATTCCGGTCGAAAGTCTTCGAGCATCGGAGCCGCTACATCATCCCACGCGGCCAGCGCGATTTCACCGCCGGATCCCTGCGGCAGGGGTATGTTCAAGGTCACTCCCACTCCTTCGCCGCTTCCGTGATCCTCCTCGCCACCGGTGAAAGGATAACTCCCGCGCTCGTGCATCGAAAAATAGAACACCGATGGATCGGTCGCGAAGATCTCATCGGTTCCATTGCCGTGGTGAACATCCCAATCGATGATCGCGATCCGTTCCAGACCATGATGCTTCTGCAAATATCTCGCCGCGATCGCCACGTTGTTAAAAAGGCAAAATCCCATGCCCCGGTTTGCGGTCGCATGGTGGCCCGGCGGACGCACGGCGCAAAATGCCCGGGTCAACGATCCCGCCATCACCGCGTCGACCGCCGCGAGGACAGCACCGCTCGCCTCTAGGGCCACCACATAACTCTCGGCACAAATGGCGGTGTCACCCGTGCGCAGGACATCGGCGAATCCTTCCACGTCGCGATAGACTAGGTCATGATAGTAGGCCTCGTGGACCAGCAACACCTCTGCAACCGTCGCCCGGCGGCCGGGGAAACGGATGATATCTGGAGGCAATGTGGCGAGGGCCTCGCGCAGAACCCGGTATCTCCCTGCGGACTCGGGATGACCGGGTCCGGTGTCGTGGCGCTCGTAGGCGACGTCGTAGTGTACCCCAATAATGAGCGGATCGGAGTTCATCGTTTCATGATTTGTTTGTGTTTCAAAAATTCCGGATAGCCCTTCAAGATGCCCTCCACCGGGATTTGGAAATGGCGCTCGTCATCCCACAAGGCAGACTTGCTGGTTCCTCCCGCTCGCTGAAACAGCCCAGCCATCGCATGGTTATCCGGCAGGACGCTGGCCCAGAACTCTTTGATTCCCCGAATTTCTGCAGCGATCGCCAGTTCGCCTAAGAGGACCCCCGCCATGCCAGCCCGGCGTGTCGATTCATGGACGACAAAGGCCACTTCTGCGGTTTCTCCGCCGGGGTCGAGGTAGAAACGACCGATCGCTCGCAATTCCTGATTCCGGTTGAATAAGCCCAGTGCGGTGTCTTTTTCCGGATCCACTGCAGCCAATTTGTACGCCGACTCGCCGCTCATCCGCTCCAGTTGATGACCATATCGCATCCGTACGGTTTCCTTGTCATGCGAATAGAAAAACTCCTGTAAGATCGTCATATCGCTGGGATGCAAGGGGCGTAACTGGAACGATCCGCAGGAAAACTCGAGACGCTTCGATTCCACCCCGTCCCGAGCACCGCCCGGCATTGTGAAAAATTTGGGCAACCATCCGCGATGGCGCGCCCCTTCCAACAATTTCTCGCGATCATCGGGATGGGCAATTTCCACGAGACGCGCGACTCGTTCGCGGATGCTCCGACCGAAGAGGTGGGCGATCCCATACTCGGTGATGACGTAGTGAACATCCGTGCGTCCGGTGCAAACACCGCTGCCGGGGTCCAGGTCCGCAACGATGCGGGCATGCTTGTCATCGTCCGTTCGCGAAGTCAGCACGATCAATGGTTGCCCGTCTTTGCTGCGACCCGCTCCCCGGATAAAATCCTGCATCGAACCGATTCCTCCGTAAAAATGGTGTCCGCTGGAATCCCGTACCACTTGCCCGGTTAGATCGATCATGCGAGCGCCGTTGATCGAAACCATCCGATGATTGCGGGCAATACGAACCGGGTCATTGACCCAGTCGCTCGGGTGCAGTTCCAGATCGGGATGATCGTTTACAAATTGATAAAGTGCAGCGCTGCCCATCACGTGGCTGGCGATACTTTTTCCCGGTTTGTAGTGTTTTTGTGAATTGTCGACCGCACCGCATCGGACCAGTTCCATCAAGGCATCATTGAACATGCCGGTATGGATCCCGAGGTGACGATGCTTCACGAGCGCCCGGATGACTGCCTCGGGCGTGTTTCCGAGCCCCACTTGAAGTGTTGCGCCATTGTCGATTAACTGTGCGGCATAATGACCGATGCGATCCTGTCGCTCATCGAGCACCGGCCGTTCCAATTCCGGAAGCGGCGCATCGTGCTCCAGAAAATAGTCGATTTCCCCGACCGCCAAGAGTGAATCGCCTCCGGTTCGCGGCATCTGGGGGTTTACCTGGGCGATGACGAGGCGTGCCGAACGTACCGCCGCCCGCACTACATCTACACTCACTCCGAGCGAGCAGTGGCCAGATTCATCCGGCGGACTGACCTGGATCAACGCAATATCCACCGGCAGAGCGCCTCCACAAAACAATTCGGGAACCTCTGACATCGGGCAGGGAGTATAGTCCGCCTGTCCGCGACCCACCGCCTCGCTCAGGTCCGGACTTAGGAAAAACGAATTTGTTCGCAATGCCGATTCGTAGGCTGCGTCAATCCAGGGTGTCTCTCCCAATCCGTGAATGTGGACAAATTCCAGATCCCGCAAGCGCTCGCTATGCGCCAGCAATGATCGCACGAGAGCCTGCGGAACCGATGCGCCGCCGCCGATGAAGACTCGGTTCCCCGGTCGCACCAGTTTGGGCCAATCGCTTTCATGAAGAGGTTTCACCCAGCCACCTTACTCCACCCGATGCCGCATGAAAAGGATCCAAGTGCGGCGTAGCGCGGGAGAGAGGTGATCTCCTTGTGATTTGATCCCGACAACAACTGGTGCCAGAGTGAGGGAACCCAGACATGAATCAACACGAAAAAATCAACTACGTGGAGTATCCTTCCCGGAACCTTGCCCTGACAAAGTCGTTCTTTGAAAAGGTCTTCGGATGGACTTTTCAGGACTATGGCCCCGAATACACGGCCTTTCTCAATGAAGGTCTCGATGGCGGATTCTATCTATCCGAACAAACCTCCACGACCGAAAACGGGGCTGCGTTGCTTGTTTTTTATAGTGATGATCTCGAAGGGACGCAGGTGAAAGTCGAAGCGGCGGGAGGAATTGTCGTGAAATCCATTTTTGCATTTCCCGGCGGAAGACGTTTTCAGTTTCTTGAACCGTCAGGCAATGAATTTGCGGTTTGGTCGAGCGAGTGATTTGAGGATTCGCCGAGTCACCATTTGGGGTGGTGTACCAAACGGAAATGGTGACCGAATACGGTTCCTCCATCCATCGGCGATAGGGCAGTCGGCGTCGCCATCCAAGGGATGCGAATTTCCCGCTAAGATTCGCTCCGAAGGAAACGTATTGAGATTCGTCAGGATCGACTGCAAATTTGATTCATCCTCTCTGCTAAACATGAATTTGAAAATCCCCACTCTTTTTGCGTTGTTGCTCACGGTCCTAGGGATCACCCCGGCGATTTCCCAGGCGCAACGCATGAACCTTTCCGCCCGCGAAGCGATCGGTCTTGTCTCGAACCAATTTGGTCCTCCGGCTGTTGATTGGATTGCCGAAATGAGCGCCCGGGGCGGTATTCCGCAACCTTCTGACTGGGAACTGATCGCCTATGATCAACGGGCCCCGCGACTGCTCTATCGTTTTTGGGCAGGCAGCGGACGTGCCGGTGAAGGCGGCTTTGACGACCAACGTTATCCCGATGACGTACCCGTCGGATATTTCTCCCCGAATCAGATCGGGGTCGATAGTGTCGCGGCG
>JAGPCC010000158.1 GCA_018058245.1 Verrucomicrobiales bacterium
CGATAGGTTCCGTATTCTCTTCCATGATCAGGGTTGCGCGTATTCTCAGCGCCTTCTTCCGAAGAGGAAGCGGAACAACCCTCCCTGGGGTCGTCTCTGTGGGGTGATGTCGATGGGGATGAGGAGTTCGGGATTCGGGTTGGAGGCGACGATTTGCGGTTGCTCCCGCGTGGGGCCCTCCGGGAGAGTGACCGCATATAGATCCGGTTTTGCATAAAGTGTACGGAGAACACCGGAGGCAATCGGGGCGGCGCTACGGCCTCCGCTCAATCCTTCGTACCCCTCACTGTGAGTCACCGCAGCAAAGGCAATGTGAGGACTCGTAGCATCGACCCACCCGGTGAACCAGGCGAGAGCGCGCAATTCGCCGCCGGTCGACCATTGGGAGGTCCCCGTTTTTCCATAAACGACCGGATTTCTCATGGCGGCCCCTTTGGCCGTCCCATTCGAGTAATTGACGACTCCCCACATGCCGTCCCGGACAATGTCGACATCCTCGGCTTTCATTTTCAAATAGTGTTGAATGGCGGGCGGGATAGTTTCGGTCACGGCATTTGTCTTCGGATCGCGTTTTTCTAGGATCAGCCGGGCTTTCGGTAGAAACTCTCCATTGGCGAGCGCGGCCATCGCAAATGCCATTTGCACTGGCGAAGTGAGAACATCTCCCTGACCGATCGCGTAGTTGGCGAGGCTCCGGGGATCGCTGTAGAACTCGGAGTCGGGGAGATTCCCCGGGGAAATCGAGGGAAGCGGGAGATCCGGGGCCGATCCGAGCCCGAGGCGCTCACTCACGGATTTGATGGGAGCCGCGCCGATCTCCTGCGCCGCTTGATAGAACCAGGTATTGCAGGACCGCACGAGGGCATATCGCACGTCCATCATCCCTTCATTTTTCGAGCTCCAGTTTTTGAAGGATCTCCCCCCGATAACGAGTGAGGCAGGCCCCGGAAATCTGGTTTCGATTCCGTTGATCGCGCCACTTTCCATTCCGGCGAGGGCGACGAGGGGCTTAAAGGTAGACCCCGGAGGGTAAGCACCACTCACTGCACGATCAAAAAGAGGAGCATCGATCTGACCAGCGAGGGCCGAATAGTCGGTGTTGGATATGCCGCCGATGAAACGATTCGGATCAAAGGAAGGATACGACATCATCGCAAGGATGTTTCCATTGTCGGCGTCTACTGCGACAAATGCGCCGGGCCGCCCACTGGCGGCAAGGCGCTCCATGGAGACTCGCTGCATCCTGAGATTGATGGACAGGACAATGGTTTCTCCGGGCACAGGGGCCTCCACCACTTCTTGATGAACCACGTTTCCGTTGCGATCGCAGAGTTGTAGCAATTCACCGTCTTTCCCCTGGATGGCCTTTTCGAGAGACAACTCCATCCCCGCCCTGCCCTCGGAGGGGGGCCATAAATACTCCACTTCACCGACGGGTCCGCGCTGGTCTGGCAGAGAGACACCGACGTAACCGATGAGGTGGGCAAAGAGCTCTCCCTGGGGATATTCCCTCCTGTAGAACGGCTCGATGCTACAGGCTGACGGAAGAGCAAGGAGGAGCTTCCGGCGAGCCTGTTTGGGAATCTCTCCGGTGAGAGCGAGGGGATAGCTCGGACGGTTCGTGAAATGCCTCCCAATCTCGATGTCAGAAATCGAAATGGTTGGATGGAATGCTTCGATCTGGGACTGCGCTTCCCGAACTCGTAGAACGGCTTCTTCCGGGGTCTTGGCAGACTCTGCGAGTCGGATCGTGAGACGCTGCCCGACACGGTTGATTGCGAGCGGGTACCCGTCACTGGAGAGAATGAGGCTTCTCGGGGCGGGGATACGGAAGGTCCTGATCTCCAGATCGGGATTGGTCGTGACCGGTGTCGGACCAAAGTCGATGGACGGAAAAGTCACCTGAGTTTCGGCTTTTGGCAGAGGGCCGATGAATTCGAGTCGTGTTTCGTCGGCTCCTATTGAGATTGAAGCCGCAACGAACCAGAAAAACAAAATACGGACGCCTCTTTCCCGGAACCGAAGGAAAGGCATTTTCGGTTCTGGTGTTTTTAAGCCACTGAACATCACTTTGTTACGAAAACAGGAAATAAAAACTGCTTCCCGGCATCCATCGTAGTTCCTCCTCGGAGGCGGTTCAAGGAGTACCCGCTCCCCTGGCCGTCTTTTCGCCCGGAAAAGAGAAGACCCTGAGAAAAAGCACTAAAACCTCCAGGCCCCGAGTCGAGTCTTTCGGGCGGTCTGTTCCAATGCAGAGAGTTTGTCCCGATGTTGGAAAAAACTGGCACCATCCGGCGTGGGGACCGGTTTTGCTTTCGATCCTGGACCCTTGGTGTGGATACGAGCGAGGCCCTGCTCGACGAGGCGGGTTCCGAGATAGCTACCGTCAGCCAATTGAACAAATCCGTAGTAGCGGTCACCATCATAGACCTCCTCCCAATAGGTGAAAACGGTGAAGGCCTTCCCTTTGAGTTGTTTCCCCGTAAATTCTTTGGCCTCCTGACCGATCGTTACCGCTTCTTCGGGGGTGATCCCTCCCATCTCCCGCGCTTGTTCGGCGACGCGCCTTCGTTGCTCTTCGTAGCGATCACTGAGATACTTTTCCGGAGCGTCGACGAAGTACAGTCTCAACACAAACTTCCGCCCGCCCGCCTCGACCAGGAAACTGTCGCCGTCATTCCCCTCCGCATCGACGAGTCGGGCATCGGTGAATTTGTCGTAGCCGTGGACTTTTGCGGGGAGAGCTACAGTCCCTCCGGGGGAGGGAAGCGGATTCTCTTTCAGCACCGCAGTGCCCTTTTCGCGTGGAGCCTCCGCTTTCGGGCCTGTCGAGGCCGAAGGGAGATGATCCCGCTGCCAGTAGCCGATCCCGGCTACGATGAGGATCACCGCAAAACGAAGAAGGCGTTGTTTGCCGTTCATCTTTCCCCCTTACTCCTTTTTCTCCTGCACGGTCGATTTCACGTAAAGTTCGCGCAATTGTTTGAAATCGACCTCTGCCGGGCTGGAGGACATGAGGTCGTATCCTTTGTTGTTCTTGGGGAAAGCGATCACTTCGCGGATGCTGGATTCTCCACAGGCCAGCATGACGAGGCGGTCGAGACCAAGGGCCAGCCCTCCGTGCGGAGGCGCTCCGTACTGAAACGCGGCGAGGATGTGTCCGAACATTGTCGCCTGTTCTTCATCATTCACACCGAGGACACGGAACATTTTCGCCTGGAGATCCCCTTCGTGAATCCGGAGACTGCCGCCGCCGATTTCGCTTCCGTTCAGGACGATGTCGTAAGCGGCACCGCGGATCTTTCCGTAATTCGCTTCGTCATCGAGCAAGGCAAGATCGTCGGGATGAGGGCGGGTGAAAGGGTGGTGTACCGCGTTCCATTTGCCTTCCTCCTTGTCGAAGGCGAGAAGCGGGAAATCGATCACCCAAAAGAAGTCGAGGATGTCTTCTTTGCCGGCGTAGAGCGAGCACATCGTCGCCACTTCGAGGCGAAGTCTTCCGAGAACGTCACAGACGACGTCCCACTGATCACACCCAAAGAGAATGAGGTCACCCTCTTCGATACCGAGGCGTTCGGTGAGGCAGGCTTTTTCGTCATCGCTGAAAAACTTCACGATGGGAGACTTCCATTCGCCGCCCTCGACTTTGATATACGCAAGGCCTCCGGCCCCGGCTTCCCGGGCGATTTCCTCAAGTCGCTTGATCTGACCGGTCGTGACCGAGGCAAATCCCTTGGCGTTGATCGCACGAACCACTCCGCCCTTGGCAATCGTGCTAGAAAATACCTTGAACGAGGAAGTGGCAAACTCCGGAGAGAAATCATGAATCTCCATTCCGATACGGCGCTCGGGTTTGTCACTGCCATACTGGTCCATCGCATCCTGGTAGACGAGGCGGGGGAACGGGGTAGGCACGTCGACGCCACGGGCATCCTTAAAAACACGGACGAGAAGGGATTCGATGATCGCGTAGAGATCTTCCTGTGTCACAAAGCTCGCCTCGACGTCGACCTGAGTGAATTCGGGCTGACGATCCGCACGGAGATCTTCATCCCGAAAACAACGGGCGATCTGGAAGTAGCGCTCCACCCCTGCGACCATGAGGAGCTGTTTGTACTGCTGCGGGGCCTGGGGAAGGGCATAGAATTTCCCAGGATTGAGCCGGGAAGGAACGAGGAAATCCCGTGCACCTTCCGGGGTGGATTTGGACAGGATCGGAGTCTCGATTTCGAGGAATCCCATTTCGTCGAGCGCATCCCGCACCGCTTTGGTAATGACGTGGCGGGTCCGCAGATTGCGGGCCATACGGGGGCGGCGCAGATCGAGATAACGATGTTTCATCCGCAAGTCTTCGTTGCTCAGCTCCTTGTCGAGTTGAAAGGGGAGCACCTCGGCCTTGTTGAGAACTTTCAACTCCGTTGCCACCAGTTCAATTTCACCCGTGGCGATGTTTTTATTGACCGTCGTCTGACCTTCGATCTCCGGCCGGATGTCGACACGCCCGGTTACCTGAACAACATCCTCGGACCGCAGATTGTGACTGATCGCGGTCGCCTCGGCATTCTCTTCGGAACGAAAGACACACTGGGTGACGCCCTCGCGGTCGCGGATGTCCATAAAAATCACCCCGTGGTGATCTCGTACCGTATTGACCCAACCCACGAGGGTGACCGTGAGGTCGGCGTCGGATTTACGAAGTTCGTTGCAGTGGTGAGTTCGATACATGGCTGGGAAAAAGCGGATTAGCACCCTGCGTCGAGGGTGGCGGAGAAACTACAGCCCATCGGCGAGGGCGCAACCTCGCGGGTGGCAGTTTCTTGTTCGATCGACCCACCTCAAACGGCGGCTCTGGAGGCCCCTTGACCCCGGAAATCCCCTTGTCGGGCCCCTCACGAAAACTCGCGCTTCAGATTCTCGATCTCTTTTTTCACGAGGTTTCCGACACGGTGTTTGGCGAGATAGACTTGAGATTGGCTGACGCCAAGTTCCTTCTTCACCTTTTCGGTGTCCCATTCCTTGATCACATTGGCGTGGAAAATCTGGAACTGCTTGGGGGAAACGAGCTTTTTAACGCGATCGAGAGCGACCTCCGTGAGATTCGTCCGCCATTCATTTTCCCAGACTTGTTCGAGGAGATCGGCCCCGTTCTCGCCCTCAATTCGTTCGATCGTTCCGGTGCGGCGGAGATCACCATCCCCACCGGGCGTTCCGCCCGCCTGATTCATCGCGGCGGGATTTTTTAGTTTGCCACGAAACTGGTCCGCGATGCGCCAGCGGGTGATATTCATCAGCCAGGTCTTGAACGAGCCCTTGGTCGGGTCGTAGACTTGCCCCTTTTTCCACTGCTTTGCGACCGTGAGGACCGTTTCTTGCACCACGTCGAACGCCTCGTCCCGACCGAGGCCGGCCTTGATCGAGACACTGTAGATGAGTCGCCAGTAGGTCTGGTAAAATTCCTCCCAAGTCCGCTGATCCTCCCAGTCGGCGAGCCGCTCGATGAGACTCTTGCGAGTCTGGGCATATTGTTCCTTCTCGTCGAACTTTTCCATGTCGGGTATTTCCCGTATTGTAACCGAAGCGGCTCCTCGGTCCATGCTTTTCACTTGGCATCAGGCTGATCCCCCCTACCGTTGGCCCATGGTTCGAATCGGTATCGTCGGCTGCGGGCGCATCCTGGCCGCTCATCTCGAGGGATATAGACTCCTCCGCGAAGCGGGAGTGGATGGATTTGAGATCACCGCGATCTGCTCCCGAAAGGCACAGGACGCGATGAGCTACGTGACCCGTGGCGAAGGCCCCGTGCAGCGCAATCCTGTCTCCACCATTCCCGGAGATCCACTCGCCGTGGGCGATCTCTACCTTTCCGATTTTCAGCCCGGGACAAAGGTGAGCATCTACTCCGACTACCGGGAAATGATCGCCTCGGGGCAGATCGACGCGGTAAATGATTTCACGATACACTGTTTGCATCATCAGATCGCCGAAGTCGCTTTTGCGCACGGAAAACACCTGCTCACCCAAAAGCCCCTCGCCGTTACCATCGCGGGAGCACGGCAGATGTGCGAACAGGCCGAAGCCGCCGGAGTGACCTTTGGCGTCTTTGAAAACCTCCGGTTTGCCGCCGGCGTTCGTCATCAGCACTGGGCCTTCAGTGAAATGGGTCCCGTCGGGCCATTGCAGATGGCAGTGATGGGAAATATCGGCACGTGGTGGGAACCGGATCTCATCGTCGCAGAAACGCCGTGGCGACACTCCCTCCTCGAAGGCGGCGGGATCGCTCTCGATCTAGGTCCACACTTCTTTGACATGATCCGTCACATCAGCGGGCGGGAGATCGCCGCCGTTCACGGGAGGACCCGGATCGTGGAAGCGCAGCGATGGTTGGTTCGGAACGGGCAAAAAGTAGACGCGATCCCCTGCGATGCCGACGATACGTTTTTTGCCGGGTTCGATCTAGTCGGGGGGACATCCGGGACCCTCTTCGGGAGCTGGGCCGGGCACGGGATCAACACCGTCGTTGGCGACGGCCCCGTCTTTTATGGTGCCAAAGGCCGGGTCTCGGGCGACACCCTCCATCTCGACGGTCACGACCCCCAATCACTCAGCGCACTTTATCAAAAGGAAGCGCCAACCGCGATGCAGGAAACCCATTTCCCACTCGGACTCACGAACGACTTTGCCCTCGCGCAGCTGGATTGGCTCCGGGCCATCACCTCGGGCACCCAACCGGAGTGCTCGGGCCGCGAAGGACTTCGCGATCTCGCCTGCGCCTACGCCATCGTGGAATCGAACCTCGCCAACCGCAGCGTAACCATCGAAGAAGTCGAGTCCGGCACCCTGTGCGCCTACCAACTCCCCATCGACCAGAAATTTGGCCTTCACCCCTGAACTCCTCAGCAACGGAATCCCTCAACACCTTCCTCTCCCATGCATCGCATCGCCACCCTAGGACTCCATCACGATCACGTCTGGAGCAATCTGGAGCAACTCCTCGCGACCGGTAAGGTCGAGCTGGTCGCCGCCGCCGACACCGATCCCGGACTACTCGCCAAGTACCGGGACCAATTCCCCGGAAAGACCTACGACTCCTACGAAGAACTCCTCGAGAACGAAGAACTCACCGCCGTCTACATCTTTGCCAGCAATCGACTGAGCGAAGACCTCACCGTGATGGCTTGCGAACGGGGATTGCACTGCCTCGTGGAAAAGCCAATGGCCTCGACCCTCGCAGGAGCCGAGCGCATGCTCGCCGCCGCACAGAAACAGGATGTGCGCCTCATGATCAACTGGCCCTTCGCCTGGCTACCGCAGTTGCAACACGGCATCGCCATGGTGCAAGCCGGAGAGATCGGGCAACTTTGGCAGGTCAAATACCGCGCCGCGCACCAGGGTCCCGTCGAGTTGGGTTGTTCCCCCCAGTTTTGTGAATGGCTCTACGATGAAAAGCTGAACGGAGCGGGCGCCTTGATGGACTACTGCTGCTACGGCGCGATCCTCGCAGAAGTTCTCCTGGGCCGCCCCGAGGCCGTGACCGGCGTTCGCATCCGCACCGGATCAAAACCCGCTCTTGCCCTCGAAGACAATGCCATCCTCGTCCTGACCTATCCCCACGCGCTCGCTACCACCGAAGCAAGCTGGACCCAGGTCGGAAATCTCACCAGCTATTGCACAACCCTCTATGGCAGCAAAGGAACGCTTGTCATCGAACCCGAAGAACACGGCAAGATCACCCTCGCGACCCACGAGCATCCCGACGGCATCGAAGTGACCGTGCCGCCGCTCGTCGATCATCTCGTGAACTCCGGCACCCACTTCCTCGCCGCGATCGAAGATCCCGCTCTGGAAATCCATCCACTCTGCCGGGCAGAAAATGGGCGAGGCGCCCAGTGGATCCTCGAAGCCGGGATCAAAGCGACCCGGTGAAACGAGGCCGCGGGGAGGAAGGCCACACCAAATCAGCACAAAACCGAATCACGAAATCTCCTTGCCAGATCCGGGATTCTTTTGCATTCTCAGACCGATTCTCCTCCTTGCGATCCTGTAGGGCGATCCAACGAATCAACACTGTTCACGGAGCCGATGCCGAGAACAGGGTCGGGCGTAGGAAGACTTGAACATTTGCCCACGAAAGTGCCAAGAAATGATCATGAAAATTTTCCTACTGATTGCGATTACATTTCTCAGATTCTCCGTTCATGGGGAGGAAATCTGGTTTTCGATCACCACGACCCACAGAGAAGGTGCGGCATGGGAAACGGAAGTCGTCAGCGTTGAGCGATGCGCTTATAAACATCGAATGATCTATTCTACGAGAGTTGTCACCCCAAGAGCGACCTATGATGAAGTATTCATTGAGGGAAAAGGGTATCGTCGAACGAACTATGGAGAGTGGATCACGTTAGACTGGGGTGAGGATGCGTATGCTTTAAAATACAAGCAAACACGAAGCTTTATCTTTTTGGACGAATCCTTTTTGATGGAGTGCGATCGAACAAAGGAGATTGAGGCCTTCATCGCAGATCAAAAGCAGAACATATCCTCCTTGGAACTCGATGAGGGTAGTTATGAAGCCTTCAAGGGAGTCATCACTTCCTACAGGCAAAAGCCGGCAAGCCACCGTTCAAGTCTGATTCAGATCACCAATTTCGAGATCGAAACGTTCCCATATGCAGACCTTCTTACTTCAACTACGGAAGACGCTGCGTTGGCTGCCAATAAAGGACCTATCTCAGTCACGGATCGAGACCCTGAAAAGTAAGAGGGATCTCCCCATCTCCCCCACCCGGCGGTATGGGGTGCTCGGCATCACCGGCCACAGCGGAGTGCAGGTTTGTAGAAGGGCCACCTCCGAGACGTCGTCGGGCGTCATGACGCCGCAGTCGATTTCCAGAGTGAGCGGCTTCACCCGCCCCACCATCAGGGAAAAATCGTTGTAGAAGTCACTGTCCGTCTCGCGCAGCCACAGGATGATCGTGAGGGCATTGGCCGGATACTCGCCCGTCTCGCGGTCCATGCTGCGGAAGACGTAGACCCCGATCGGCACGCGCCGCTTCGCGCAAAAAAAATTGAGAGGGACAGGCCCCGGGGAAAGCGGTGGGTAGAGATCGGGAACGGCAAGGAGGAGGGACACTCCTGTCCCTCACGTTTCATCGGCCCATATTTGCGCGGGGCGGTCGGGCGTAGGAAGACTTGAACATTTGCCCACAAAACTGCCAAGAAATGATCATGAAAATTTTCCTACTGATTGCGATTACATTTCTCGGATTCTCCGTTCATGGAGTGGAAATCTGGTTTTCGATCACCACGACCCACAGAGAAGGTGCGGCATGGGAAACGGGAGCCAGCAACGGCTGATCAATCAGATGTTCAACCACAACGAGTTGACGATCCGCCAGATGATCGACGTCCTCGGCATCACCGATCAGTCGGTTCGCTACAATCTCAAGAAATTGGAAAGTCTCGGAGTATTCGAAAGGGTCAGCGAAAAGTAAAGAGACCCGAACGCGAATTACCGGTTCCGACACGGTTAGCTACGGTGCTAAGACAAAAGCCCCCCTCGCTAAGACAAAAGGATCTCTTCTCTCCTGCTCCTCGCCAAACTGCCTGTCGACACCGTCCTACCTGCTCAACCTCATGCCTACGGTCACCCTCCCAAATCTACCAACGAGAGGCGGAGATCGTGATCGCGACTGAGCACGAGGGCGGGATCGGCTCGGAGAAGTGTCCAGGCCCGTGAGCAGACAGGGTCAGGTCGGGGGGGAGAGAGGGAGAAATAACAGTTAGGTGAGAACATACAATGGAAGAAGCCGATCCTATGCCTGGTGATCCTTCGGGTGATGCGTGGCGATCACCACGCGAAACAATAAATGACACGGTGTGGCAGATAACTTCTGTGCCTCATACGGTTTCAGTTCAGAAACACTACCAAGCCCAATCGCGTAGCAGCGGGGATTGAACACCCACCCCCGTCCACCCCGCCGCCACGATTTCGCAAAAAGACGCAAAAACGAAATCATTCCCACTCGGGAAGAGCGGCGGCGGGGCTTCCGACGACGGGGAACCTGAGACGACGTCGCACCTCCTCCCAGAAACCGACGTCATCTCCCGTCTTCATCCTACCAAAATCTCTGCAACAGGACCATCGAGGGCTTCGAGACTGCCGTTCAGCGCGAGGATCTTCACCCGCAGCGTGACGCCCGTCGGTTGATCCTTGAGCAGCTCCTCCGTCACATTGCCGCTCTTGCCGTAGACCTGGAATGAATTCGGGGTCAAAAAACCGTTCTGCGATGCACCCGACCACGTCATGGACATCGCACGACCGTTTTTTGGTGCATCGGACCACGTCGTGGACACCGGAAAACGCTTTTGCAGGGGCTGGCGTACCGAACGCGGGTGAAAAGAAACGAACCGGGGAAGGTCCCGGAGAGGGGCCGTGGCGGAGTCCAAGCGTTGGAATGCGCACCATCATCGCCAGAGTGGCTCGACAGCGTTGATGCGATCAAAAACCGCACACCCTGACAAGAAAAAAATCAAAAATCACTGCCCGAAATCGAATTTCCCCGAAGAGCGGACGGAAAAGCTCGTCTGTTGTGCGTGGGCACTGGATCAGACAGGGTTTGGTCGGGGAGGAGAGAGGGTTTACTAATACCACTCTGGCAGGTTCTTCGCGACTTCCCTGCGATGGAACGCGCTAAGTAATATGCCGTCCGGGCGGGTGTTGTGCTTTTTCCGTTGTGGGTCTGCCAGATTGGTCAGATCTGCGGGAAATCCCACGAGCTTTCGAAAGCGAAACTCGTCGGCAACGGCAACAGCTCGGAGCACATCAAGCCATTTCCGCCGGTCATCCACTTCCGCTTCGATGTTGAGTCTCAACGTTGCCACGATTGCATCACCGTCTTTGTTTAATGCCGTGACTTCGCCTATGCGGTCTCCGCTTGTTTCCACTTTGAGGCATTGGCCGAGAGCGATTTCACCGGGGTCCGGCAGCGAGAGCTTTCCTTTCCTTAGATTGGTTCGGTGGCTGAGGTAGAGAAGATTGTCGTAGTCGCAAACCAGCATTGGGTCAGCAGATTGCGGTTTGAAATGATCGATGTCGAACGAGGCGGCCCGTCCAATCCATGTCTCGCGGATCAGGGAAAAGACGCAGCGGTAGGAGAAATCATCCCGCAGCCACTCGCGGTAGCTTTCGTAGCCTTTGTATCCGGCTGGACCGTGTCTGCGTTGGTGCGGGGCCATCGGGTAAACGAAGGCGAATTCCACGACTTTCAGCCGATCCTCTGCAAGGCTCAGATCGTACCCGGCCATTTGCCCTCCGCTTTGAGTTCCGCGATCAAGTCGTCCACCGGAGATGGCAGATGGGGATCCTTGATACGCACCATCAGGTCCGTCAGGTGCTGGAGATGCTCCAATTCTGCGGCTTCCGTTTTATCAAGGCTCTCACCGTAGACTTTCTTTTGGATGAGGTCGCCACGACGCTGGTTAGTTTCATCCCAGTCGTAGGTGACGCGTACGAAGTCGGAGAGCGTGATATCGTCCTTGAAATGGTCCGGGAAGTAGCCGGTGAACTCGAAACTTACTGGGCGCCGGTAGCCATCGAACTGGTCCAAGAGTTTCCGCTGCTCCGCAGCGTCAAGATCGTAGGCATCTAAGACGGCGGCATCCAAGCGAATGAGCGCTTCGCGGCGTTCTTCTTGCCAGTCTGCACTCTTCATATCGGCCATGAGGGTGTCTTCGGCAAAAAGCGCCTGTAATCGGCGGGCTAAGCAGTCCATGGT
>JAGPCC010000159.1 GCA_018058245.1 Verrucomicrobiales bacterium
CTGCTGACCCGGTTGGATGCTGCGCAGCACCGTTTCACCGAGTGCTTTCTCTTTGACTCTCGCAATGAAGTCTTTTGCGACGGAGAACTCCACATCGGCCTCGAGGAGAGCCAGGCGCACTTCCCGGAGGGCATCGGAGATGTTTTTTTCGCTGATCTTTCCGTGGCCACGGAGCTTCTTGAACGTTTCCTGGAGGTTGCTGGAGAGATTGGTAAACATGAAACGAGGGGCGGGAGTAGAAGGGACAGGATAAGTGAAAACGGGACAAGTGAAAACGGCGAGTGGGCGGGATTCCGAACCTCTAGGGATCAGAGCGAACCGCGTGAGGCGTTTTTGGTGACAGGTGTGGACGGAGCGGCGGTCAGCTCTTTTTCAAGAGCGGCATTGCTGCCCGGCGACGTAGCTTCTGAGGACAAGTAGTCCGCCATCGGGTCAATCTGGAAGGTCCAGCCGATGACTTCATTGTCCTTGGATCCGGTATGTCGGAACGAGAACTGGACTCCGCAGGACTCTAGTCTCAGCCTCTGTGGGACTTGGTAGGTTACGAGTCCACTCGTCGCATCGTATCGGTGAGCGACGCGACCGAATCCGGAAATTCGCAAAATCATGCTAGCCGGGTCGACACCGTCGAGTTTGGAGAGGTCGATCTCGATCAAGGGCAGGCGGTTTCCGAGAACGCTGTTGGCCGACGGTTTTACGGTCACGAGGGGTGCCTTTTCGGCCCCTGCCTTGTCTTTGGATTCACTGAGCAGTTTTCGGCCCGCCGAGGTGACACTCCCTCCGCCGAAATCGAGAGCAGGTTCAAAGTTCGCCAAGGTAGTGCCGTGAATGACGTAGCGTCCCAATTCCAGATTTTCGGCATCCCAGATCGTTTTTTTTCCGTTTACGGTGAAGGCGGCTTCGTATCCGAATGCCTTTGCGATCTCAAGGGCACGATCATTGTAGATTCCATACGGATACGCAAAAGTCTTCACGACGGTGCCGGTGTCGCCGAAATTTTGTTCGAGAAAGTGGTAGGATTCCTCCAACTCGTCTTTCAGCCAGGCATCATATTCCTGATCCGAGCGTCCACTACGTTTTGACATGTTTTGATGGCTTGTGGAGTGGCTCGAAATGGTGCCCCCGTTTGCCGCGAGTTCACGAATCTCCTCATGCGTGAGCGATCGTCCCCCAACGGCGATATAGTTTTTGTAGAGGAATACGGTGAACGGGTATCCAAATTTTTTCAAAACCCCAAGAGCAAGCGTATGGGTCGCCTTCCAGCCGTCGTCTATGGTGATCATGACACATTCGGCGGGGATGTCGGCTTTCCCCTGTTTCCAATTGAGAAACTGCCGCATGCTGATGACGGGAAGCTGGGCGTCCTTGATCGCCTGCATTTGATCGCGGAAATCGTTGACGTTCAAGATCATGTCATTGGTCGAAGTCCCGTCGGTGAAATCGTGATACCCAAGCACCGAGACACGGGCTTCTTTGTTCACGAGCGGTTCCATTTTCACCGGAGGCGGCGGAGGCGGGATGTCCTTGTCTGCAAGCGGTGCTCGTGCCGCGACTTCCTCGACCGTTTCTCGATCGAGTGCCTTTTTGACTTTCTCCAGGTAGGGGGTCGCCTTTTCGCATCCACTAAAGAGGCATCCAGCAAAGAGGAATGCTGCCACCCCGCAATGGAAGGGAAACGGACGAGCTAGACGGAATGAGAACATGGTTGCGACAGTGTAATTGCGATTCTCTTCTTTAAAACCGGGAAAATGCATTCCCTTGTTGCCGCTTTCGTAATCGCATCTTCTCGACATACTCGTCTTTACTCTTCTGGCTCATTTCGGATGAGGCTCCATCCGGTGTCATTTATTCTGGCGCAACGATACTTCAAGGCATCTCTCAGCTTTCCGGTCCCGATGTCTTTTATTTTGGAGCAATTCGCTTCAGCATTGACAATGATAATTCTGATTGCGATGAGGTTTGAAGTCGGTAAGGGTGTTTTTCCGCCTAACAAGCCAATCGGCACTTATTTCTACGAGACGAGTGCCTTCAATACCGTATTTGATGGACGAACCTCCGCACTCTTCGACATCGGCCTCCCGAGGGACGGCAGGAACTGGCGGATTTCTCCCGCCAACGATTGAGGAGTTGAACAGGGATCTACCCAGTTACGAGGTGATTGAAATGCTTGGATGCGGCGGAATGGGCGCTGTCTTTAAAGCTCGCCAGCCAAATCTGAATCGGATAGTGGCGATTAAAATTCTACCATTGGAACTGGGAGCGGACGGGTTGGAGTATGCGGAGCGTTTCAAGCGCGAGGCTCAGGCCTTGGCGAGGCTCAATCATCCCAACATAGTCTCCGTTTACGATTTCGGTCAGACCTCTCTGGGGCAGCTTTACTTCGTGATGGAGTTTGTCGAAGGCACCGATCTTCACAAGGTCATTCGTTCCGGTCAAGCCGGAACCGAGCATGTGCTCGGCTGGGTGCCGCAGATTTGCGAAGCGCTCCAGTATGCGCACTCCAAGGGAATTATTCATCGCGATATCAAACCTGCCAATATACTGATCGATCTGGAAGGCACGGTGAAGGTTGCTGACTTTGGTCTGGCTAAACTGGCGGGTGATGACATAGATCAACCACAATTGACCATGACGAACATGGCCATGGGCACACCCGACTATGTTGCTCCGGAAACACTGGAGATGGGGGTGATCCCGGACCACCGGGCGGACATCTATGCCATCGGCGTGATCTTGTATGAAATGCTCACGGGTAAAGTGCCGCGAGGCGCCTACCGCACGCCGTCGGAGAAAATACCCGGTTTGGATGAGCGATACGACGACTTGATTTGCGAGGCGATGGATGCTGATCGCGACACACGTATCCAGCACGCGAATGAGATTTCTGCGCGATTGTGGGAGATCGCAACTCAGCCTGTCGAGGATAGCGAAGACTCATTATCGAATCCCCGCGGCAGAGAAGTCACTTTGTTGACCGGGTCGGAGACAGATCACAGGTCCGGCCCGGCTGCGGCGGGCAATCGTTCGCAGAACCCGAGAGCACCTTCGAAGGCGAAGCCTCTGCTAATCGTCTCTCTCTTGACCGTGTTGTTGATCGTCGTCGGTCTGGCATTCTTTCTGAGAGGCGATGGTGACGAAACCGATCCGGTATCCATCCATCAGTCGGCAACTGTAGATGGGGGAGAGGCAAAACCCCTTGTTGAGTCTGTCCCCAGGCCAGTCAGCAAACCCGACCCGATTCCTTCACCCAAGCCTACTGCAGCAGTAGCAGCAGTCCCGCCGGTGACAGCCTCTATCGCCCCTCGCCCGGAAGAGAGCAAAACGCCTCCTTCTGGAGAAAGTCGTACCGGCCTGGAGTTGGCTGAGTTGCTCTCATCCTCGAAGTGGACGACTCCCGCCCCCGTCACGGTGGATCTGGGTCAGGACGTGGCCGAGCACTACTCTCCTTTCCTGTCACCCGATGGGAAACACCTGTTTCTCTCGCTCTGGTACGAAGATGCCAAAACCGAAGTCTTTCAGTTTTCGCTGACGGACGACCCTCAATTGATCAATGCTCCCGTTCGGCTAAAACCCGAGATCAATAGCAAGCTCAATGAAAAGGGATTCTGCACTGCACTCGGCGGTACGATGGCGGTCGTCTGGCGCATAGCAGAAAAGGCCGAATTCTCTCGCTTGGAATTTTTCCGCCTCTCGTCCGATGAGTCATTCACCCGGGAATCTGACAGTTTTATCGACTCACCCGGCGATGCGTCGAACAATGTGTCTCCTTCGCTGAGCGAGGACGGCCTGCACCTGATTTTCGTGTCCCAAACGCCCGGGAACACGGATCTCTGGACGACGAGTCGACGCAGTGTTGATGAGCCCTTCGATCCGCCCATTCTTCTCGGCCCCGAAGTCAACACCGCGAAGTTGGAATCATCCTGCAAGCTTTCCCAGGATGGTCTCCTGCTCCTTTTTTCGAGGGGCGGCGATCTGTACTACAGCGTGAGGGAATCGCTCTCAGCACCTTTCGGCCTTGCTTCACCGATCGCATTTCTCGATTCTCCATCGCAGGGGGAAAGTCCCAATATCACCTCTGATGGACGACTCCTGTACTTTCTCTCGCGACGGGATATCCCCAATGGGAAACTCAGGCTTTTTGTTTCCAGCCGCATCATAGAGACCGGTTCGCAAGCCCCGATTCCAGCGCTCACTTCCGCACCGGCACTCACCGCTGCCCCGGAATCAAAAGAGCCGCCTCCGCCGACGTCAGAGGCCGCCACGCGAATCGCCGAACTCTTCTCCAAATATGAGACAGGCTATCGCAGCACCATGGTGGCACCGCATGAGGCAGCGGTCGCAAAGTTGAATGCCAGCTATGTCGCCGCCCTCACCCGGGAACAGGCGAATTTGACCAAAGCGGGAGATCTCGATGGGGTGGTGACATTCCGTGACGAGATCACACGCGTCGAAACGGGGCGGGCGCTCCCGCAAAGTGACGACGAACTCCCCGAACCCCTCGCGAATTTGCGGAAAATCTACCGCCAGCAGACCGGGGAATTGGAGAAAGACTTGCAGTCAAGAGGGCTCGCACTGATCACCCCGTTCAAAAATGAATTGGCCGCCCTCGAAATCGCTTTCACAAAAGGTGGGCATGTCGATGCCGCTCTGGAGGTGCGAAAAGTCAGTGAAAACCTAGAGAGCGCGGGCCTGCCTTTCCTGGCCGTCAATCTCTCCGCGACTGAACCCCCACCAGCGGAGATAGCACCTGCGCCAACTACACTCCCGCCGTCCGGGAAGTTGTTCGGGAGATTGCGCGCGTATAGCAAGATCAAAGAGGGGACCAACAACAGTGAAATGGATATATCCGAAACGGCGGACATGGACGATTTCATTCAGGTGAAAATTCTTGATCGTGGGAGATGGGGAGCGATCCGGAAAGACGGCACCGTCGTGAGCAACGACCCCTTGCTGAAAAACGTTCGCGATGCGGTGGATATTTTTGCTAAAGGCGGGGTTCTTCGCAAGGACGGCAGATTTCAAACCGAAGTGGATGGAAAGACGTTGCGTTACAAAAATGTTGTTAAAGCGATGCAAGTCGCCGCTGCGGGAGCCGTCCTACTTTCGGACGGGACCATCGAAGTGTGGGGAAGGAATTCCGGTGGAGAAACCGTGCTACCGGACAACGACCGAGCCGATTATATTCAATTTGCCCTGCCATGGGGTATGATGGAACGTAAAGACACCTCCCCGCACCAAGCCTATGCAGTCAGATCCGATGGGAGTGTTGTCCTCTGGGGCAACCTTTCAAAACCCTCCGAATTGCCGGACAAGATCAAAGGAATCGTTGATTTGAAAAGTGGTTGGAATCATTTTATCGCCTTGTCCAGTAATGGGGAAGTTCAGTCGTGGCCGAAACGAAGTCAGGCAAGCAAAATTCCTGAGAGCTTGGGCAAGGTGATCGCAATCCAAGCCGATAGCAACATCAGTGCCGCCCAAAAGGAGGACCTGTCCTGGGTCGCCTGGGGTGACGACGGAATGGGCGTAGTGGAAAAAATCAACTCGCTGGGACCAGCGGTCAAAATCGATTTCACCTCCAATGCTTCCGGGTGTGGTTACCTACTATGGATCGAGCCGACCGCCTTGCCCCTTAGGTAAGCAGCACGCATCGCCGCAGCCAACTCACTTTCTCTAAGCACTCCGACTTTCTCAAGGCAAAAGGGCAAAACCAAGGCAGAGAGGCAAGGAGATTCTGGAGGGGATGCAATGGTATTTGCGAATCGGGGGTGGCTGGCTTATGAGTGATGGGAACCAAACCACGAAATCCATGGCAAATCAAAACATCGAAATTACGGCGTATCTGAAGACCTTTTGCGGCTGGAGCGAGGGCGTCCGGGCGGTTTTCAGAAAGTACGGCCTCGAATTCACGGAAAAGGACATCATCAAAAACCCCGCTTTGCGCTGGGAAATGGAGCAGAAGAGTGGCCAGTCCCTGTCGCCTTGTGTCATGGTCAATGATACGATGCTCGCCGATGTGAGCGGGGAAGAAGTCGAAACGTGGCTCGTCCAGAGCGGACTCCTCGAAAAGAGTGAAGTTCAGCCGGATGCACCGATTGATTCCGCGTGCTCCGACGCCCAGCATGCCGCGATGGATGCAGCCGCGCGATTTGGCGGGGAGAGTAGCGGAGCGAATGTGCGTCTCATCGACTAGAGTTTAGTTCCGCCATTGCTCAGTTCACTTCCTATGTCGGAGAAAAAGAGTTTGAAAATGGGCCTCGGCAGGGGGCTCAATGCCCTCATCAAAGCGCCGGGTCCCGTACCGCTTCAGGGCGGACCTGCGACCGAGTCCGATCCCGCGACCGGGGAGAGAGTTCTCCGCGTGGCGCTCACGGAGGTCGTGCCGTCCCCGCTCCAGCCGAGGAAACGGTTCAACGACGAGCACCTTTCCGAACTGGTCGAGTCGATCCGTGAGCACGGCGTGATTCAGCCGCTCATCGTCCGGCCGGTCGGGGGAAAATATGAATTGATCGCGGGGGAGCGTCGCTGGCGAGCATCTACGAAACTGGGGCTCTCCGAAGTGCCCGTGATCCTGCGGGAGGCATCGGATCAGGACGTCCTCGAGATGGCCCTGATCGAGAATCTCCAGCGCGAAGATCTCGATCCCTTGGAGGAGGCAGAGGCCTATGCCCGCCTTTCGAAGGAATTTGGATTGAAGCAGGAGGAGATCGCCCAGCGGGTCGGCAAAAATCGTGCCACGGTTTCGAACGTGATGCGTCTTCTTGATCTCGATCCGGAAGTGCAGACTTTGGTTTCACGTCGGATGTTGAGTTCTGGACATGCGAAGGCAATCCTCGGTCTGAAGACAAAAGCGGAACAGCGCATGCTCGCCGATATGGTGGTGCGCAAGAAACTCAACGTGCGTGACACGGAGAAACTCGTTTCCGAGACGATCAACGGGAAAACGACGCAGAAAAAAGTCGCCAAATCGAAACTTTCTCCTCAGGCCGAGACCTACATCCGGCAGATTCAGGATCAACTTCGGGGCCGTTATGCTACGAACGTGGCGATCCAACACACCGACAAGCGGGGGAAGATCGAGATCGAATATTACGGGAACGAAGATCTCGGACGCATCCTGGAACTGATGGGGATTCGCCTCGATTAACCTTTCGGGGAAGCGGATCCATGAATCGATTTCTTTTGCTGTCGCTCTCCCTCCTTGCTGTTCTTGCGGGAGGATGTCAGGGGGATACGTTCAGCTTTGATCCGGGAAAAGCTATTTCCGGAGAGATCTCCGGAGAAAACGCCTTTGCCCATGTCTCCGCGCTGGTGGACTTCGGTCCGCGACCGTCCGGTTCGGAGGCACTGGAAAAATCTCGTGCTTACTTGGAGAGTCAACTTGCCTCGATCGGTTGGGTGACGCGACGGCAGACCTTCACGGCAGACACTCCGAATGGAAAGCGGGAGTTTACCAACTTGCGGGCCCGATTCGGGGAAACCGCTTGGACGGGGGCGGTTTCTGGATTGCTCTGTTCTCACTACGACACAAAAGTCTACAAGGAGCTCGAATTTGTGGGAGCAAATGACGGAGGTTCCAGCACCGGATTATTGCTCGAGTTGGCACGGGTGCTTGCAATAAATCCCGCGGCAGCTGGGAAGATTGAACTGGTCTTTTTCGACGGAGAAGAGGCGTTCGGAACGAGTATCACCTCAAAGGACGGTCTATTTGGGAGCAAATATTATGCTGCCCAGTGGCTTCTCGAAAAAGAGCAGCAGCGTCCGAGGTGGGGAGTCCTCCTTGATATGATTGGGGACGCGAACTTGAACATCCGTGCCGCGGCGATGATTCCACGCTCTTCTCTGCGGGATCTTGCCACGACCAAGGAGCAGACAGGATATATTGTGGATATTGAATCGGTCGAGCTTGAACTTCAGGGCATGTCGCGATCTCTCCTGAGTGCTGCCGCTGATTTGGACCTGCGATCTTACGTCGGGGTCAGTTCCGATTACATCATCGACGACCACATTCCCCTGAATGTTGTGGCCGGAATCCCGACGATCGATTTGATCGATTTCGACTATCCGGACTGGCACACTCCGGGAGATACGCTGGACAAGATCAGTGCCGAGAGCCTCGCAATCACCGGTCGCGTCACACTGCACTTGGTGGAAAAGTATCTCCTTCCGGGGAAGTAGTGGTTTTCCTTTTGGTGGAAAGAGAATCGAAACTCAGGGAGCGCATTCCGCACCCGTGCGGGAAAAGCGACCCGACAAGCTCCTAGTCAAAAGCGAGGCCGAAAGGCGCTGCCCTGCTGCTGCATCATGCGCCAGTTCGAGTGTGCGAGCATACCAAAAAGGATCGCTCCCCAGAGATTCCCAGAGAGGAGACCGAGGACGGCGATGATCGCGGCGAGGACAAATCCGATTTTTGGCACGAGGTTAGCCCGCTTCCCTGCGAGGAATCCGTGGAGGATGTGTCCTCCGTCGAGAGGTAGAATCGGGAGCAGGTTCACGAGAGCCCAACCGACATTGACCCACAACATCTGACCGACAAAGAATTTCACCCATGGGTCAGCGATACCAGGGGTGAGCGTGAGCAGCCAGGTCAGTCCGCCGAGGAGCAAGCTCGCGGCGGGGCCTGCTGCGGCGATGAAGATGGACTCGTGCCGGGTAAAGTGGCCCGGGCCACTGCAGAGACCTCCCATTCCGTGTAGAGTGATCTCGGAGTAGGCGGCCCCAAAGCGCTTCCTCGCCCAGGCATGTCCGATCTCGTGCCAGAGTATCGACCCGAGTATAACACCTGTGGTGATGGTGAACATTCCGATTCCGTCGGGGCCTTGCCGTTGTAGAAATGGCATCCCGAGAAACAAACAGAGGACCCAGAAAAACCATTCAATCCGGACGGGGTAGCCAAGGAGGCGAAACGTAATCATGCGGCGAGAATAAGGGCCTTTCGCAACCGAATGTCCAGTTCTCTCGTGGTCTAGGCGAATTTTGCGGAAGAGGTAGGAGTCTGTCGCTTTCCCAAACCGAAAGGAAGGAGGTTTCTGAGCGAAATCAGGGAGGATTGTCCCGGAGGAAATACGGGATAGTGGACGATGTCGAGACTTGGCGGCAGAGCGAGAACAAGGCATAGTCTCACTCGATGAAGAGTTCCCCCTTTGCAGCCATTGCCATTTTTGTTCTTTCGTTCAGTCCTGCAGCGGCCCTTCGAGCCCTGGAACTGAATTCCCTTTTTTCCGAAAATGCAGTGCTACAGCAGGAGATGCCAGTTCCGGTCTGGGGTACAGCGCAGGCCGGCGAGGAGATCACGGTGACTTTCGCGGATCAAGAGAAGAGCACTAAGACGGCTCCAGATGGGTCCTGGATGGTGGTTCTGGATCCGCTTGTGGCGAGTGCAAAAGCGGCCGATTTGGTCGTGAGTTCCGCCTCGGGCTCGGTTCGTTCTAGCGGGATTCTCGTCGGAGAAGTCTGGATCGGATCGGGTCAGTCGAACATGGCATTTTCTGTTGCCGGGTCTCTGCAGGCCGAGGCGACCGCAGCCGCTGCGGACAAAGGGGAATACTCCACGATTCGTTTGTTCAAAGTCCCGGTGGAAGGCAGCGATGCTCCGATGAAAACCGTTGAGGCGGCCTGGGCCTTGCCTACCGCTGCGAACGTATCGCGTTTTTCGGCGGCTGCCTTTTTCTTTGCCGCGCAACTTTCGAAAGATCGATCGGTCCCCGTGGGCATCATCCAGTCGGCGAATGGCGGGACCAATGCCTTTTCCTGGGTGAACTCGGCCACTCTGGAGAGTGATCCAGCGGCGGAAGTGATTCGCGACTACTGGAACACGGCTCTGCGGGGGTATCCCGTTGCGATGGAGCGATACAAGGTGGCCCTCGCAAAGTGGAAGGCAAAGGCGATCGAGGCGAAAAAAACCGGCAAGAAACTTCAGGGAACTGCGCCAAAGGAACCGCTCGGTCCGGATCATGTGAAGCGTCCGGGCGGCCATTACAATGCCATGATCGCCCCGCTGCAGCCCTTTGCGATGCGTGGAGTGATTTGGTACCAGGGTGAAGCGAATTCACGGGCACCCTTCAATCTCGGTTACCGGGATCTCCTCTTTGCCCTCGTCGAAGATTGGCGCGCCGACTGGGCTGCGGCGGCCCCTGCGGGCGGAGGGAAGACTGGGGAGCGGAGAGATTTCCCCTTCTATCTGGTGCAGCTCCCGAACTACGGCGGCGGAGATCCCGAAGGTTGGCCCATCATCCGAGAGCAAATGCTGAGATTCTGGGAGGAGGGAAAAAACACCGGGATGGTCGTGGCGATCGATAAAGGGGAAGCTGACGACATTCATCCTCGTGACAAACAACCGATTGGGGAGCGCCTCGCTCGCTTTGCGAGAGCGAATGCCTACGGCGAGAACATCGTCTATTCCGGCCCGATCTTTGATTCTCTCCAAATCGAGGGCGAAAAGGCGATTGTTTCCTTTACCCAAAAAGGCTCGGGTCTGAGTTCGCTTGACGGAAATGCCCTCACCCACTTCGAAGTTGCGGGAGCGGATGGAAAATACGTACCGGCAAATGCCACGATCGCGGGTGAGACGGTCGTGGTGAAAGCCACCGGGATCCCGGCACCGCGAGCAGTGCGATATGCTTGGACCGCGAATCCCGAAGGTGTGAACTTTGGAAATCTAGAGGGATTGCCAGCGAGTCCATTTCGAACGGACTCGTGGTAAGGGATCTCACTTCCGGAAATCGTAGCAGAGTAACCGGGGCGGATTGCCTGCCATATCGGACTCGTGCTGGACGACGTAGAGCAGTCCGCGATGAATCACGGGTAGAGACCAGGTCGAGCGAGCGAGAAAAAGTTGCGTCTGGGCGAGGGATTCGAAACCTTTTGGTGTTAGTTTCACGATGCCGAAGGAACCAAGTTCGCCGAGTGCGTAGGTGCGTCCATCGGCTTCCAGGAGGCAGCCGCGCAAGTATTTCATGCGATAGTCTCGTCCGCTCTCCAGGGGGATGGTCCATTCGGGATCGTTGCGCCAGGCTTCTTTTCCTGTGTTGACCTCGTAGGCGGCGAGCCAGGCGTCGGGTTCGTTGCGGCCTTGGAAACCGTAGAGATATCCATCGAGCAGCAAGGGAATCGTCCAGTGCATACCGAATTCAGGCGCTTGCCAGAGCTCTTCCCACTTCAGGTTTTCGTTCAGTTTCAGCAGCACTCCACCCTTGCTGTAGGCAGCGGAGATGTAGACACGATCATCGCCGACCGCGACAGGGGTGGAGCCGTTGACACTCTCGTACTTGTCGGGCCGCCAGGGAAAGGCGTCGTGCAGGGCCCCGGTTTCTAAATCGATGCAGAGCAGCCCTCCGGTGGCGGGGTCACTTTCTCCCCCGGCGAGGACGAGCAAGCGTTCTTTTCCCTGGAGCGTCGCGACGATGGGGGAGGCGTAGCTGGCGTTCCACTGGTGTTTTGTGCCCCAGAGCAGCTTGCCAGTATGCTGATCAAATGCGGCGACGCTGAGTTGATCGGTGGTGCCCAGAGGAACGATGACTTTTCCCTGCCGCACGAGGGGACAGCAACCGTGTCCGAAAAAGTAACTGGCGATGGGGAATTCCGTCGCGAGGTGCCTCTGCCAGACTTCGGTCCCCGTCGCGAGATCGAGACAGGTCAGGGTGCTCGTGACCCCGAGGGTGTAGACGAGGCCCGAATCAATTACGGCACTAGCGCGAGGACCGTTGGCGAAACCGTAGCGGTCCGTGTAGCTGACCGGGTAGCGATAGGACCAGAAC
>JAGPCC010000160.1 GCA_018058245.1 Verrucomicrobiales bacterium
TCCTAAACGTTGGCAGAAATAAAATTCCCCATGGATACGTCATTTTTATCTCAGCCTGGCCTGTTTACCCATCCAGGATTCATCGGAGGCATAATCGGCGGCCTCATTGGTCTGCTCGGCGGCATATTCGGTGCATCATGCTCATACCGGAAGGCCAGGTCCATTGAGGAGAAGAGATGGATCGTATTCTACACTTTTGCGATTATTCTTTACTGCGTTGGATTCGTTTGGGCATTTCTGAAGGTGCAAGCGACACAGAGAATATACTTACAGATCGGATTCCACCTTATTTTCTGGCCCCTGTGTCTGGCTGCAATCTTTCATCTCAATCGACTTCATCGAAGGAGAACCGTACAATAGAAAATAAGCCAACAATGCCATGCACTCAACTCCCTACCGCGTCACACTCCGTGCTTGTCGCTTCGCTCCGCACGGAGTGCGCCGCGTCCGGTCGCGAGTGATGGCGGACGTTCGGCGGAAAAAAGAAAAATGGCTGAGATCGGATTATTCTTCTTCTACTTCGGGTCGATACTGATTCCGATCTTCTATTTTTTCGGAACCCGATTTCGAGGGCGATTGAATCGGTTGATGCTTCTCGGACTTGGCCTCCAGATTTTCTGGTCAGTGGCTGTCTACGGATTTGTTTATTACAACTGGTCCCACGGATATTCCGAGTATTACTGGGGTTGGGCGCTCCTCGTTCCAGTGAACATCGTCGCGGCTCTTTATTTCCTGGTCTTCATACCTCTTCGGACATCCCAAACGAAACCAGCCGAACAAAACGCGGCTGGACAACCCGCTACACGCATTGAGTCGAAATGATCCCCGTAACTTCAACCCTCAACCCCGTTGCTGCGTGGCGCTCCCAGTAGCGGATCGCCAGCGCTCGACGTGCCAAAATATGGAGTCACTCTTCACATTTCTCTCCTATTCCCCTGGACCATTCTGGTTGCTGATTCTCTTTTTACCAAAGAATCGAACTGCAATGCTTGTGGTTGACTGCTTTCTAATCTTGCTGAGTGCAATTTTCGCTTTCCAGACCGTTCCCGTATTGCAAGAGCTATTACCCTTAATCGCAAAACCGGAGTTTGTTCCAATCTCGGAATTTCTTGGTTCTGATCGAGGAATTGTTGGGTCTTGGAACCATATGATTTTAGGGGATCTATGGATCGGGCGTTGGGTGGCTCATGATTCCCTGCAATCGAAGTATCCCTTGTTGATTCGAGTTGTTTTTATCATTCCAATTCTACTTTTTGGGCCTTTAGGTCTATTTTGTTATTTTATTTTCCGAATCATCAGCAGAAGAAGAGTTGCTTTGACTGAAGTGTAGCCAAGATAAAAGGATCATGGCAAAAGCACAAAAAGGTGGTGCTGGACAACTGCCTTCACGCCCCAAGTGAGAATGAGTACCGTAACTATAACCATTAAGCCATAGTCGGAGAGGTGCTTCCTGTAGGCGGCGCCACACCTCGAACCCGGGAATAAATAAGGGAGAATGTGGGCGGGAGCGGGAAGGAGTCTGACTCACCCTTAGTGGTCAGAGACGGTAGGGCCGATCACATGGCGAAGGGGTGGGCAGAGAGGCAACGCGAGCAAAGCACTTACCGTGGGAAACGATTGCTCCCGCATGGGTTCTGATTTTTGTTTATCTATCGGTAAGTGTCGCATTGATATATTTCATCTGGATTCAACCGATTTTCGGCCTGTTTCTCCCGCGAGGCGTCCCCGCCGAGCCGCGAGGTGTGCCTGAGGTCGGTCAGTCCAATCGGCTCACCGGGCCGACTTCCGTTTCTCTGCTTTCAACATGCCGCACCCTGCGGCGACGTCGATACCGCGGCGCTGGCGGAAGGTGCAGGGAAATCCCGCGTCGATGAGGGTTTTTTGAAAGGCATCGGCCGTCGAGACGGGGCTCTCGGTGCCGTCAAATCCTCCGGTGGAGTTGAGCGGAATCAGATTGATGTGGGCGTCGATGCCTTCGAGGAGGGAGGCGAGACGCTCTGCCGTTTCCACGGAATCGTTCTTCCCGGCGATGAGGGTCCATTCAAAGAAGATTCGTTTCCCGGTCGTTTTCCCATAGGCCCGGCAGGTGTCGAGTAGGCTGGTGAGTGACCAGCGTTCGCTCACGGGGACAAGCGCGGCGCGTTCTTCATTTGTGGAACCGTGGAGGCTCACGGCGAGGCGGTAGGGACGATTCTCGGCGGCAAGTCTTTCAATCGCGGGAATGACTCCGACGGTGCTGATCCCGATCTTGGAGGGTCCGATGCTGATGCCGCCGACATCGGAGATCGTTTCGAGCGCGGTCATCACGGCATCATAATTGTGGAGCGGTTCCCCCATGCCCATGAGAACGAGATTGCGAACGCGCTTGGAGGGATCGATGGATCGCAAAACTCGTCTTGCGTGGAGGACTTGCGCGACGATTTCGCCGGGCCGCAAATGTCGGGTGAAACCCATCTGGCCAGTCGCACAAAAGACGCAGCCCATCGCGCATCCTGCCTGCGAACTGACGCATACGGTGTGCCTCCCTCCGTAGCCCATGAGAACGGTCTCGATCTCTTGCCCGTCACGGAGTCGTAGGAGGAATTTCCGGGTCAGGCCATCATCGCTGCGAAATTCGGTGACAAGCTCGGGTGCATCGAGAAAGAAGGGTTTTCGCTCGCCGAGAGAGTTTTCAAGCCAGCGTTTCAGCGGCGCTGGGAAGTCTCGTCTTTGTAGATCGAGTTCGCCGTCGTATTGCAGGGCACGCCAGAGGGTGCGGACGTGCGGGGCGGCGAGTCCGTCCTCGCGGAGACGGGTGGCGAGCTGCGTGAAGGTGAGGTCGTGCAGCGACTGCGGGGCGGCGAAGTCCATCAATGGATCAGGAAAGGCCGTCCATCCCGCCTTTGCTGGTGGCAAACGTCTCGTCCTGGAGACCGAGCCGATGCAGTGCGC
The DNA here is from genome assembly GCA_018058245.1 of Verrucomicrobiales bacterium. Lineage (GTDB taxonomy): Bacteria > Verrucomicrobiota > Verrucomicrobiia > Verrucomicrobiales > DEV007 > Arctic95D-9. Next base: position 2,932 of record JAGPCC010000160.1, read on the forward strand.
TGAGGTAGAGGTTGGGCAGCGGATAATTGTCCTTCTGGTCGAATGCGAGGTGCTGGCCATGCTGGAAGCCACCACCGGCAAAGAGAACTGGCATGTTTTTGTTGTCGTGACTCGAAGCGTTCCCGAGATTTGAGGTGAGCAGGACCATTGTCTCGTCCAGCAGGGAATCAGCTTTCAATTTGCGCAAAAAGTCTGCCCATTCATTGATGACTCCCTGCTCGACGAGGGCGAGTTGGTGCAGTTTTTCTTCGTCCATGCCGTGGTGACTGAGATTGTGATAGTTCTCGTCCACTCCTTCGATCCCGCTGACGGCGTTGCCGGTGATGTGCAGGGTGAGAAATCTCGTCGAATCGGTCGCGAGCGCCATGTGAACGATGTCGAGAAAGATGCGCTCGACGATGACTTCATTGTCCCTCGGGATCTTGGTCGGTTTTGCGAGAGTCACTTTCGGTTTCGGGCGATGGGTCCACGCTTCGTTTGCCACAAGGCGTTTTTCGAGATCCCGGACGCTCGTGAACCAGGCGTCGAGTTTCTCCCGGTCCCCACTGCCGACTTCTCGCTGGAGCGCTTTCGCCTCTGCGCCGACGACGTCCATGACGCTGCGTCCCTGACGGATCAGTTCTGCCTGTCGCTCTTGCTCCGCCGGCTTGTCGTCTAAGAACAGTTTCGTAAACAATTTCACGGCATCGCTCTCGGCCGGGATCATGGATCCATTTTCGGTGTAGGAGGGGCTGGTCTGCCGCGCGGTGTTCAGAACGAGGGAGGGAAACCGAGTCTCGTGTCCGAGATGTTTTGCCATCAGCTGATCGAGCGAGATGGTGTTCCGTGAGGTCGATCCCCGCATGTTCGGGCAGGCGGAAAAAATGCTGCCCTCGGCATTGTGCCCACCCGACACTCCGGGATGGGAGGATCCAGAGATGACCGAGAAATCCTCCCGCAGATCGCTGAGGGACTTTAGATAGAGGGACGGTTCGTACTCTCGCCCCGCTGTCGTCGGGACTAAGTTCGGATTATGAAGTCCCAAGGCGAGACTCACCCCGACGAAACGTTTTGCCCGAGGCGTTGGTTCGCCCGCTGCAAAGGCTGGGCGCATCGCATCGAGCAACGGGAGTCCGAGCGAGATGCCAGCACCACGCAGGACGGCACGACGGGAGAGGCTTTTCCGAAAGGTGACAGTGGACATGGGATCAGAATTACTTGGTGAGGAAAATTGGGCTGGTGAGGGCGGCACGCATCAATGATTGCATTCCATAACCCTCCTGCGCGGCGCTTTTTACGACCTCGGCGATCGTTTCTCCGTCGCTGAACCTCGGTCGCGCTCCGGTAGCATAGGTGAGAAACTGACGAACAAAAGCGGCAGACAACTGCTCTTCTCTCCCCCGGTAAAGTTCTTTCCAACCGGTGATATTCCCGAAGGCTACTCCGTCGGGGGTGATACCGGTCGGGTCGACTTTTGCTGCTTTTCCACTGGTTCCGTACTTCGTTCTCCATCCTCCGATGGGGTCAAAATTTTCCAGGGCAAATCCCGGAGGATCAATGGTGCGATGGCAGGAGGCGCAGCTTTCGGAGTGGCGATGTTTCTCCAATTGATCCCGGAGGGAGATCGCACCGCGGATGTCGGGTTCAATCGCCGGGGTGCCGGGCGGCGGCGGCGGAATGGAAACACCGAGGATGCGCTCATTCACAAAGACTCCCCGAACGACGGGCGAGGTATGGGTGCCGTCGGCAGTGACCTTGAGGATGGCGCCCTGTGTGAGAAGTCCTCCCCGAATCTTCCCCTCTGTGGGAAGCGGCGTCTTTTGCAAACCCAGTCCAATCGGGATCGGAATCTTCAGTTGATAGTGTCGCGCCAGTCTTTCGTTGAGATACGCAAAATCCGAGTCAATAAGATGGGTGATCCCGCGATCATTCTGGATCAAGTCGGACAGGTAAGCACGTGTCTCGGCGAGAAAGGATTCCTGCAAAATGAGATCAAAGGACTTGAACTGTCGGGGATCGGGAGCGGTGAAGTCGATCAGTTTCAGCTTTAGCCATTGATCAGAGAAGCTCTCCAAAAACCGTTTCGACTTTGGACTGGCAAGGAGACGCTTTACTTCAGTTGCGAGTGTGGATGGGTTTTGTAACTTCCCTTCTGCGGCGGCCTCGATCAATTTCCTGTCTGGCAGACTGACCCAGAGTGCGTAGCTCAGCCGCGAGGCGATGGCATAGTCATCAAGGGGGCCGGGAGCTTCAACAAAAGTCAGAAACCTCGGCGAGCACAAAATCGCCCGATATCCCGCCTTGAGCGCATCGGCAAGCGACCCACCCTCCTCGAGCGTAGCGGTCGCGATCTTCTGATAGGGTGCCACCTGCTCCGAAGTCTGCGGGCGTCGGAATGCCCGCCTGGCGAAGCGGGCGACCAACTGATCAACGGCAGCCTGGCGATCAGCCTCCCACGCTTCTGGCGATTTTTCGGCGTAGAGGTTCTTTTGCACGGTCTCGCGATTGGCGTTGGGATAGATGCGCTGCATCTCGATCCCCTGATGGGCGATCCCGGAGTAACCTTCTTTCTCCAAATCGCGGCCCTTGAACGAGACATTCCCTCCCTTGGCGCCGGTTCCAGGATGTTTCAGTTCGGCATCGTTCGGTCTGAGTTCGAGTTGATGTCCCTTTTCAATCCATGCCTCATATACCATGTCGCGAGGTTTGTCGGTCGCCTCGACCAGGCCGATCATAGACAACAAGGGCGCGTTCGAATCACAAGCACCGGATCTCAGGGTTCCCCACACCGATCCACCAAGTCCTCGATGGACGGACTCGACCTGTTTCAGCGTAACTCGATACCATCCGCTCTCGGGAACACTGGTCGGTCTCATGCGCCCAAAAAACTGGAGCGTGATCGGCCACGAAATGCTCTTTCCGTCCCGGAGATCTGGTCCGCGGTAGTTCCCTCCGCTGGATTTTATCAACTGTTGTGGTGTGAGAAATCTCGAAAACGTTTCTTCTCCGGCTTCAACGCGGTGAAAGGCGTCGTGGAGTGCAAGATCCGCAACGTCGAGATAACGCGAAAGCTGATGATAGGAAAGTTGCTGGCCACTCGCGACAGTTTCAAAACCATACGATTCTGGATCTTCCGGGAGCAGTTCCGATAGCGGAAGGTCAATCCCGAGCAAGTCGTGAAGGCTGTATTCATATTCCACCCGAGTGAGGCGTCGGCTGCGAACTCGTCCGTTTGCTAAAATGTCTGCAAGGTCCGTTTGGGAGAGCGTTCCGTGAAGGTCGGTGAGAAAGGTGTTTTGTTCTTCGTTCGTCGGACGTGTTTTTTTCGCCGGAGGCATTTCTCCAGATTCGACTCGCTCCAGAACCCGCTGCCAGGTTGCAAAATTATCCGCCTTTTCCAAATCAAAGGATAGGGCATCGAGATTCAGCCCACCTTTGGTTTGGTCTGCGTCATGGCACTCCAAACAATGGCCATCAAGAAATCCCACGAGTGGAGCCGGAATTTCATCGGCTCTCGCAGCCATCAAACTCACAAAAAGGAGACAGGTCGAGCGGAGGAAATAGGGATGCATGGAGGGGTGGCTACTATACGGCTTGGAACTCAGAAGGAAACCGGCGAATCACGGGCATGGGGGAGACGGGACCGGAATGGGTCAATTCTCCGTTCGGGCGGTATCGTCCCTCACGATCGTGAGTAGGGCGCTGTCGATCAAATCGAGGGCCGAACCAAAACGTTCGTCGATGTAGTAGAGGGACCACTCGGACTCGACCTCGCGAGTTTCCTCTTTCACGGGGTAACCGACGAGGTCGAGAATCTGGAAGGTGCGGGGCTCGAAATTATCGATCTCAACTTGATAAACGAGCGAGGGTTGATCCTCGGATTTGTCGGTACGATCCGCCGCCTGGTTGATCTCGATGAGGAGTCGGTAGGGCATGGGGGATTCCGACTTTTGGGGCAGGATGTAATCTGCGGGATCAAAGGAGCTGTTTTCCGTGGGGCTCGAGATCGCATCAACAAGTTCGTCGAGGCTCTCGTTTCTCTCTTTCGCTTCTTCCAGAGCTTCCTTCCACCCAGCGACCTTGGAAGCCCAGTAGGGGAGCATCGTCTCACTGTCCGCAGTCTTCGGCTCGTAGAGAGTTTTGATATGGTAGTGTGATTCGTTCTCCAACCAGATCGCGAGGCGCGGTGGGTTCGCGGGATCGTAGGAAACTCCGCTCTGGATCTCCAGAGTCATCTGGTAGGAGGGATCGGGATGGTAGTGGTAAATCATGCCCTTTTCCCCCATCTCAAAGCGGTCGAGTGCGGGGCCGAGGTTTTGGCTCCAACCCAGAATGGTTCGTACGGGTCTTGGTTGCCACCAGAGAAACACCGTGGCGAGAACGGTGATCGTGAGGGTGGTCCAGAGAGTTTTCGTCCGGAGGTGACGCACCATCGCGCGGGAACTGGAGGCAACGTGAAGGATCACCAACGCCACAAAGGCAAAACCCATCAACGAATGGAGCCCCACCACGGGCAGGGAGAAGGGGCGCAGGAAAGCGATCACCCCGGTCACGGCGAGGACGAGAAAAGTCGAAGCGCTGAGCAAAGTGACAAAACGCTGTCTCATGCCTGCTCTGGCACGATTTGCCCATGTTCTCGCAGCTTTTGGCGGATCTCGTCGAGCGGAACCTCGAGGGGCGTGCTGCCTGCTTTCGAGGCAAGCGCCGCCGCAACTCCGGCGGCCTGGCCCATCCCCATGCACGCAGCCTGGACACGGAGACCCGAATTCGCGAGGCGATCACTGCTGACGCACCGGCCCGCGACGATGAGATCGCGGCTCCCTTTCGGAATGAGTGCTCGCAAGGGGATCGTCGGGGTCACACCGGGTTTGAGCGGTTCTGGTTTCACACCTGCACGGGTATGTAGATCGACCGGGTAAAAAGCATAGGAGATCGCGTCATCGAAGAAACGGCCCGAAGTATAATCGTTCACACTTACGACCGTTTCCCCCTCGATCCGGTAGCTTTCCCGGAATCCGGTTTCGGGCTGCAAATGCATGAGACGCTTTTTCTCCTGACGCACCTTTTCGAGGATGGTCTTCCGGCCCGCCAGATTTGCCTGGGTGGCGGTCCGGGAATTGGTCGAGTCCGCTCCGTGGACATAAATGCGATGAATCTGCTCACGGCCTGGTTCGTGATGCTGGCCCAGCATGTAGAGAAAAGAACCTGGCTGACGTTCTTCCTCCCGAAACCGGGGAAAACCCAACATGCCGACGACCTCGGCTCCGCCGGTGCAATCCACGATCTGGCGGCAGAGGATTCGCCGTTTTGTCCCGAAACCCACACAGTCGACTTGCCAGCCCTCTTCGGCTCGGATCACGGACTGGGGGAATTCGTAAAATGCGATCTCGACTCCTGCCGCAGCGCACTTTTCCTCGCAGAGGATCGCGTAGAGAAACTGGTTTGTGAAGACCTGGTTTTGCCAGTGGCGCTGAGGGACTTTCGCGAAGTTCGGGAATTCGCCTTGATCGAGTTCCACGCTTTCCTTAACCAATTCCCAGCCGATCCCGGCGATCACCTGCTTGCCCCAAGCGTCAAAGAGTCCTGGAAAAGCGACTCCTCCGGTCGTCATCGTGCCGCCGAGTTGGCTGTTTCGTTCCAGAAGCAGAGTTTTCGCACCGAGTCGTCCCGCCTGAATCGCCGCGACGGTCCCGGCGGTGCCTCCGCCTACCACGAGCACATCGACTGACTGGGTGATCTCGGGATCTCCGGCTTTCGGATTAGCCGCTACGACAGTCGCACTCGTTGAGGTGATCGCCGCACCGGCCCCGAGGAGAGAGCTTTGTAGGAAGTTCCGACGGTTCCAGGGGCTTTCGTGATTTTTCATAGGATGGGGGAGGTAGGATTCTCAGGAAACGGAGAATGACTCTCCACGTCAAGGTTTTTCGCGACGGGGCGCTCTGGGAAGAAAATGCCGAATCACGGCTTTTTCAATCCGACCAATGGAATAGAGAGGCGCGATACGGCCTCCCTCTCAGGCTCGTTGCCGAGCAAGTCTTCTGGAAGCTCTGAATAGAAGAATCCCTCCGATGACTACGAAAACATACCCAAGGTTCTCCATTCCGCTGAGATCAGAAGTTCCTCCCACAAGCACGGCCGATCCCGGCTTTTCCGGAAGTGTGCGAATGGACACTGAGGCATCATCTGCTACTTCGTCTGAACCCATGTGGCCTTCGAAAAAAGATTTGGTAACTACAAAGGAATCATCGGTTTTGATCCCATCTCCTTCCCCCCAAGTTACCCAGACGACATAGCGCTTTTTCCCTTTGGAACCCTTTTGCACTTCGGCCTTTGTGATACTCCCGGAATAGGTAATTCCTTTCCTTTCGAGCATCACATTTTGCCGCTTGGCGCTGAAGCCAAGAAAAACAAAAATCATTGCCATTCCAAGGGCACACAAACCAGGGAGAAACGGAGTGATTCGCATATTGTAGACAATTGATTCCCCATCGCACGATTCGTGTCAACAGGACTTCCGGGGTTTCAAATAATTACGACGCCTTTCCGAAACCGCGTATATCCAGACCCGCCTATTTTTGTGCCGTCGCAGACGAGAAGCTGACTCTGCCTTCTCGACTCACTCGGGCTGGATGCCGATTTTTTCGCGAGGTGTCTCTTTGAATCCGAGCTGGAACGCAGGTGATCCGACCTGGAGTTTTAGATTGTCTGATTCCCGTTTTTCAAAAAGTGGATCGCCTACGAGACTGTGGAGGTCCCATCCCTCTTCCTGCCACGCACTCCATTCATCGAGAGGTTCCGCTTCATAGATCACGAGATCGTCCACGCTGACAGTGCCAGTGGGCGAATCGCTATCAAATCGCACCCAGCAGTTCTTGATCCAGTCGCGGTAGTCCTTGTCTCCTTTTCGTGGGAGACTTCCCGTGATTTCGACTGTCTGCCACTCCGGGCTGACGGCGATACTCGATCCTTTGTCTTGCCAATACCCTTTGCCCGCCTCATAGGCAGCTATGGCGAGGCCGACTTTCCGATCCGGTGCACTGCTCTTGATTCGAACCGTAGCGCGATAGGCAGCACCGGGTTTTACTGCAAAATTAGGTCCATGAAAGGTGCTGTGCGGATTCTTCGGATCGTCGCTTACGGCGCATTCGGCGACCAGGGTATGGTCGTCTGCGAGGAGAAGCGTAGCTGTGCCGGGGCGGTGGTTCCAGCCCCATCCTTTCGACGTTTTCCCGGGTTCGTCGTTGGAAAAACTACCCGAACCTGAGAGTAGGTCATTACCGATGTTTTTTCCCACTCGATTGATGTTTGTTCGGACCGGCCCTCCATAGTTCCAGGCGATATTTTCGTCGATGGTGTTCCATTTCGAGTTACAGTTTCGCAGGTCGATGTGCGTAACGCCCGCTTCGAGGGCTGCGATGATATTCCGTTTTACGAGGTTGCCGCTCATCATCGTTCCGTCGGAACGAAAGGCGTCTTTCGGATGTAGGTCCATGTTTCGCATTCCCTCCCAGGCGGGTTCGTTGATCACGGACTCGTAGCCTTTGATCATGGTGGCAAGGTGGCGCTGAAAGGGTTGGCTTTCCTTGTTCCATCCGTGGAGATCCACGACGTACTTTCCATCGGAGAGAAAGATGTTGTCTTCGACGACACAGTCGCGGGCATTGTGCAGATGTATGGCACTGGTGGCGCAGCGGAAGACGATGTTTCCGATGATGTCGAGGCCTCCGGTGTTGTCGTCGGGATAGAGTCCGAAAGTGAACCAAGGGTGTTTCAAACCTCCTTCTTCCTGCCCGCAACCAACCACATCATGGATGAGATTGTAACTCCAACTAGTGCCGCGAGAACTGATCCAGTCTCGACCACCGGTATAGATTGCGCCGCCATCCTGTGTCTCGAGGACAACGTGGTGGATGTGATTCCATTCGACTTTGCAATTGTTGCCGCTCATCTGCACACCCATGCGGGGGGAGTGGTGAATGTGATTGTGGCGGGCGATGAGATTCACGCCGTTGAGCGCCACCCCGCAGGCATTTTTATTGAAGACGCCCACGTCGTGGATGTGGCAATTTTCTACGATGTGCGCAGGACCTGTTAGGGTCTTGCGATCACCGCCGCTGAGTCCCACTCCCGTGCTGCCGGTCCGCTCGATCTCACATCGGGAAACGCGACAAGCGCTGCCTGCCGAAAGAGAGATCCCGGATCCGCTGAAGCCGCCGCACTGGCGAATACGACAATGCTCAATCAAGCAGTTATTGCTATTTTCAACTACCACCGCTGTTCCTTCGCAGGCCTTGAAGGTAAGATCACGGACGGTGATTCCGCTCGCTCCTTTGATTTGCAGAATGTGGGAGAGAACAGGAACTCGCACTTCGACTTCCTCGATCGGAGAAGGCGGCCAGAAATAGAGATCTCCCGTGCGGTGGTCGTAGTACCATTCTCCTTCGGAGTCGAGTTCTTCGAGGGCATTCTGGAAGTGATACCGGTTGTGCGGATGCAGATCGTAACCGCAGGGCTTTTTCAGCGTCAATTTGGAGGTCTTTGGGTCAAGGGAAGCGATGGGTTCGATAAAGTTCCACCATCCATATTGCGCAAAAATATCGATTTCGACATCTTCGGGATGCGCCCAGGATCGAATGTCTTCCGGAAGCACATAGAGTTCTCGATTCCAGTCATGATTCTCGGGGGGAGCGCCCGTGCCGGGGAAGGGGGCGACGAAGGCCCAGCCTCCGTAGAGAGGATCCGCAGGATTGTGGTTCGGGTAGCGTGCGAGGATTTGCCGGTCGCCATCGCAGAACAGTTGGCGCGGACGGAACCCCTTCGGCAAAAGCG
>JAGPCC010000397.1 GCA_018058245.1 Verrucomicrobiales bacterium
GAAAAAAATGGTGCTCGATACTGGATTTGAACCAGTGACTCCCTGCGTGTGAAGCAGGTGCTCTACCCCTGAGCTAACCGAGCGCTTAAAAAGGGATCTGATCCTACATGCGGGTCGCGAAACTGGCAAGCATAAGGTGGTCTTTCCTGAATTATAAAAATTTCTTTAATTTATGGAAATTAATTGCATTGCCGTTCAATTCAGTGGAGATTGGAAGCGATGTTTTCCACAAAGCCATCGTTGGGTTTTATGCTTCTCGCCGTCAGCCTTCTGATGGCGGTGTTGGGGGCTGCGTTGGGCCTTGGAATCTCGTATTTGCAAGAGGTGAAACTGGAGCGGAGAGAGATTCTTTCAGACTTTTCCGCAAAAACGGCTGCGTTTTCTCAGAAATTAACTCCTGAGCTTCTTGAAAGCCTCGCTAGAGCAGATGAGGAACCACCCTACGAGATTCGGATGTTTCTGGATCGGCTTAACTACACCCTTAGTGAAACGGCGACGTCTCGAGTAGCACTTTTTCGGAAAACGAGCAGCGAGCAAAATTCGGAGATCAATAAAGTATACGAATTTTCATCCGCACTCGAATCCGATGTCGGAGAGGGATCCGCCTCAGACCCAAGAATGGCCGAAATTCTTGCACAGGCTGGTGCGGAGAGTCATCCAGTCATCGAAGGTTTTTCGGAAGATTTTAAAACCATCTCTGGTGCCTCCAACGGGATCCGCTCGATTCTCGGGTCAGGTAGTCCCCAGACTCTGCGAGCTGCCTTCCCTGTCATCATTGAGGGAGGCACGTTTTATATCACAGTCCAAGCAATCGTTGAACCTACCCTACTGAGTTTCACCCGCGTAATGGAAATTCGTCATTTCCTCCCCCTGATCGGCATCATCCCCTTGCTGATCTCCCTGATCTATATGGGGTCGTGGTTCACCAGTCGCCTCCATGGCCTTTCGCAAGGGATGCATACGGTGACGGAAGGTCGCTTTGATTATCGACTCAAGGAATCAGGGCCTCCGGAGATCGAAAAAGTACACGCGTCCTTCAACGCGATGGCCGAGAGTCTGCGGAAGACAACGGACCAGTTTCATCACTCCATCAAAGAGATTCAGATCGCGAAACAGCAAGCGGAGGTCGCACAGGATGCGAAATCAAACTTCCTCGCCAATATGAGTCATGAGATCCGGACTCCGATGAACGGGATCATCGGAACGACGAGTCTGCTGATCGAGACTCCCCTGACGGGAGAGCAGAAGGAACTTGTCCATATTATGCGTACGAGCGGGCAATCCCTCGTCCATTTGATCAACGACGTCCTCGACTTCTCCAAACTCGAGTCAGACAAAATGGAACTGGAAAACGAGCCGGTCGATCTCGTCTCTCTCATTGAGGAGACGATCGAGATGTTTGCCTATTATGCCGCCGAGAGTCAGCTTGAGTTGATTTATTTTGTCGACAAACGAATTCCAAGCCTGATCTACGGGGACCGCGAGCGAGTGAAGCAGGTTCTTGTGAATCTGGTCGGTAATGCGCTGAAGTTCACCAATGTCGGCGAGATTGTCATCTTGGTGAAACTGGGGCAACGGGAAACCAAGAACGGAAGTGAATCACTTGTTCGTGTCACAGTGAAGGATACCGGAATCGGAATCGCGCCAGAGCACCACGAGCGAATCTTCGAAGCATTCACCCAGGCGGATGCCTCGACCACTCGGAGATTCGGTGGCACCGGACTCGGGCTTGCGATCAGCAGAAAGCTTTGTCACATCTTCGGCGGAAATCTTTCGGTGCAAAGTGAACTAGGAAAGGGCTCGGAGTTCTATTTTGACATTCCGTTCCGAGAAGTGCCCCAGCAGGGAGCGGTCAAACCGCAGCATCAGATCGAGAATCAACGCCCGCTTCACGGAAAATCCTGCATCATTTTGACCCGCAATTATTCTCTCAGTTCTCTCATCCAAAGCTACTGCCAGAACTGGCAAATGGTGACACACCTCGCGCCATCCCTCGACGACACCGCTGCGGCGAAAATTATTGAGTTCAAGCCCGACATCGTCATCGCGGATCCGTTGGCACTCACCCATGAGAAACGCATGACCGAGTTCGCGAGACTCCTCATCGAGCACAAAATCCCCGCGATTTTTCTCTCCTCGATCGGAGAGAGCAGCATTCGCATCGACGAAGCGAAGTTCCCACTCATTCGGACTCTCTATAAACCGGTCTCAGAGCTCAAGCTGCTTCGCGATACCCTCGCCATGATTCAGCGGAGAAACGGAATCGAAATCTCGGAGAGTGCCTTCCAGACCGAAACGGACGCATCCATTCCACGCGGCGAAAATTTCGCGAAGGTCTACCCGGCAAAAATCCTCATCGTCGAAGATGTGATGATGAATCAGAAGATCGCCGGCATGGTTCTTGAAAAGTTGGGGTATTCCGGAATCGAATTCGCCAACAACGGAGAAAAAGGAGTTGATCGGGTAAAACAAGGCGACATCAACCTCGTTTTTATGGATCTGCAGATGCCAGTGATGGGTGGTCTCGATGCCACCGAAGCGATCCGGAAAAATTTCAATCTTCCGCGTCAACCCGTCATCATCGCCATGACCGGGCATGCTCTCGCCGGGGTACGGGACTCCTGCATCGCTGGCGGAATGAACGGGTTTGTCGCAAAACCGATCTCTCTCAATGATGTCCGCAACTCCATCATTGAGGCTGTTGAGGCCGCAAACAAGAAAATGCCTGCGCTCAAAGCCTGATCACAATCAGGATCAGTTCGATGAGATCGATGGCCCCATCGGCCCCAGCATTTCAAGCCCGAGGGACCATAACAAAAGGGCCGTGCTGTCCTCCGAGACCTGCGGGCGGGCGCTCTTCAGAACCACGGAGATGCGACTCTTCCCGTCTTTGAACAGGCTGCAGACGAGGCAGTTCCCTGCGGCATAGGTAAAACCAGTCTTCATTCCATTACATCCCTCCAGTTGAGTAAGGAGCCGATTGGTATTGTGGAGTTGGTAAACCCGTCCATCGTTGAAAACGAAATCGTAGGTCGCAGACTCGACCATCTTCCGGATGTCTGGAATTTGGTAGGCTTCGAAGGCGGCGATGGCGATATCCCGCGCGGTGGAGTACTGCCCCTCGACCGGGAGACCGTGAGGATTCACAAAATGGGAGTCCGTCATTCCAATGTGGCGGGCGAGGGAGTTCATCTTTTCGGCAAAAGCTTCGATGCTGCCTGCGTTGTCGATTGCCAGAGTTGCGGCGATATCATTCCCACTCTTCACGAGTAAAGACGTGAGCAACTGCCGTCGAGAGTACTTTTCACCCGGTTTTACCCCCACGACCGTGGGTTCGACATTCAGTACTTCCG
>JAGPCC010000161.1 GCA_018058245.1 Verrucomicrobiales bacterium
GAACCCTTGAACCCTTGAACCCTTGAAACCTTGAATCCTTGAACCCTTGAACCCTTGAACCCTTGAACCCTTGAACCCTTGAACCCTTGAACCCTTGAACCCTTGAACCCTTGAACCCTTGAACCCTTGAACCCTTGAACCCTTGAACCCTTGAAATCGAGCCTTCGGATGCCTCTCCGGTCAGGGAACATCACTTACACAGGAGTAATGAAAGCCAACGCAGGAGCAAGAGGCCGGGATCGGGCAGGCAGGACACGATATGGCTCGACCACCCGCTTCGCGTCCTGAGTAAAGCGGAAACTGGAATTTTCCGGCAGGCTGTGCTACAAATCGCTTCATTCACGATCATGTTTCAAAATGGCCAGCGTGTCGTCTGCATCGACGACCAATTCGATCCCTGGGTCTATGACCTCTACAAGGAACTCCCGAAGCGGAACCGCATCTATACGGTTCGGGCGATGGGGGCGGGGAGATCGAATCCGACTTTCTCTGTGAGTGATGATGCTAAGCTGACGATCAGCGGGGCGGATTTTGATATTCTCCTCCTGCTCGTGGAGTTGGTCAACCCGGACGATCCGCATTCGAGTATCAAGCAGGAGCTAGGATTCCGCGCAGAGCGTTTTGCACCGCTCCAGGAGGATCTGGAGGAGAATGAGGAGGTGGAGCTGGTCGGTTTCGGGCAGGAATCGAAGGGTTGGAATCCGGACAACTGAGTGGTCAGGGTGTCACCCAGCGGGGGGTGCCGAACCATTCGTGCATTTCCCCGGCAAAGGGGGCGACGATATCGCGGGCTTCGGGAAAGGCGCCGCGATCACCGGTCTCGATGATCCTGGTATCGAGGGCCGCCCGCATCCGAGTCAGGGCGTCTTGATGGAGGGGATCGGGTGATTCCAGGAGGTTGTGGATCTCGTGGATGTCTTCGGTGATGTCGTATTCATTCTTTTCGCTGTTCACCACGGCAAAGAAGGGTTGTTTCGCTTTCAGCTCGTTCCATTCACTGGAGTTTTCGTGGAAGATGGGTCCTTCATTTACGAAATTCAGGTCGAGTTTGCCGGTGCCGACGGACGCTCCGCCGACGGTTTTGATATTGGCGGTGAAATACCCGGCATCGCGCAATCGATGGGTGATGCAGCGCACTCCCTCGGGTAAGCGAAAGGAATCCCCGCGATGGGACCGCATGGGATGGGTGTCGGTGGTGGTCTGATACATCCCGGTGAAGAAGGCAGAGCGGCTCGGTGCGCAGGCGGGGTTCGTGGCAAAGACATTTGTGTATCGCACTCCCTCACGGGCGAGGCCGTCCAGATGGGGGGTGTAGACATGCTCGCCTCCGTAGCAGGCGAGATCTCCGGAGGTGAGGTTCTCTCCGATCAACCATACGATGTTCGGTGGTTCGCGGTCGGTGCCATGAGCGGCGGCGAGGCAGAGGGAGAGGGCGGTAAGAAGTCGTATCATGATTCAGGGGGACCGGGAGTGGGGGACAGCGTAATAAGGAGGGGAGGGGATCGACAAGTCTTTCACGACTTCATCTTTATGAGTTGCATATTTGAGAATAAATTTTCATTTGGTGGGAAATTCAGGAAATTTTAAAAAAACAGCGGTATTAATTACTTGAAGTGAAATAATTAGTAGCCGCAGGCGTGATTAAGATTATAATTTCCATAACGAAACCGTAGGGCATTTCACACGCGCCCTGCACAGACCCAGAATCAGTTCCGAGAATAATGGTAAGAAGCTTTTTCAGCTTCGGCAGCATCTTGCTTGTCGTGGGCGCGGCTCTTCTCTTTGGCTTGCAAAAGTCGGGGAAAGTTGATGTCTACGGTATTTTTGTTACTCTCCCGAATGTCGATGACGCCTTTCAGCGCGGGTTCCGATCCGATGCGATGGCGCGGATCAATCGGCTGCGAGTGCCGGCGAGTGCTGGCGAGGTGCGTGGGGATGAGCCGATCCAAGCGTTTCTCGAAGAGTTCGTCGCGCGGGACAAGGAACCGGCGTCGATGGAGCTGGGTGGAGTGTTTGATGCGCTGCAATCCGAATTCCCCGGTGCGCAATATCTCGCCGCGAACCTGATCACGGCGAACAATCGGGACGACTTGATGAGTAAACTCGCGGGATGGTCTGCGGTGGCGAACCCGGATTTTGATTCTATCACGACAGCGGTCTTCCGCTCTGGGAGATTTCTCGGGGCTCTCGGGGTGATGTCCCGCCGCATCCCTGCCTTTACACTGGAGGCGGCGAACGAGATCGGGGGGCGGTTTTACAATAAATGCCCTCATTGTGGGGAGACTCATGCGCTGGAGTTGGATCGGGACTCAAGGACTTTGATTCTCTCGTGTCCGCATTGTGATCTGCCTTTTGATGTGCTCGCGGTGGGGACGGACGAAAGGATCCGTCGGGCTAGTGATTTTCTGGAGGGTTTTCAGCTCCCCGGTTCGGTGGGGTATGTCGCACCCGATCCCGAAACATTTCTCGTAAAGCTCTGGGGACAGGTGGCGGATCAATGTGATTACGAATTTGATCAGGACCGAGTATCGACTAAACCAGGGGCGACCGAGGTGTCCAGTCCGCGAGAGGTTTGGAAGTCGTCCCACGAGACGTGGACGGAAGCGGCTGGTGATTGCGAAGATACGTCGATTCTACTGGCCGATATCCTGATCAGTGCCGGTTTCGAAGCGAGGGTGGCGATCGGTTGGAATGGGAACATCGGCCAGCATGCTTGGGTCGTGGTGAAAGCAGCCGATAAGCAATACGTCCTCGAAACGACTCTCCAGAAAACCATCGATCGACGCGATCTCGTCACGGTCGAGGAGGCGTCTGCCTTTTATCAGCCCGAACAGCTTTTTGATCGCGAGAATATTTATTACACGACCGCTCGCCCGGATCGCTTTCGCCTCGATTACTTTTCCCCAACTCTCTGGAAAGCGATCCCGCACCGCCCGGATGAGGGAAACACTCTTTCCCAGCGGTGAGAACAGTGTGGTGGGAGCTTTGCGGGAAAACTCCGGGTTTTGCCCGGTTTTGAGGGAAAAAGCGAGTTTCTGTGAATTGACGAACGGGAGACTGATCGCTACGGTCCCCGTCTATGAAATTGCTCCGCTTTGGTCAACCTGGCACTGAGAAACCCGGTCTTCAATTGGAAGATGGAACCCGCATTGATGTATCCGGTTTTGGGATGGACTGGAATCACGAGTTTTTTGCCGACCCGACAAATCTCGCGAAACTCGGGACGTGGGTCTCGGAGAACGGAGGAAGTGCCCCGAAACTCAGCGCGGATACCCGCCTCGGTTCCGCCGTGGCCCGTCCCGGGAAACTGATCTGCATCGGTCTGAACTTTTCGGATCATGCCGCCGAGGCCGGGATGGACATCCCCAAGGAACCGATCATTTTCTTTAAGGCAACGAGCGCGATGTGCGGTCCGAACGATCCAGTCATGATCCCTCGCGACAGTGAAAAGACTGACTGGGAGGTCGAGTTGGCTTTTGTCATCGGGAAAAAGGCGAGCTACGTCAGCAAGGAAGATGCACTGGACCACGTCGCCGGGTATGTGCTGCACAATGACTACAGCGAGCGCGCCTATCAGCTCGAACGTGGCGGTCAGTGGGTGAAGGGAAAGAGCTGCGATAGCTTCGCACCGCTCGGGCCGTTTGTGGCGACGGCGGATGAAATCGCCGATCCCGAGAATCTCAAAATGTGGCTCACCGTGAATGGTGAAACGAAACAGAACGGCAATTCGAATAAGCTGATTTTTGGCATCGCCCACCTTGTCAGTTATCTCAGCGAGTTCATGACTCTGGAACCGGGCGATGTCATCTCGACGGGTACTCCTCCCGGAGTTGGCATGGGGGCAAAACCACCGCAGTTCATGAAAGTGGGCGACGTGGTCGAACTGGGAATCGAAGGTCTCGGTTCCTCGACGCAGACGGCGGTCGCCTGGTCGAGACGCTAACGTCCGGAATCACGCAAGGAAAGTCGCGCGGCGTTTCCGAACCGCCGTCGCGAGGTCCTTGATCATTTCCACCGTGGTATCCCAACCCACGCAGGAATCGGTCACACTGATTCCATACGCAAGTTTTGAGCGATCGGAATTGATCTTCTGAGCGCCTTCATGGAGATGGCTCTCGATCATGACCGCTCGGATCGAGGTGTCCCCGCCGGCGACCTGTTCTCCGATCACGGCGCAGACTTTCGCCTGATTCCGGTAGTCTTTTTCGCTGTTGGCATGGCTGCAATCGATCATGATGGACGGGGTCATGGACTTCGCTTCCAGTGTTTTTCTCACCTCGCCAATGCTCGTCGCATCATAGTTCGTTCCGATGGCACTGCCGCCGCGGAGAATGATGTGGCAGGTATCGTTGCCACTCGTTGAGATGATCGCGCTATCTCCGGACTTGGTCACGGAGAGGAAGCGGTGGGGATTCTCCGCTGCTTGAATCGCATCAATCGCAATTTGAAAATTCCCGCTCGTGCCGTTTTTGAATCCGACCGGCATGGAAAGCCCCGAGGCAAGTTCCCGGTGGAGCTGGCATTCCGTGGTGCGGGCCCCGATGGCACCCCAGGCAATGAGATCGGCATAAAATTGCGGACTGATGGTATCGAGGAACTCCGTCCCGGCTGAGATTCCCTTTTCACCGATCTGGAGAAGCAAACGCCGAGCGGTTGCGAGACCTTCGTTGATGTCGTAGGACTCGTCGAGATGGGGATCGTTGATGAGACCTTTCCATCCCACGGTGGTGCGAGGTTTTTCAAAATACACTCGCATCACGAGGAGGACATCAGCGGACACTTCCTTCTGAAGCTCGGCAAGTTTGTCGGCGTACTCCAGGGCTGCCTCCGGATCATGAATCGAACAGGGACCAACAATCGCAAGAATGCGGTTGTCCCGTCCTGCCAGGACGTCCGCAATCTCGCGCCGGGCGGTGGAAACGGTCTCTGCCACCTTCGCCGAAGCGGGCAACTCCTCCATGAGAATGGTGGGGGCGATGAGCTGCCGGATGCTCTGAATACGAAGATCGTCGAGTGGAATAGACATGGAGCGGGGAATAAGCATCGCTTTCCAAGTCGGTGAAAGAGAAAAAACGCCTTTTTTCCTCCGCTTGATTCGAATTTTCATTTTCCAGTATTGAGGAAGCCGGAATCTTCTCGTAGCCTCGCTACGCTATGACGAAACGAGCTCATTTGAGAAAAGATCCGCGGGATTTCACGGGAGGTGGAATTGGCAATCTGCCTCCGGCGGCCGGAAAGACTGGGAATCCAATGATAGATGAGCGAATCCGCTCACTCGTTGAGGAATGGAGCTGCGGTCGGTCCAATACCCAAGTCCGGGAGATGATCGTGACGGCGCTCAAGATGGGTGAGGACTGCCTCGGGCAGGGCGATATGAAGCTCTACAGTCGTGCTCTGAAAGAGATGCGCCAGGCAAGTCTCATCTTCGGCCCCTACGAAGCGGAACGGAAGCTATCAATCTTCGGAAGTGCCCGAACGAACCCAGAAGAACCGGAATTCAAAGCGGCGGTCGCATTTGCAAAAATGATGCGAGAATCAGGTTTCATGACGATCACCGGAGCGGGGCCGGGGATCATGGAGGCGGCGCAAGAGGGCGCGGGGAGAGATTATAGTTTTGGCTTGAACATCAAACTTCCCTTCGAGCAGGGAGCAAATCCCCATATTGAAGGTGACGAAAAATTGATCAATTTTAACTACTTCTTCACTCGCAAATTGGCATTTGTGAAAGAAAGCGACGCCATTGCCGCCTTTCCAGGTGGATTTGGAACGATGGATGAACTGTTTGAAGTGATGACGCTGATTCAGACAGGGAAAGCGCAAGTGGTTCCGATCGTGCTGATCGATGCGAAGGGAGGCACCTATTGGAAAACTTGGTACCGTTTCGTCAAAGACCATCTTTTCCGGCTCGGGCTGATCTCAGAAGATGATTTTTTCCTGTTTTCGGTGACGGACGATCTGGACGAAGCGGTTGAGGAAATCACGGGGTTTTATCGGAATTTTCACAGCTATCGCTACGTCGGCAAGAAGCTGGTGATGCGCTTGCACCATGCGATCACTCCCGAACTGCTCGGGAAGCTGAACGCCGAGTTTCTGGATCTGATCGAGGAAGGGGCCTTCCACACGAGTGATGCTCTTCCCGAAGAGAGGGACGAACCGCATTTGAAGGATCTCCCGCGGCTTCTCTTCGCCAAGAAAAAAGGGAAATCGGGGCGCTTCCGCCAAATGATCGATTTCATCAACCGCGCGTAGCGATTGCAGGATGCCTGACTTGAGTCACGAACAGATGCTTCGGAGCGAGGGATTTCGAATCATCGCGGGAATTGATGAAGCGGGGCGAGGGCCTCTAGCTGGCCCGGTCACTGCGGGTGCCGTGGTGCTGCCGGACGATTTTTGTCATGCAATTCTCAATGACTCGAAACAGCTGAGCGAAAAGCGGCGCGAAGCGTTGTATCGAGAGATTTTCGAAAACGAACGCATATTCACCGCTTCTGCGCTGGTCAATGCGGAAGAAATCGATGAAATCAATATTCTCCAGGCAACCTGGCGGGCGATGGGGCGAGCCTGGGATGCGCTCACGGTGCAGGCCGACATCGCCCTCATCGATGGGCGACCCGTCCGTGGATTCCCTGGAGAACACCGCGCCCTCGTGAAGGGAGATTCTTTGAGCTTGTCCATTGCTGCGGCAAGTATCATCGCCAAAGTGGAGCGGGATCGACGAATGCTCGAGTACGCGGATCAGTATCCCGAATACGGATTTGAGCAGCACAAAGGATATGGAACCGTGCGGCATCTCGCGGCGCTCGAAAAATACGGCCCTACGCCGATCCATCGCCGCAGTTTTGCACCGGTGGCACGATTACTCGACCCAGCGATGAAGTGAAAACTCTCTACCAGCTTTGGTATCGTTGGTTCGATCCAGAACTCCACACTGTCCCGCTCTTTCCGGATCGCGAGGGCATGACTCGGGGCGAATGGAATGCCTTGATCGGGGGGACGGGAGAACGTCTTGCCGCGAAGGAATTGCGACGAACTGGGAGAAAAGTGCTCTACCGAAATTTCCGGCCGGAGGAAGGTGGTGAGGTGGACATTGTCTATCGAGACAAGGATATTCTTGTCTTTGGCGAGGTGAAAACCAGATCTCAGGGTGAGTTTGGAGGGCCTGCCCGCGCCGTCGACCGCGAGAAACAGAAGCTCATCATACGAGGAGCAAATGCCTGGTTACGCGAATTGAATCATCCCGAAATCCTCTTTCGTTTTGATGTGATCGAGATCCTCCTTCACTCGGGAGCCATACCCCAGATCCGGGTCAATGAAGGAGCGTTCACCACTCCACAAACGGGGTTGGGAATGTAGAGGGGCTGTGCAGCCCCTCCCCGAAGCATCTTCAGGCCACTCGTCTTGCTGCCGCCCTCGCCGCATCACGGTCAAAGAAGGACTCCATTCGGTGATTGAGGTCTTCGTAAAAAGTCTCAGCGAACTGCTCCAAACGCTTGGAGCGATTTTCTGCGCGGACATTCTTTTCGTCGGTGATACGGGATTTCTCCTGTTCGATGCGTTCTTCAAAGGCAACCTCCAGGTCGATCAGATTCTCGACAAATGCCTTCGCGGCACGAGAGCTGTCGATCCCCTCAATGACGGCTTTTTCAAGCGGCTTGTTTTGAGTGAGATGGAGGAGGCGACCATCAGAAAGGTCGTCCATGTATTTGTGGTAGCTCTTCAACCACGCGGTGCGCTCGCGAGCGAAGCGGACTTCTTCGCAGTCGACGAGGGAATCATAGGGCCCGGGCTGAGCAAAGAATTTTACAACCAGAGGGATTGTATCAATGAGCATGAAGAGACCTGCCAGAACGAAGTAGGCGATCAAGGCAAACTGTCCGCCTTCGGAACCCTGGTCAAAGAGACTGTGGAGGGCGAGTGTCTGCGTAAGTATGTCACGGCGTGGTTCGGCGGCGATCCCGGCGATCCGTTCCTGCTCCTGCTGGCCGATTGCAGCGATTTCCCCCTGGAGCCGAGTGAGCTCAGCGAGTCGAGTATCGATCTGGGCGGTGATGGTAGACCGTATCGTATTTTGCTGATCGACAAATTGGTCCGCCTGAGACTGTTGCACTTGGCGCTTCAGATCGGAGACACGGTCACGCTCCACTTTGAGGCGCGCCGCCTTAGCGGAGGCCAATCCAACGAATTCGCTCTTGATACCCTCTTCTGTTTGCTTCACGATCGCCGCGAATTCATTGCGCTGGCCAGTCAGGTAAGCGAGCATTTCGCCCATGCGTTTTGCTTCATCACGACGCCAAGCG
The DNA here is from genome assembly GCA_018058245.1 of Verrucomicrobiales bacterium. Classification (GTDB taxonomy): domain Bacteria; phylum Verrucomicrobiota; class Verrucomicrobiia; order Verrucomicrobiales; family DEV007; genus Arctic95D-9. Next base: position 8,298 of record JAGPCC010000161.1, read on the forward strand.
AGCTGGTCATCACGGATGCTTTTTGCGCGAGGGCCGAGGCCGACGATGCCGCTGCGCTGGCCGTTCACTTCGCGCTCAAAGTCTTTCTGCCACGTGTCTAGGTCTGCCTGAAGTGCTGCGTAGCCGGTCTGCAATTCCGTAAACTCGCTGTCGATGACTTCGATTTTCTTCGTATAGGCTGCCGTATCAGCGGCGATGCGAGTCGCCATTTGGGCGCGCAGCTCATCGTCGAGATCTGCGAGCGGGTCTTGCAGCCCAGCGGAGGTGTCCTCCACGAGGAATTCGGCAGAGAAGGTCTTTTCAAAGTTGGTGCGCTGTTCTGCAATTTGTGTTTCCAATGTGGCGATCTTTGCCTCCACCGTGCCCTTGTTCTCGTTTGCAGCGACGCGCACGGTTTCGATTTCCGCTTGTCGCTCCGCTTCCACGACACTGGTGATAGTATCATTAAATAGCAGGAGAGTGAGCGGGTGAGAAATCGTCACTCCCATTAGCGCGGCCACGACGATGCGGAGAAAGAACTGACTCACCTTGCGATGGAACTTCTGATAGGAGCGATAGATCGAGAGCAGCGCGCGGTCTATCGTCATGATGATCAAACCCCAGGCAGTCGCAACGGGAATGATCACGTTCCAATTGTCCGTGAGTGTAGAGAGGGCATACCCACAGGCAATGAAGGCAAAAACGGTTGGAACCAAGACGGTGGCACCGAAGGCAACATACTTTCGTTGTTCCCACCCGGGACACTGTTCGAGCGTGTCTGCCCCGGCACCGGAGAGCCAGAAGAAGAAGTGCTTAATCGGATGAAAAGGACGACGAATGGGAGAGGACGAATTAGAGGGGTTCATGACGCAGTGCTGGGTGGAAGGTTGACGAGTGACCTATCCACCGACAATCCGGGAAACAGGTCCAGGGAAGCAATCCCGAAAGCAATAGTTAGGAAACCTTGACAATTTGTAAACACTTATTTCCCTTTACTCCGTAGCTCTTTCGGGTACTGGCTTGTCCTTCCTAGCCGAAGTTTTCTGACGTTCCCCAAAGTCGGGGGCCTTGATTGAATTTTCTGCCGGTCTCGTGGGCTGCTTCGGAGGTCTCATTTTTTTACTCTACCATTGGCCATCGCCGTCAGGCTTGTCGGGCCGTGCAAACGGAGAACAGAATCGGTGCCACGAACTATAAATTATTTTCATTTTTATAAAATGAATTGAAAATGAAAATAATTTTTTACACATCCTTTCACAGCGAGCAGTGAACTCTAGCGGGAAGAGGAATTACTCAAACTCCGGCCAATCGTGTTTTGGGTATCGACCACGCAATTGCGCTCGGACGGCTGGATAGCTCCCGGTCCAGAATCCGGCGAGACTTTCAGTGACCTGAACCGGGCGGTGGTTTGGAGCGAGGATTTCGATCACTACCGGAACTTTGCCCTGACAGATGACAGGGGAGTCCTTCAGCCCAAAAAGATGCTGAATGAGAACCGAGATTCTTGGCTTTTCTCCTGATCGGTAGAGGATGCGGGAGCTTTTCCCGGTGGAAAGAGTCAGTGTTTCGGGTGCGAGGAATTCCAGAGCGCCGACTTGATGCGGAGGAAGCCATTCTTTCAAGACGGGCCAGACGGGGCGGTCTTTGATTTGTTTATAACTCACTGCGCCAGCACAGATTTGCTCCAGCAACAACTGTTTGGCATCCTCGTCGACTGGAACGATCTCATACTCTGGGCACTCGCTCGCGACGAGATTGATCCGGGCAAAATAGGAGTCCACCTTGTCGTCCCATGCTTTGAGATTCAGTTCGCCGGAGAGGACTTTCGTGGCGAGAATCGATGCGGCCTCTCCGTCAGGTATCGTTCCGCTCGGTTTGGTTTCGAGGACTAGGTCCCCGAAGCACTTTTCGCGGCGAGCCTCGACTTTTCGATTTGTTTCATCATAGACCGCTCCATCGCGCTCTACAAAATCCTGTGGAAAACGTTCTCTTAGCCATTCTTCGCGGATAAGAGTGCAGAGATCCAGCTTTACGGAGAGATCTTTACCCTCGATTTCGATCATTTCGCCGACAAGAAAGAGACGTGCATCCTTTGACGCTGCGACGCTCTCACGTTCCAGTTGGCCGCGGCGGCCACCGATGACGGCACAGGAGAGAGTAGAGGCATTGTGACGCAGAGCGACACGGTCGGGAAATCCACTGAGAAGAATTTTCCCCAAGGTGTCGGGCTCTGGTTCGTCGATTTCGTGGGTGTCGACGCCCCATCTGGCGGAAATCCGGACGAGTTGGTCGGCGATGCGAGAAATGTCGCGTGCCGCACCCGCATGGATCCCGAGTCGGTCGCCGAGATCGCGACGAAATTGATTTTGTTGCATCTGGCTCCAAGCCCGGAGGAGTGGCTGAAAGTCGGAAACGTCACCTGCTCGAGAAAAATCGACAGGCATGAGATGATCGGAGTGTTTCTTCCGTGTCGGGAAAAGCGGCTTCGATTGTGTGAGTGCGATCAGGAGGGCGAAGAATCGGGGGCATCCCTCGCGAGCGGCCTCCAGGAGGATACGACCGAAACGGGGAGGAACCGGCAGCATTCCCATGAGTCGTCCGTCGTTTGTTAGAGATTCGTCTTTGTCGAGCGCATTCAGCATCCGAAGTCTTCTGAGGGCCTCGTCAAAGGCTCCCTGATCCGGGCTTTCGAACCAGTTGAACTCGCGGACATTGGGAACTCCGCTGGAACCGAGGATCACGATGGCTTCGCCGAGATCCATGCGATGAATCTCGGCCGGTGTGGCCACCGCCCGAGTCTCATGATCGCGTTCGCTCCAGAGTCGGATGGCGGTTCCCGGTCCAGTTCGACCCGCTCGCCCTGCGCGCTGATCCGCCGAAGCGCGCGAGATTTTCTCAATCAAAAGGGTCGTGATGCCTCGTCGATGATCGAAGGAGGATCGCCGTTCGAGCCCAGAATCGACGACGAGGGTTACTCCGTCTATTGTGATTGAAGTCTCAGCCACATTGGTCGCCACGACGATACGGGGGCGGGCGCTTTTCGAGACAGCGGCATCTTGTTTTTCGGGAGAGAGTTCTCCGTAAAGTTCATGAATCTCGTAGCAGCTACTCCAAGAGGCGTGTTTCAACGCCGCCACGGTCTTCTGGATTTCGTAGCGGCCCGGTAGGAATACGAGGATATGCCCCTGAACGCCACCTGATTTCAGTTGGTCTTTGATGACCCGGCAAATCTGATCCCAGAGTTCTCCCTGATGCCGCTCGCGGGCTGGCTCGTATTGGATCTGAACCGGGAAGGTGCGACCATCGGAGGTAAGGTGAGATGAACCGTCCCCAAGATATTTCTTTAAGGCCGCTGTTTCCAGAGTCGCGGACATCACGACGATCTTGAGGTCGGGTCGCAGCTCGCGCTGTACGTCGA
>JAGPCC010000398.1 GCA_018058245.1 Verrucomicrobiales bacterium
GAAACCGGTAAGAACGATGAAAGAGCGGAGTCAACTTTGCGAGAGCCACGGGGAGGAAGTTGCCAATACGATCAGTCACGGTCTCGCTGCGATCCTGAGTGTCGTCGCGCTTGTCTACATGGTGATACTGGCGATTCCGTTGACGGTTTGGCATATTGTTAGTGTTTCGGTCTTTGGCGCGAGCCTTGTCCTGCTTTACGGAGCCTCGGCTGCCTATCATTTTGTCACGTCCCACCCACGGAAACGCATCTTTCAGATCCTCGATCATGCGCTGATTTTTGTCCTCATTGCCGGCAGTTATACCCCCTGGCTGCTTGTCAATCTGCGTGGTCCGTGGGGTTGGTCACTCTTCGCCGCGATCTGGGCGATCGCACTCGGTGGAGTCGTTTTGAAAACCATCCTGCTGCCACGTTTTCAGCGAGTTGGTGCGGTTCTCTACGTGCTGATGGGCTGGATGATCTGCATCGCGATCAAGCCGCTTGTGGCTTCCACCAATGCCACCGGAATGGCCTGGCTCGTTGCGGGGGGGCTCTGTTATACGAGCGGGGTGATATTTTTCCTCATGCCGCGCCTGCGCTACTCCCATTTCATCTGGCACCTTTTTGTCATGGCGGGGAGCATCTGCCATGTCATGGCGGTGATCTTCGGAGTTTTGGGGGATTGAGGTGTTGAGGTGTTGAGGTGTTGAGGTGTTGAGGTGTTGAGGTGTTGAGGTGTTGAGGTGTTGAGGTGTTGAGGTGTTGAGGTCGTTCCACAGTTCGGCTTCGCAATCGTGGTTCAGAAGCGCAGTGCGTTCGGGAGCAGTTGAGAGGTTCGTGTTTTCTTTTTGAAATGGCGCGACTGCGTAGTTTTGAATAGATCTTACACAACAAACGTTTTACTCGTGGCGGTCGAATTGGTATCCTCTGTCGAAACGATTGTTACTAGCTTATGAAATTGCGTTCAATTTTCCTCGCTGCCTTTTTCTTCCCATGCGTTGGCTGGTCTGCTGACCGGGTAGCGCTTGTGATTGGCAATGGGAATTATACCCATGTCCCGACTTTGGAGAACCCGGCGAATGACGCCCGCGAGGTCTCGGCTCTGCTGCGCGCCGATGATTACCAAGTGACCGAGGTGATCGACGGAACCGTAAAGCAGATGGGAGTGGCTTTGCGGACTTTCGCTCTCGCCGGCCGTGAGGCGTCGACGGCGGTGTTTTATTATGCCGGACACGGGTTTGAAGTCGCTGGAAAAAACTATCTCGCTCCGGTCGATGCGGAATTAGTGGTCGATGACAGTCTCGCCAACGAGGCGCTCGATGCTGCTTTGGGGTTCGCCCTCGATGATGAGACCCTACCTCTTGAGAGTGTCCTCGGCGAATTGCGCAAGCAGGTGCCGGGATTGAAAGTCGTAGTGCTCGACTGCTGCCGCGACAATCCCTTCGCCCGCACCCGCAGTTGGGCTCGTTCGCGGAGCGGAGCCGGTGGCCTCGCTCAAGTGACAGAAGCCCAGTTGCCCGAGGGGACAATGCTCGTCTTTTCAGGGGAGCCGGGGCAGCAGGTGCCCGATGGGACGGGAAATCACAGTCCCTTTGCGGAAGCGCTCCTAGGAGAAATGCGGAGTAGCGCCGGATCGCCGATGCTGACGGTCTTTACGGGAGTGGCGACGAAGGTAAAGGGGCGACAAAAACCCTGGATCAAGTTCGACGGGACGGGGCAAAGCCTCCATGCCTTCTCGACCGTGGCACTGATGTCGCGCGGTGTGCCCGTCGCCGTCAAAGTGGAAGAGACCGTGTCGAGCGCTGAGATGGCAAAGATGAAGGCGGAACTGGACGCCGCCCTCGCCAAGCTCGCGGCAGCGGATGGCAATGTGGCGGAGATGGCGAAGTTGCAGAAAGAGCTGGAGGAAGCGAGGTCGAAGATGGGGGAGGCGACGACAACACCGGCTCCCCCGGCTCCCGTTCCGATGGTGAAGACCGATCCGACCACTGCAGGCGCCTTCCCCGCCTCGCGGGGAATGGAGGGCAGCCGTGCAGGCGAGGTGCGCGAATTCGGAGGGATCGAGATGGTCTGGTGCCCGCCCGGAGACTTTTTGATGGGGAGTCGGTCGGACGAGGAGGATCGCAGCGATGACGAAACGCAGCACCGCGTGACCCTGACGAAGGGATTCTGGATGGCGAAAACGGAATGCACACAAGGGAAGTGGGAGGCAATGATGGGCACGGATGTAAATCGGCAAAAGGCCAAGGGAGATTCGTACGGAGATGTAACTGGCGAGGGAGCGAACCACCCGATGTATTTTGTGAATTGGGAAGATGCGCAGGAGTATCTCACGAAAATGAACAGCCAAAATGCCCTGCCCTCGGGCTGGAAATGGGCCCTGCCGACCGAAGCGCAATGGGAGTATGCGTGTCGGGCGGGGACGGAGACAAAGTTCGCGGGGGACCTTGATGAGATCGCTTGGTATTCCGAAAATAGCGGGAGCAAAACAAATCCCGTGGGTACGAAGAAACCGAATGACTGGGGTCTCTACGACATGCACGGGAATGTGTGGGAATGGTGCTCGGACTATTATGGCGACTATGCGAGTGGATCTGCGACGAACCCCAAAGGTGCGACGACTGGTTCGCCCCGCGTGATACGCGGCGGCAGTTGGTTCAACGGCGCCGCGATCTGCCGGTCTGCGCTCCGCATCAGGGACTCGCCGGGGGACCGGCACGGCATCCTGGGCTTCCGCCTCGCCGCAGTTCCAGAAGGGCGGTAGCCCTTCGGGAGCCGTCCTTGACGACGGCGAGGAAGGAGCCTCGTAGCGGAGCGGAGAGGGTGACTGAACGAGCGGAGGAATGGACTTGATATGAAGTGAGTGAAGCGAACCAAACCAATGCCGCGAAGCGGCTCCGGAAATTTTTTACAAATGGCCTACGCATTCTTCAGAGTCCCGAGCGCACCCGAGGCGGGTGCGGTCGATGAATTGAATCGCTTCCTGCGTTCGCACTCCGTCCTCGCCGTGCAACGCGAGTGGGTCAGCGCGGGGGATGGTTCGTTCTGGGCTTTCTGCATCCAGTATGGCGAAACAGGTCAAGCAGTCACGAGAGGTGGCAACACCACCAAAATCGACTACAAGGAAGTTCTGACCGAAACGCAGTTCAGCCTCTACGTGAAACTTCGGGATCTTCGCAAGCAGATCGCGGATCGCGAAGGCGTTCCCGTCTTCGCCGTCTTCACCAACGAGCAGCTTGCCGAAATGACGAAGAAACCCGCCAGAACTGTCGCTGATTTGAAAGCCATATCGGGAGTGGGTGAGGCCCGCATCGAAAAGTATGGAAAAGAAGTCCTCACCTCGATCACTGAACATGCGCCGGGCGAAAC
>JAGPCC010000399.1 GCA_018058245.1 Verrucomicrobiales bacterium
TGGTAGGGAGAGCCGAGCAACTTCGGATGTCCCCGGAGAAAGGAAAAACGCTTTCCTTTGAACAACTCCTCCGGTGCGGCCTGTCGATCATATTTTCGGAGAACCGGCTTGTCATCAAAAAGGTCCAACTGCGAGGGAGCACCCGTCATGTGGAAAAAAATCACCCTTTTTGCCTTCGGGGCGACGGTCTGAAAAGCGGAGGGAATTCCTTCCGCTGCGTCGCTCGTGAGGAGAGAGTCCAAGGCAAGCGATCCGATCCCGGCCCCAGAGAGGGAAAGGAACCGGCGGCGGTTGAGTGTTGTGTGCGGATCCATTGTTAAAAAGGCAAAACAGCAAATCAGCGACTTGCTAAAAAGGCTCTCACGACCTGCAGATCGTTTCGTGAAGGTTTAGGAGAATAGTCGCTAGTTCCCGATAGGCTTTTTCCTCGGAACCCGTTCTAGTCAGGACAGTCTCAAAGGCAGACAGTAGCAACGCCACCTCCGGCTCCCGGGGAGAGCGGGTAAGAGCGGTGCGGAAGGCCCAGATAATGCGTTCGGAAACGGTGCCCCCTCCATGCGTGGAAATTCGTCTTCCGAAGGCTGCCGCGATCTCCACGTAGACCGGATCATTGAGAAGCGTGAGTGCCTGGAGCGGAGTATTGGAAAGATCACGTTTCACGACACAGGCGGACCGGTCCGGAGCGTCAAAGTTGGCAAAACTCGGGTAGTGGGCGTTCCGTCGCCATAGGGTGTAGACTCCACGGCGATAGGCATCGTCGCCTTTGGAGGGAAGATAGACCGTCTCCGAAGCACCTGCCGATCTCCGCCAAAAGCCATCCGGTTGAAACGGTCGCACATTCACTCCGTAGAGTTCGGTCGAAAGCAATCCGCTGATTGCCAGGGCTTGGTCCCGGATCATCTCGGCGCTGAGACGATGTCCAGGGTGTCTCCATAAAAGTTGATTTCGCGGATCGATCTCGGCGAATGCGGGATGAACGGAGGTAGACTGGCGATAGGTAGCCGAGAGGAGAATGCGACGGAGCGCGAGTTTCATCGACCAGTGATCGTTTTCCATGAACGAGACCGCGAGCCAATCGAGGAGTTCGGGATGACTGGGCTTTTCCCCTTGGATTCCGAAATCTTCCGGTGTTGTTACCAATCCCTGGCCGAAGATTTCCATCCACAAGCGATTGATGAAAGCCCGTGCGACAAGAGGGTTCGCGGGATCGACGAGCCACTTTGCGAGACCGAGTCGATTCCTCGGCGCTCCTTCGGGAAAGGAGTGAAGGGCCGCCGGGGTCGCCGGGCTGACTTGTTCGCCCTCTGCCAGGAAATCCCCCCGCTTCGCAACGGTGGTCGGCCGGGCTTCGGCCATTTCCTCCAGCACTCGAACGCTCTTTTTGCGTTGTTCGATGAGACGGCTTTCCATGATCCCCGCTTCTTCGAACCGTTGAGTCATACCCGCAGACTTGATCGGAAATTTGGTGGATAGGGTCTTGCACTGATTCAGACTCATCTCGCTCTCTTGATTCAAAATCCGCTGTACCTCCTCGGGAAGTTTCTCCTGACTTTTCGGATCTTTCTGAAGTAGTTTCCCAACTTCCGTGAGTAGGATCCGACGAATGCCAGAAAGAACTTCCTCAAATTCGAACTCGGCCCGGAGTTCTGCGTCGATGTCTTTGTCGCTACGCTTTACTTCCAGAGTCGGGCCGATCGAAGCCATCGAAGACATGCCCATCTCCATACCTTCCTGTTTGGACTCCATTGGGGTGTTGTTGAAGAAGGCAAAAAGTTCGTAGTATTCTTTGGCCGAAATCGGATCGTACTTGTGGTTGTGACATTGTGCGCACGCGAGGGAGCTTCCCAGCCAGATCGTTCCCGTCGTGTTCACCCGATCGACGATCTGTTTGTAGTGATCTTCGGCGGGATCGGTCCCAGCTTCCAAATTGAGGGGAGAATTCCGGTGAAAAGCGGTCGCGATTTTCTGAGACTCGGTTGCGTTCGGGAGGAGGTCCCCGGCGAGCTGCTCAATCGAAAACTGATCAAACGGCATGTCAGTATTCATTGCTTCGATGACCCAATCCCGCCACGGCCACATGCTGCGCGGGGAATCCCGCTGATATCCCTCGGAATCGGCATATCGCGCCAGATCAAGCCAGGGTACCGCCCACCGCTCTCCATAAGAAGGGGAAGCAAGGAGTTGATCGACAATCGCGGTGTAGTGCTCGAACGAGGGATCCGCGAGATAGGCATTGCTCTGCTCTATCGTAGGAGGCAAGCCGGTGGCGTCGAGGTAGACCCGCCGGAGGAGTCGGGCAGGTTCACTCTCCGGGTTCAATGTCATTTCGTGCTCGAAAAGTTTTCCGGCAATGAAAGAGTCGATCTCATTTCCCTGTCTTCCGGCGAGCAGGTCATCGCCCGAGACGGGAAGGGCTGCCTTCACCGGGGCGAGGTAGGACCAGTGAACCGGGGGACGCCATCCATCATCCGGCCAGTTCGCCCCTTCTTTGATCCATAGACTCAGCATTTCAATCTCCGCAGGAGAAAGCGGATCTCCCTTCGACGGCATACGCTTTTTTGGGTCGGTCGCCGTGATGACCCGAAGGATGACCGATTTTTGTAGATCACCGGGGACAACAATCGCCTCCCCCGCATCCGTGGGGCGGTGGGCATGGTAAAAGGACTCCAGTCCGATTCCCCCCTTCCGCGTTGCGGTATCATGACAATCGAGGCAGCGCTCCGCGAGGAGGGGAAAAACGTCCTTTTGAAAGTCGACGGCTCTTCCGCTCATTCCGATGACCGAAAGGAGTCCAAAATGAATCACCAAAAAACGGACGCGAACCATCTCGCTACACTCTGGCAGAACTCTTGTCAGAACGCGAGTGCCGAGTATGCGTGAGATCCCTTCGACCTCCCCTCTTTGCTCCGATCGATTTCGATCAGGTAGGGAGGCAGTGCAAGCAGGTTCATCCTTGCGATGGGAATGTCAGACTGGGCAAATCCAGTTGAAAAGTCAGTGCCTGTGCCAGCGCCTCTGGCACGGGCACGCGCTCGGCGAGTTTTTCGGTGGTGCGGGTGTCCATTTTGTATTGCTCGCCCATGACAACGCTGAACCAGCGTTCCCGGTCCATGACGACACGATACATTTTTTCATCCTGCGTCTCCGCGAGGTAGGGTAGGTAGACGCGAATGGGTTCTCCGCATTGCTCCACCTTGGCGCCGATGCGGTCCACGCGTCCCGTGCGCTGTTCGAGAGTGCTGGGGTTCCAGGAAAGATCGTGGTGGATGACGTGGCGGCAGTATCGGTGCAGGTCCACTCCCTCTGCCATCACACTACTGGCGATGAGTATCTC
>JAGPCC010000162.1 GCA_018058245.1 Verrucomicrobiales bacterium
CCCCCAAGGTCTGGATGGACGCCTACCTCGCCGCCTTCGCCATCCGCGCCGGTCTCCCTTTTGCCACCTTGGATGCCGACTTCCGCCGCTTCAAACCCGCCGGTCTCGATCTTCACCTCCTCACCGCTTGATTCCCCAAATCCGCCCTCGGAGGAGCGATGCATGAGTGCAGACGCGTCAAACTCTTGAACTCGCTCCTCTCCGTCGGACGCGACCAGCGCGAATTGGATTCCGAGCGACGGCGGACGCGACCACAACAACAAAGCCTTCACGATGTGGATGGCCGGCGGCGGCGTGAAGGGCGGCTTCTCCCACGGCCTCACCGATGAGTACGGCTACGAAGCCGTCGAAGACAAAGTCCACGTCCACGACCTCCACGCCACGATCCTGCACCTCCTCGGCCTCGATCACGAGAAGCTGACCTACAACTATGCCGGTCGTGACTTTCGACTCACGGATGTGAAGGGGAACGCAGTGAAAGAGATCATGGCCTAAACAAAAGCAACTTTTACTAGTGAAGTTCGGCAAGCAAACATAAATAGGCCCGTTGCTAAATACCGGAGTTTCCCGAAACGATGAAAGCTTCCTGGAAACACATCGTCCTAAACACCATGCAAACAACGACCGCACTTTTCTACGCTGCCGCCGCAGGCCTGATTCTGATCAGTAACACGGGATCTGCCCAGGATGGGGCGAAGACGCCGTCGCTTCAGGAGCAGATCGAAGCGCGATCTGCTCAATCAGGGACCAAGGCCGATCCCGCCAAAAAGAAAGCCTACGCCGATGGAATCGAAGCTGTCGCCGCATCCGGTGTCGTAGATCGAGCCACGAAGAAAGGTGATCACGCGCCGGATTTCACCCTTCCGAACGCGACGGGGAAATCGATCACGCTGTCCGAAGAGCTGAAAAAAGGCCCTGTGGTTCTGACCTGGTATCGCGGCGGCTGGTGTCCGTATTGCAATCTTCAGCTCGCAGCCTATCAGGCTGTACTTCCTGAGATCGAGAAACTCGGTGCCACCCTCATCGCGGTCTCTCCCGAACTTCCCGATCGCGCGCTCAGCACAACGGAAAAGAATGAACTCAAATTTCAAGTTCTCTCCGACCAAGACCAAAAGGTCGCTGAGAAATACAATCTCATTTTCAAACTCACCCCCGAAGTGGCCGGCTACTACAAAGCCGCTTTCGATCTCAACACTTTCAACGGAGAGTCCGCCGCCGCCGATGAACTTCCCCTCGCAGCCACTTACGTGATTAACACCGACGGAAAAATCACTTACTCCTTTCTCGACGCAAACTACAAAAAGCGGGCCGAGCCAGAGGCGATTCTTCAAGCCTTGGCGGAGTTGAAAAATAAGGATTGAGCCAGCCGGTGACGGCACGGTTTTCGATCAACCAGACTCTGAACGATGATCTGTAAATCGCCGTTCTACCCTCCCGGCACACCCGATTCCCGAACCAATATTTTACGGGCAATGTACGTTCCTATATGATACAAATCATGATGAAACCGCTTTTTGCCATTGCCCTCAGTCTGGTGGGCCTCTCGACATTAGGATCTCACGCTCGAGCCGAATTATTCCAGAATGGGGAAACCGTCTGCTTCCTCGGGGATAGCATCACGGCTCGTGGAAGCCTTCAAACGAACCTTTCTGATTTTTACCTGACTCGCTTCCCGGATCGGACCGTTCGATTTGTAAATGCAGGTCGTTCGGGCGACTCCGCCAACGGATCACTCCTTCGCCTTCAGGAGGACGTCATCGATCACAAGCCGACTTCTGTCGTGATCATGTTCGGAATGAACGATGTCGGTCGTGGCAACTACACGGTCAATCCAACCGAAGCGCAGATTCTCTCGCAGAAATCGGCGCTGGAACGCTTTCAGGCGAGCATGGAGGAAGTCGTCGCCCGAATTCGAAAAGAGGCCAATGATCCGAAGCTGCTCTTCCTGACGCCAACACCCTACGACCAGACCGCCGAAATGGAGATGACGAACCTTTTCGGGTGCAACGATGGCTTGGCACGCTGCGGAGAGATCGCGCGGAAACTGGCCGCGGCAAACTCGGCCAAGGTCGTGGATCTCCACGAGCCCATGACGGAACTCAATGGGAAACAGCAGAAGAACGATCCGAAGTGGACCATCGTCGGCCCGGATCGTGTCCACCCGGGAGCACCCGGTTTTTTGATGATGACGTGGCTGTTCCTGAAGTCGCAGGGCGCACCGGCCATCGTTTCGAAAGTGGCGGTGGAAGCATCATCGGATCAAGTAACGGAAAGCATCAATGCGGACGTGACTGCGATGCAAAGTAAGGACGGCGGTGTTTCGTTCAAGGTCCTGGCGAAAGCCCTGCCCTATCCGATCGACCCCGCCGCAAAAGAGATGCTGGCGCTCCTGCCCATCGAAGCCGACTTGAACCAGGAGCTTCTCTCCGTCGCTGGTCTAGCTGATGGCACCTATGAACTTCGGATCGATGGCACCGCAGTCGGACAACATTCGGCCAAGGAACTGGCGAGCGGAATCAATCTCGCCTTCAACAAAACCACGCCTCAGTTCCAACAAGCCCAGCAGGTGGCAAAACACAACGCCCAACGGAAAAGCGCAGAGGCCGAAGCTGCCAGCCTTTTGAATTCACGGCGCTGGATGATCTCCTACTACAAAATTGATGTGGAAGATCCGGCCGCAGTGCAGGCGCACTACGATCACTTCGAGGACAAAAAGGAATACAGCGCTGCCATGGCTCTGCGGTATATCGAAAAATGGCCGAATTACGAAGAGCTCCGGAAGCAGGTAGAGGTTCACTGGGAGGCCGCGCTGGCAAGCCGGAAGCCCGTCGAGCATTCCTATGAGGTCGTGCCCGTGAAAGCTGCGGTGAAATAGAGTTTCATCTGGAGGTCGAAGGTATTCGATCCGATTTTGTACCGATAATCGGCGGGTGCCACCGGATTGGTCCCGTTCCGCCACTGCTAATCCGGTGGCGAGCAGTTCCAGATCTCGAATGGGAAGTTTCCGGGAATTTTCGACTGATTCCAATAACCCCGCAATCAATCAGGGAAGGACCAGATCCATACCCCAGATCGAATTCTGGCCGTGTTTTTCTCCGGAGTAGTAAACGAGGAACCATTTGCCGTCTCCCAGGGGAACCATCCACGGATAGCTGAAATCTTTGTCGGTAGGTACATCCACCACCAGACCGACATGTTCCCATTTCAGTTCGGCGGTTTTCGCTTTCCAGAGGTGAATCTGATGCTTCTTGCCGCGCTCGGATTGCAGGGCAAAGAGTTGGCCGGGATGGTCGGGATCTTCGATCAAAAACGGGCTGGGGTGAACGGCTGAAGGATCACCCTGCAAACCTTTTTCCGTCGCCTCCCAGGTCTTTCCGAAATCGCTGCTGACGTATTGATGATAGGCATAGGCGGAATTTTCCCGGACCAGACCGATCAGTTTTTCCCCGGCATAGATAAAGGTGGGCTCAAAATATTTCTTATCGGTAATCGCTTGAGGTTCGCCCCAGCTTTTCCCCTGATCCTGAGAATAGGCGATCCAGATCCCGTCGCCCTTCGGTTTCCGAAGATGACCGCAGACCGCGAGGCCTTTTCCCGGTACCGAAAAGACGTGCCCGAACACGGAACCGGTTTTGCTTTCCCCCAATGACGAAGTGTCTATCGCCGTCCAGCTTTTTCCCGAATCCTCGGACCGCCAACCAAAAATCGAGTTGCGTTCGTCGTTGGTGAAAGCCATCACCATGAGGACGACCGCACCATCCTCAGCCACGCCCATCGCGAGATTGGCACCATGCTGATAGGTCTTGGACTCGTCGAATTCGCGCAGCACCTGTGGCTTACTGAAAGTTTTCCCTCCGTCGGTCGAAACAGAAACCGCAGGACATCCGTCACCATTCACATGTTCGCGTCCGCTGATGTAGGCAGTCACCAACGTTCCATCCGGAGTGATAACTATTTTTGGCCAGGATAGATGAGCAAAACGGGCAACCTCAGGCGCGGGCACCACGATCCGCGGCTCGCCAAATGCAGCCGCCTTCGCGGAAATTCCTGCAGAGATACAAAGCGCAAGGCAAATCGCAAACCGGGGGAGTTTCGTCATCTTCTACAGCCGGTCGGTTACGAGACCATCCCTGTCAAGATCTGCAAATCCTCGATGCCGCACCACTTACCAGTAATTAGACTGCCTGCGCCGATCCCGGCGAACAGGGCTCGCCGCGGAAAGAGGATCCGAAAAGGCTCCACGTGAACCGGGAATTTAGAGGCCGTCAGCACGAGCTGGAAGGGATCTTCTGGCATCGTCCACTTTTAGACCAATCTCTTCAAAAGGGATCTTCATAAAACCGGGCCGTTTCCAGAGCAGAAATGAATCATCTTTCATGATAAAATCCCCATTCTTAAAATCAACAAAGCCGAGGTCATCCGGTGTTTGCAGATACTCAAATCCCTTCGGCTTCTTCGCTTTTTCTTCCCCTGAAAGTGCCGTGCTCTGGAGGACGAGGTTGTTTTCCATTTTTAAATTCGGGAGAAGTTTTGTAGTGTTGCCATCAAAACTGTAGGCACTTTTCGAGGAGTTGATGAAAATGTTAGATTCAATCGTTGTGTAGAGCGGCTCTCGCGGCGAATCCGACATGATCTTCGCCAGATTTGGATATTTTTCACTCCAGGGAGGGCTTTGGTAATTCAGTTTCTCCGCCTTTTCCTCAAGATTCCAACCAGCGGATTTCGGGTCGTTCCACTGCGTCCAGCTCATCCCCCGGGAATCGACATGGATCCCTATCGGACAGTCGATGATCAGGTTGTTCCGGATCGGGTTATCGCGCCCTCCTCCGATCAAAAAAGCGCGCCCCACTTTGTAGAGAATATTTCCCTCCAGTGTATCGCCGCTGTCGCAATCATCGAGATAGATGCCCATGGTATGGGTGCTGTCGCTCGCATAGTCACCCAGGTGATGAATGTAGTTGTGACGCAAAATATTCCCCTGGCTGGTCCAGTCGCGACCGGTGTAAAAGGCTCCGGAATCACCGGTTTCCATCACCACGTGGTGAATCTCATTCTTTTCGAAAAGATGCTCGTTGCCGCTGTATTTGATCGCATTGTGCGGAGCGTCATGAATTAAATGGTGACTCACCGTGGTTCCACATCCGTTCACCGCGACCCCGGCCGCGTAGGTGCGCTGAAAAATTCCGTAGTGATGAATGTGATTGTTTGTCACCAGGTTTCCGGAGGCGGTCAAGGTCTTCCGGTCTCCACCAGTGATCGAGATCCCGCCCCGGCCAAGATTGAACAGGTCACAGGATCGAATCGTAATCCCTTCGCCACTGGCGCTGATTCCGGTGCCTGCGATATTGGAAAGCTGACATCCGACGATGTCTATCTCGTGGCTGTTTTTGATGGTGAGACAATCTCCGTGAGCATACTCCAGCGTGATCCCCTCCAGCGTGATCCCTTGGGTGTTTTCGATCTGAACCAATGGAGCTGACTGAGTGGCAAGAATCACCGAACTCTCCGACAGTGGTTTGATTGGGTAGAAATAGAGCTTTCTCTCGCCCCGGTCGAGATACCACTCGCCGGGACTGTCGAGCTCTTCGAGAATGTTCTGCGCAAAGAAACGACGTTCGCTGGAACCCCAAGTTCCGCCTTTCAGCCCGTAGCCGTGGGGGGCGGCGAGGCGAATGACTTTTTGCTGCGGATCGTATTGGGCGATCCGGATCACTTCATCCGACCAGTCGTGAGTCCAATACCCAAGCAGCCACGCTCCGGCATCGATGTCCCAACGTTTCGGGCGATCATCATCGAACACAAAAGCGCCGGGGTGGGCTTGGCGCAGGGCCGGGTCGGTCGCTTTTGGATCGGGCAACCCATTGTCGATCACCTTGGAAAAAGTAGCCCAACCCTGGTTGTCAGCGTCAAGATTCGGCCACCTCGCCAAGGTCATGAGTTCTCCATCCGCATAGAGCCATGGTGCCGGAGGCATCCCTTTGAATGAATTTGGATAGGTCGGGAGTTCCTTCGAAACGATTTCAGCCAGATCGTAAACGAAGACCTTGTCGTGCACGCTTTCCGATAAGCGCTTGAGAATCTTTTGGTCGCTGATCTTTGCGAATTTTTCAGAACTTAGAGTCGAGCCGCCTCGAAATGACACGGTCCCCGGTTTCTCTGCCCGATAGGTCACCCTTCCATCCAGGGCACCGAATACCAGAGACTCATGGATCTGGTATATACCCGGTTTGATCACCACGGTGACAGGAGAGTCTGCTGGGATTTCCCCACTCTTCCTTCCTTCGCGAATGGCATCGCGCGCCTTGAGGATATTTTGAACCGACTCCGATACATGGATCGTCTCCTCCGCATCAAGATGGGTGGCCATCGACAACAGAGCACATAGGTAGAGAAACGGATGAATTTTCGAGAGCATTTAGTTTGAGGTGTTGATGTGGATTATGTTTGGGCGATGCGATTTGATTGATCAGGGAAAGGCAGCTGCCAGTTGAGCCATCAATCCCATGCCCATTTGGGAGATGACCCGATAGTCACTCTGCTGGAGGGACTGACCACCCCGGTTGCTTTGCGCCACTCCCGTGAGGAATCCATCCGGGGTAAGGTGATTTTTCAATCCTTGAAAGGTCTTTTGGGAGGCTTTCAGATATTCTTCAGGCAGCAATCCGTTTTTCACCGCCAGAGCCAGAGCTGCGGCGATCCCGGCTGAGCCCGATGTATCCGACGCGACCTCCTCATGGAGAAAACAATTCCACAGCCCGTTCTCCTTTTGATGCCCGCTCACCCATTTTGCGAAACGCTCTACTTCTGTTTTCAAATCCGCCACATCCTGATCGCCTTGATATTCGCTGAGGGTTCTCACGAGACCCAGAGAATACCAGGCAACACCCCGCGCCCAGTTTTGGAAGGAGCGATTTTCACCCCCGTGAAAACGCAACCAGCAATCATCGTTGTGAATCAATCGCTCTCGACGCAGCCTGAGTTGTTTTAATGATAGGTCGATCAACGATTCATCTTTCCGCTGAGTCCCGATGACCATCATGGGATAGGCAATCGTGTAACTTCCCTCGGCGGATGTCGTTCCACCATCTCTGACGCATCCTGCTTCATCCTGATGGCTCATCCAGAACGCGATCACTTTCTCAAAGACCGGATGATCAGGATGGATTTTCGCAATGATCGCATTCGGCAACGTGGATTCAATGTCCGAGACGACACCATCATTCGGCCGACTTTTAGGGTCTTCATAAATCAAACGGTCGTTCTCATCAAAAAAGTGACCCACATGACTATGCAGCGCCTTCTCGAATCTGGCTTCACCTTTGGCGTGAAACAGATCGTAAAGACCGTCCATCACACATCCCTCCATCCACCCCCAGGGTTGCAGACTGACCGGTGAAGCCATCCGGTTATAGAACTCGGACAAAGAGCCCGCTTGATTCGAGAACAACAAATGCGGTTGCAGCGCCGCATGATCTTTTCGATCGGGATCGACCTGGAAGAACCAGACAGGATTCGTTCCTTTGGTCATGACCAGGAAAATCCCCTGTTCAGCCACCTCGTGAGTTTGTTCGTCGGTCAGGATGATTTCAAAAGGCTCCAAAACCGGAGCAAATCGAATTTCCAGTGTCCCGATACTCTTTCCGGATTTTGCCAAGCGAACATCGATCGCGATTTCCTCTCTCAGATCGACCGCAATCGTAACACGCAACCGGCCCGTGCCAGTCGAGGGGAGGTCGGCCCATTTCAAAACCGGGTTCTGACTGGCACCGGGCAAAGGCACGGCAAAGGCATTCCAACCAAAGGGCAATCGTTTCCCTTCGGCGAGCGGGATGTCCGTCAAATTGGAGACTTCAGGATGCCGATAAATGATCGCCGCTCGATTCGAATCCTGCGATAGTCCGAACGTGGCGGAGCCTGCCAGGATGGCACCACTGTTCCTGATAAAATGACGTCTTTTCATTCGGTTTCGGGGAATTGTTTCTACTTCTTCAGCACCGGCAATACCTTTGCAGAAATTTCACGGGTGATGATTTCGTAGGCAGGTGAACTCCAATGATACCCATCCCCGCTCGCCAGCTCGAGCTTCTTCCCCAGAATCGGATAGACATCGATGATTGCAATCCCTTCTTCCTGCATGACCTGCCAGGAAATGGTGTTGAGCCGGATCACCACATCATTCTTGTCGCCGAGTTTATCCACCGGTTTGTCTTTGTCGGGCTTGGGAGCTGTGTGCGGGGTGGTCGTGAGATAAAAAAGTTTCGCCTGAGGCGCGCCGGTCTTAAAGCATTGCGCCAGGTCGCGCATCCGGTCGTGAACCAGCTGATCGGGAACCTTGTCGGGACTCCAGCTCAGAGAGTGCAGGCCATTGTTGAACACGATCACATCGAACTTGTAGCGGCCTGCCATCTCCGTCAGCGCCTCTTTCGGCACATCACCCCCGACGAAATGAACGCAGTGAAAAACATAGACCTGCTCTTTCAGCATTTCAGGAATGAATGATCCCCGGTATCCCATGGAAATGGAATCTCCGTAAATCAAAATCTTGGGCCAATCTTCGTGTTCGATCTTCGGAACGTCCAGAGCCCAGCCTTTCCCCGCGACGGCACCGCGAGGGTTGTCACTTTTGGTCTCTTTCGGGGAAACATAGTGGAAGGACGGCCCATAGACTTTGACCCCGGTGATCACGGTGGGCATGGGTTTATCCGTCTCCTTGAGATTGCGTCCGATCCACATGGGCTCGTCGTTGGGGATCATTTCCATGAAGCACTGTTTGAACGGGCTCTCGTCGAGGTAGAACGTGGCATACCCGTCGCGGACCGCGAGGGTGAAGGTGTAGGACGTGTTGATCTTCGGTTCCTGTTGTCCGCCGATGCCCGACGACGTCATGAAGATATTGTTCACGTAGGATCCAATGCGGCGAGCGTAGTAGGGTTCCTTTCGAAAATTCATGTCCAGAGTAAAACCGTCGTCCGTATCGCCGCCGCTCTGCTTGCTCATCACCGTGAAAAGCGATTGCTCGATGAGCTCGGCGATTTCGAAAGTCACCTCGACCGTGAAATTCTTCTGGTCGGGAAAGGCCGTGGCCGGCACCGCAAAGGCCGCCCCGTCTGTGAGGGTGACTTTGCCGTCGGCCATCGTGATGATGCCCGATTGTAGTTCCGCTGGAATCGTATGACTCGCGAGATCCCAGAGCGGCGTGTCCTCCGCAAATCCTGGGTTCAGAAGGAAGGCGAATCCCGTCAGGGCTGTGAATATCGTTTTCATAGGGTGCGGTGTTTCCAGGGGCAAAGTGATGAGAAGATCAAGGCTCAAGCCTGATCAATTTAGGGGCGCTGACCGGTTTGGGAAGGAAATTTCCGGGGCTTCATCCCGTGCTGCTGTTCAGGAGACGGAAGGCGAACGAGACGGAGCTACCGGTCAGGGAAAGGCGTCAAGAAAGGTCGTCTGCCCCCGGACACCGCGAGAATTCGGTCTCGTCGGGGCCGCCGCTTTCGAGCCAGCGACGAACGAGGTCGCAAAATGCGGTCACCTGAGAATCGAGGTCGTCGCCGGACCAGACCATCACGAGAGGAATCGTCTTCCGAGGCAGTAGAGGAAGCAGCACCACTTCTGAGGACTCCGGTTCGACGGTGGCAGGAACGATCCCAATTCCCTCGCCGAATTCGACGTAGCGGAGAATGGTTCCGATCAAACTGGGAGTGTGGGCAAAACGGGGAGTGAATCCCGCCGCCCGACAGGCGGCAAGGATCGTATCATGAGAACCAGCCCCCTCCCGTCGCGCCAGAACCACGAGGGGTTGATCCGACAGATCTTTCCACTCCATCTTCCCGGCTGCGATCGCGGAGTGGTGGGCTGGCACGGCGGCACAAAGCGGTTCGTCGAGTAGTTTGAGGGATGGCAATCCGAGTGCTTCGTGGGAAAGAACGGGGCGGGTCAGTCCGACGGAAAGTTTTCCGCGGGCCACCATTTCCCAAACGCGCTCCGGGGTTCTTTCTTCGAGGGTGACAATGACGCCCGGGTTTTCTTCCCGGTATTTCCTCAACAAAGCACCGAGAAAAGACCTGGTGGGCGGTCCGATGTAACCGAGTCGCAACTCCCCGGTGCCTCCCGATGCCGCGTGCCGGGCCCTCCTCATCATATCGTCCATCCTTTCCAGCAAAATTTCGGTGTCACGCGCGAGCACCACCCCGCAGGGCGTCAGGCCGATGGCTCGCTTGGATCGGTCAAAAAGCGGTGCGCCCACTTCCCCCTCCAACTGCTGAATCGTCCGGCTCAGGGCTGACTGGGCAAGGTGCATCCGTTTCGCTGCCCGGGAAAAACTCAACTCTTCGGCGACGGCGAGAAAACAGGTGAGTTGTCGAATATCCATCTCCGCCTAATGATGCCCAAATTCGATAGGTTGCATGTGTTTTATGCAATTTAGTTAAGGAAATTTCCCCGTAGTGTCGCGGTCATCATGAGTCTACTTCCACCTCGCAAAACCCACCTCTGGATCTGGTACCTCTGGATGTGTTTGTTTTTACTCACCTGGGCTTGGCTTGTCTTCGGGCATCAGCGCTGGAACGAAGTGTCCGAGCATTGGGGAATTGCCCTGGCGATGGCAATCGGAAGCTACGCGGCGGGCTCGACACCGATGGGAGGAGGAACGGTGGGCTTTCCCATTTTGGTACTCCTTTTCAAACAATCGGCTGAGCTGGGGCGTGATTTCAGTTTTGCAGTTCAATCCATCGGCATGGTCAGCGCGGCCATTTTCATTCTCGCCCGACGCCAGCCTCTTGCCTGGGGAATGCTGAAAGGCGCTGTGGTGGGAGTCCTTTTCGCCACTCCGGTGGGAATCATCTGGTTGGCTCCCCTGGTTCCGGCCCTGTGGATCAAGTTGACCTTTGCGGCCATCTGGGGAGGATTCGGTCTGCTCCATCTTCGCCGAATCGGGGAAATCGCCGGTCACGAAGGCATGACTGAATTTGATGAGAAATGGGACTTCCGGGTGGGCCTCGCTGTCGGTCTGGGTGCGGGCGCGACCATTGTCTCGGTCACCGGCGTGGGGGTGGACATGGTGATCTACACCGTCCTGGTGCTGCTCTGTCGCGCCGACCTCAAGATCGCGATTCCGACGTCGGTGGCGATCATGGCTTTTGCCTCCCTCGTCGGCATTTCGACCAAGGCGCTCACGACCGGGGTGCAACCCGGCGTTTTTGAAAACTGGCTCGCGGCCGCACCGGTGGTTGCCTTTGGCGCCCCGCTAGGGGTCTTCATGGTGGATTTGATCGGTCGAAAACCCACCCTTCTCTTCGTGGCGTTTCTCTGTGTTGGCCAGTTCGTTTGGACCGCTTATGACGAACGGGTTTCTCTGGGATTCTCCGGGATTCTGCTCTTCGGTGGCGCGGTTTTCCTGATGTTGCTCGGGTTTGAGAAACTCCGGGTTCTCGGCGGCGTCCTTGTCGGTGAGCACAAGAAGAAAAAGCAACTCAGGGAACAGGCTGCTGAAGTCAGGAAATCCAGAGCGATTGATTTGGGATAACTCATGCGCGGGAACTTCCCTCCTCGAGGAAGACCAAAGGGGACCAAGGTCAGTTCATCACGAACCAGGCGACGG
>JAGPCC010000400.1 GCA_018058245.1 Verrucomicrobiales bacterium
AGTTCATGTATTCTTTGAAAAAGCGGCTCAATCGCATCCTTGCTTTCCACACCGGTAAGACCGTCGAGGAAATCGAGCGTGACGCGGACCGGGATAACTACATGCCCGCCGAAGTCGCGGCCGAATACGGTCTCATCGACAAAGTGCTGGAGAAGAAGACAGCGCCCGACAAGTGAGCGATGGCGAGTAGCCCGATGAGTCGGGCGTTTTGCTGCATTCCTTTATCCCGGAAGGCCCGTGCCCTTCTCCTATTGATGTTTCCTGATCTGAAATCCCATCCCATCAACCGCATCCGGCTGATGTCCTTCCTTGACGGGATCTCCTTCCTCGTTCTTCTCGGGATAGCGATGCCTCTAAAATACCTCGCCGGGGAGCCGCTCGCCGTGCGAATCGTCGGGTCGATTCACGGAGTCTTCTTTTTGGGCCTATGTGCCGCCCTCCTCGATGGCTTGGTCAGGAAAAAAATCTCCTTCCAATGGTGCTGCCTTGTTTTCCTCTGTGCGTTTTTCCCGTTTGCGCCCTTCTTTCTGGATCGGAAGCTGAGAAAGTTGCCACAGTGAGAGACCTGAATTTGGGAGGCAAAGGGAGAAAAGATCCCCTCACTCCGAAAAGATTTCGCTCAGGACTCTGCCTTCGGTGTTTTCCATGGGGACACCGAGGGCCGCGCCGATGGTCGGTGCCACGTCCGTATTGCTCATCGCATCCAGCACCACCCCGGCTTTGATCCCAGCACCGGCAGCAACGAAGGTCGCGCCCATGAGATCGTGAAACGGCGAATACCCGTGTGATCCGCGCGGCCCGTCCGTCGGGAGGATGATCGCAGCTCCGTCATCCTTTCCCGAAAACGAATATCCGTCCGCAGCCGAGAGCATCAGATCGGGTTCGTGAGGATTCTCCGACGGAAGCTTGTGCCCGAATTTCGCAAAGTCAGTCGGCTCGATCACCACCTCGACCCCCTCCACTCCGCGAAATCTCGTGGCGAGTTGCTTGAGGATCGCTTCACGGTTTGGTTCGTCGAGAATATAAATAAAGCAGCCGCCTCCCTGCGTGAGGGCAAAGGCCTGCTGCTTCAGCTTCAGGCCCTGGCCTTCCCTCAGCCCTTCTTCGCGGAGCACATTGTTCGCGGCGATCTCTTTGGTGTAGGTGATAAATCCATGATCCGCCGTGATGAAAAACGTCGTCGAGTCCGTCAGTCCGGCTGCCTCGACCGAGTCGACGAGTTCCCGGATACAGCGGTCCGAATCCGTCACCGCCCAATAGGCCTCCTCCGACTGCCGCCCCGTGGCGTGCTCAAGGGCATCCACACTAACGAGGTGAAGCGCTAAGAAATTCGGCTGATGTGCCTCGATGAGATGTTGGGCGATGCGGGTGTACATCCAGTCCCGCTGCGGTTTCCCCGCGTTGCCGAGTTTGCACCATTCGTTCTGTTTCCAGTAGGGGATTCCCTTTTCCTTCAGTTCGGTCAAGAGCGACGGCGTGCTCGCCCCCTCGAAAATGACCTGATCGAAGACGTCCGGCAGCTGCCAGTTGAGCGTCGCCGCGTTCCGGCTCGCCGGCCAGCACACTCCGGCCGTCGTCAGTCCCGCCCCGTATACGACATCGTAGATCGTCGGCGACATCACGATCTCGGCTTTATCAAAAAGAGGATCGGGGATCAGAGGAATGACCTTGTTCTGCGCACGATCATAATACGTATTACCGATCACTCCATGCCTCCCCGCGTGGACCCCCGTCACGAGACTCGTGTGATTCGGCCACGTCACCGTCGGATACGACGCCTCCATGCGTTTCGCGCGAGCACCCTTCGCCGCCATCGCACGGATCGTCGGCATGTGCGCCTTCGGATCATCAAAATAATAGTGCGCCAGTCCGTCCACACTGACGAGGATGACATGGCGATCCTTTTTGGGTTCCGCCCGGGAGTGACTGGAGAAAGAAAGGATCGTCGACACGCACACGACTGCTTGGAGGAAGCGGGAAGAAACAAAAGGAATTCTCATGGAGAGATCGTGACAGGGAGTGGAGAAGAGTGCAATCACGCAACCGTGTCCCCACCGGAGCCCCACCGAGTCGAGCAATAGAGAGTCGAACAAGAGAGAGTCGAACAAGAGAGAGAGGCCCCTCGCCACTACCCTCTGGAGATCGGGAGATCAGCCGCTGCCTCCGGAGAGGGATCGAGACCGATCACCCCCGGGCGTCCCGCAAAAAGACCGACGATTCCGACTGCCGCCGCGATCACCGCGATCAGGCAAAACACCAGCGTCCACCCTCCCGTGATCGTGCTCAGCCACCCGAAGAGCCACGGCCCCGGTGCCGCAAAGAGATAACCGACCGCTTGCGCGAGAGAGGACAGACTCGCCGACGTATCAGCATCCCGACTCCGCATCGCGATTAAGAGCAGGCTGATCCCGAAAGAGGCATTCAGGCCGAACCCGAGGAAGATCAGGCTCACCCAGAGCCATGGTTCCGGGAGAAAGAGGATCCCGAGGAGACTGAAGGCACTCGTAAAAGCACACCCGGCCGACCACCAGCCCTGGGAACGGCTACGGCCCGCCAGCGTGGGAATAATGATGCTCGCGAGACAACCGAAGAGCTGCATCGCCGCCACCCAGTGGGCTGCCCGCGTTTCCTCGATGCCGCGCGATTGCAGCAAAGAAGGCAGCCAGGCCACCGCCGAATAAAAAACGACCGACTGCATGCCCATGTGCGCAGTGACCTGCCATGCCCGCCTTTTTGAAGCCAGCGACAAGACCCCGCCGAGAGGATGGACCCGATGATGTTTGGCCGGCTGCTTCAGCATCTGCGGCGACCAGATCAGCAGCGAGACGAGAGCCATCCCACCCCACATCGCGAGAGACATCGACCAACCGCCGGGCAGCGCCTCCGCCATCGGCACCGCAAACGCAATCCCCATCGCCGCCCCCAGATTCAGCGCCGTGGCATACAGACTCGTCAGCAGACCCACGTGATTCGGGTAGCGGCCCTTCACGATCCCCGGAAGCAGCACATTCCCGATCGCGATCCCCGCCCCGATCAGGATCGTGCCCGAGTATCGCCAGATCTCCTCCATCGGACCGTGGACCGATCGCAGGACACACCCCACACTGAGGACTCCCAGACCCAGGCCCAGAGCCCGAGCGAACCCGATCCGGCTTCCGATCCAGCCCGCCCACAAGCCGACCGCACCAAAAAGAATGAGCGGCACCGTCGTATAAGCACCGATCTCCTGACGACTGAGACCATCCAGCCCCATGCGTTCCGCGAGTGGACCGACCGCAGTAATCGCCGGTCGGAGATTCGTCGCCACGAGCA
>JAGPCC010000401.1 GCA_018058245.1 Verrucomicrobiales bacterium
TCCGTGAAGAGAGCACCTCCGTCGCCATATCCGCCGAGTGGTTTGGACGGGAAAAACGACGTGCTCCCGATTAGGGAAAGAGCACCCGAACGGCGGCCATGGTGGGTTGCCCCGAAACTCTGGGCGGCATCTTCGATCACCGGGAGATTTCCGGCTTCCTTGGCGATGCGGTTGATTTCGACCATATTGCTGGTCTGCCCGTAAATCCCGACCGGCATAATTGCCCTGGTTCTCTCTGTGATGGCCAATTCCAGGAGGTTCGGGTCCATATTCCAGGTATCCGGCTCGATATCCACAAAAACTGTTTTTGCTCCGACGAGAGCAATCACTTCCGCCGTGGAGATCCAGGTGTACGGAACCGTGATCACTTCGTCACCTGGTCCGATTCCCAGAGCCATCAGCGCGATCATCAGGGAATCGGTGCCCGAGGAGACCCCGAGCGTATGTTTGCAACCGAGAAATTCACAAAGTCGGCCTTCTAATTCGGCAACCTCTGGCCCCATGATGTACTGCCCGTGGTCGAGGACGGTGGCAATGCGTCGATCGATCTCGTTGCGGATTCGTCGTTGCTGGCTCTTCAGATCAATAAAATCCATATAAAATCGGGCTGACGGGTTTACCGTCCTCGCAAAGTCTACCGAACCGTAGCCCTCGCGCTAGTGATTTTCCTTCGCGACCCCTGGGAAAAGGACATTTGCTTATTATGACCGCCCGGCAGTGTCCCACACCCCGGTACCTTCACCAGAATGCCCACACAGGCTTGCGGTGTGTCGGTTTATGCCCGACAGGCGGCAAGACCTTCGGTGATAAGGTCGAGAAATTTCTCTCGATGTTTTGTGTTTCCGTTTTCGAGATGCTCCCCCGCCGCAAGGAAGAGAGCCTCCAATTGTCCGTCCGGGCTGAGAGGTAACGAAGCGAGTGAGCCCTGCTCTGCCGCGACTTCGAAACGCTCCCAATCCAGGATCCAGTTGCAAAGGGCTGGGAAGAACTTTTGCGAAAGCCTGTCGTAGATGTGATTCCAAGCAAGCTGCGTCTCTCGATTGGACAATGTCTCGGGCGGTCTCTCTACGCGGATTTTGATCTCCCAGGGTGGCCAGCGTGAGAGAGGAATGCCGACGAGAAGAGTCCAATCGACCGGTGCTACATCTGTCTCCCGATGAATCTCGATCTGCCAGGGGGAATTGATTACGAGCGAAAAGTCGGCACTATCGAAGTGGGCGAGAGCCCGATGAAGTTTCCCTGCAAGGAGAAGGAGCTCACCGGCGGGAATCCCTCCATTCAGGGACAGCAGAGCAGGAAGCGGAATGCCGAGAGAGGGATCGGTAACAAGAACCGTAAGATTTTCATCACAAAACACGGATCGAACTCGAATTCCGTTGTGGTGAGATTTCAAAAATGGATGCGACAAACGGCGATTCACCGAATCAACCACCGAATGATCGAACCAATGATCTGCCGGAAAAAGATAAGCAAAACGATCAAGGCTGTCGGCACCGGAGCTCACCTTTGCGAGAAATGGGGAAAACCACACCACCGCATCTCGTTCCGCTTTGGGCTGAATGCTGCTTTCGGGGTGGGCCAGGACGAGTTTCTCGTTCAGGAAAACGCTGAGAGGACCTTCGGGATGAGAACCTTCTCCCAGAAGACGGCCTCGGCGCTTCCGTGTGGCGGAGTTCCTGCCAAGCTCGCTCGTGAAAACATGAACCATGGCAGCGACTCGATCCCGCAAGGGGCAGTCCCTACCGCTTTTCCATTCTTTAAAGAGAGTCTTGAACGCCTTTCCGCCCAAGACGGGACTCGTTCGAAAAACGGCGCGCCCACCACTCTTTCCAAATTGATGAAGCTGGGCGAGGATTTCGAGCCATTTTCCAGCGATTTGATAATCGCTCTTTGATTCCTCCTCCCGAATGACACTGAAAATCGGGCAAAACCGGAGCGTAAGCATCACTCCGTCCTTTGCGATCACAAAAAAATCGTCCAGTTCGACATTGGAGAGTAGTCGGGGGACCGCAGCAAGACAGTTCAGGCAGGCGAGTAAATCGAGTGCAAGCTGGAAGCGGGTCTCCTCCGCGAGACCCGGAACGCGCTCGAGATACGAGAGCAAGGACTCCCCTTCTATCGCAGGGTAGACGATCGTGAGCGTTTCATTCGATTCTCCTCGTGATTGCAAGGAATCGCTGAGAAACGGCCAGCTCAAACGCGAGAATAGATCGCGCCGCTGCTTCACGGAATCAAGGTAACCATGCTGGCAGGAGTCCGCCGCATGACAGAAGGCAATCCACGAGAGAGCACCCTCTTCCGCAAATCGTCCCAAAGAGAGGCTCCAGCAGGAAGGGATGCGCTCGTCACGAGCGGCCTGAATCTGAAGAACGATTCCTTCGGGTGCGGTAGTACGATCTCCTTCGGACATGAGACATCAGAATTCCAAATTACTCTGAAATTCTGAAAAAACCCATTGTAAATCCGTTCTCCACGGCAACACGGATCACTGCTGCCAGTTTGTGATGTATTTAGCCGATTCTTCGGTGCGATCGGGATCGGCATCCGTGATCGACCAGATATCGTAGGTCGGGTTCCGTGTTTCCCGCTGATCCTGCTTGATGTTTGGTGGTTGGGCAAGATACCGGAATGGATTCCCGTAGGAATCAATGACCATATACTCCCCCCCTACGGCATCGGACCGCTTTTCTTTGGCTTCCTTATTACTGTCGTAATCGAGTTTGGTGACATACACCTTTTCGTTGGTGGTAAAGTCGACTTTCCCATCGAGATCCCAGTCACCGGAAAGATGTTTGTAAAGGATCGCGGCCCCTTTGATCCCGGCTTTGTCGCGATCCCCATCGGGTTCGTTCTGGGGGTAAATCCCGTTGTCAATCTGGTACTTGGAAAGCCCGCTCTCCAGTTCCGCCATGAACGTTTCCACCTTGCCCCGGTTGATTCGACTTTGGATACCGGGAAGCGAACCGATGAGGAGACCGGCCAACACTACCATGATTCCGACCACGACCATCAGCTCGATCATGCTAAAACCGCGCTCCCGAGAATTCCATTTTTCTACATTCATGATGAGATTCTATCAAAGAAGCAGGGTTTACGTCAATACAATGTAAAACCTGCCCTCACTATTTTTCTTCGTTTTGCCGTCCGGGAGTCAGATCAACCGGCTTGATTGTTCATCTCTGTGATGATGGTGATCATGGGCATGAATAGCGCGATAACGATCGTTCCGACAATGCCCGCAAGAAAAACGATCATAATAGGCTCGATCATCGAGGTCATCGCATCCACAGCGTTGTCG
>JAGPCC010000163.1 GCA_018058245.1 Verrucomicrobiales bacterium
GCGCAGTACCATTCTGTGGTTGAGGACCGTGCGTGCGAACGTTGGGAGCCCTCGCGTCGCACGGATCAGGCTGGCGGCAAATGTTTTCGAGGAGTCAGAGGGGCGTCGTGTTCTTGATTGAGATGTCTTCTCGAACACGAGAGTGATGGAAGAGGTTTAGCACGATAACCAGGAGCGAAGGGAGGAATGTCAGGGTGATCACGGCGGTGAATCCCAGTCCGAAGAGGACGATTACGCCAAGTCCTCGGTAGAGTTCGCTCCCTGCTCCGGGGAGAAAGACGAGAGGGGCGAGTCCCATCAGGGTAGTGCTGGTCGTCATCAGGATCGGGCGGAGGCGGGAGGCCACCGCATCGCGGACGGACTCGAGTGCGGAGAGACCGTGTTCTTTGAAATTTTGGATAGTCCGTTCGACAATCAGAATCGGATTATTCACGGCGGTGCCGAGAAGGATGAGGAATCCCAACATTGTGATCATGTCAAACGGCTGGCGAATGGGGGCGATGCCAATTAGTGGGAGCATCGCTCCAAAATAATTGAGGAGCCACAGACCGACGACGCCTCCGCTGATGCCGAGGGGCACTGTGATGAGAATCAGAAAGGGGTATCCCCAGTGCCGGTAGATCACGACCAGTTGCAGGTAGCAGAGCATGAGCGCAATCCACATATTTTGACCGAGCGAGGTGCGGGTCGCGTCGAGTTGATCACTCGCTCCGCTGAGGTCGATCGTCACCCCGACGGGCAGCTTCCCTCCGGTGCGAAGCGGTTGGACGATCTTTTCCCGTATCGTGTTCACCGCCGTCTCCAGGGGAACGGAGCGGGGCGGAATGATATAGAGGGTCACGGTGCGGCTCCCGTCGACACGTCGGATCTCGGCCGTGTCTACGGTTTCCGTGATTTCGGCAAGTGCTCCGAGAGGCATGACCGTTCCCAGTGGTGTGTAAACAGGAAGGTTTTTGAGACGGGAGAGTTCCTGCTGATCGGCGTGCTCGCTGAAGAGAAAAATGTCGACTTTGTCGTCATTCAAATAGAATTCATCAACAAACGCGCCATCAATGAGCGCGGCGGCGGCGAATCCAAAACTCCGAGTTTGAAACCCGAGTTCTTCGAGCCGTTCCCATCTGGGATGAATTTCCAGGAGGGGCTGGCCGAGCGTAAGGGAAGAGGGGGCCGAGTTGATCTGGGAATTCTCGATCTGCTCACCGGCGAGCCGGTAGACTTCCTGTGCTGTTTTGTAGATTTCAGGCAGATCCGGTCCCGCAATATCGAGGGCGACAGCGCGCGTCCCGCCATCATTGCTGGAGATGATGGAGCCTCGTGAAGAAAACGCCCGCATTCCGGGATACTCTCGAAATCGTTTTGTTAGGATTTCCATGAAGGTCTCAATGTGTTTGGGATCCTTTGTCACGGTGATGACCCGCATCGATTCGGGTTCGACGATGAAACTCATCCGGCTGACTGCGGGGATTTTGGAAATTCCTTTGTCAAAGTTCGTCGGATCATCGCGGAGCGACGGTAAGTATTCCTCTTGAAGTTCGATGGCGATCCGGTTCATTTCCTGAAGGCTGTAGCCTGGTGGAGCGATCATCGTAGAGAATGCTTTTGCCTCTTCACCCTCGGGTAGGTATTCCGCCGGGGGAGTCAGTTTGATGAGAGCGGCGGTGGTAAAGGCGAGAGTGAAGACAAGACAAAAAACCCGACGCCAGGAGCTGCCGAGAATCCAGTGAATCGGCCTGAGGAGGAGCGGGGTGCGGGTTGGTGCTGACTCTGCGGTGGATTTACGCTCTGGAAGATGTGCATACGCCACGGGGATAATGGTGACCGCTACGAGCATGGAGACGAGGATGGACGCGGAAATCGCAATCCCGATATCGGAAAATAGTTGCCCGGCCTCTTCCTTGACAAACAGAAGCGGGAGAAAAACGAGAACGGTGGTCATCGTTCCGGAGAGCACCGCTGCCCAGACGCTTTTTACTCCGTCACGTGCCGCTTCATACCTTGTCTTCCCTTTTCGCCGTTCGATCTCGATGCTCTCCAGAACGACGATCGTATTGTCGATCGTCATGCCAATGGCGAAGGCGATCCCGGCGAGGGAGATCACATTGACGGTTCGGTGCATGAGGAGGAGACCAATAAATCCCGCGACCACGCAAACGGGCATTCCTGACATTCCGATAAGAGTGGCGGTGCCTGAGCGGAGGAACAGAAACATCACCAGGGCAGCGAGGATGGCACCGAGGAGAATATTCTGCACTACATTGGCGACTGCGTTTTCAACATACTGAACATCGTCGTTGCTGAGATCGATCTGCAAACCTTCGGGGTGAAGGATGTCTCGATTGATCTGGTCGATGATCGGCAAGACGGCCTCTTTAATATCGATGACGTTGGACCCGCTCTGGCGAACGAGGCTGAGGCGGATGTTCGCTTCGCCGTCGGAATAGGCGAGGGCACGCAGTTCCGCATGGGTCAGTTCCACCGAAGCGACATCGCCGAGTCGGGTGATTGCGTCGCCCCGCCGGGAAAGGATGAGGGACTCGAGTTCTTCGAGCGTTTTGAAACGACCGACGGTACGGAGGAGGTAGCGTCGTTTCCCGCCATCGAGATCACCCGCCGAGGTGTCGACGTTCCGGGCGCGAATCGACGTGCGCACGTCATCCAGGGTGATCTTCCGTTCCGCCAGTTTTGCGGAGTCGACGAGGATGCGAATCTGGCGCTGGGCGCCACCGCTGACACGGACCTGCGAGATGCCAGCGACTCGCTCGATCACGGGCCTGACGTTGTCATCCACGAAATCCCGCAGCATGTTGATGTCGTGGTGATTCGGGTTTCCGGGAAGCGTCACGACACGAAAAGTCATGAATGGGTGGAAGGAAAACGATTCGGAACTCAGGACGGGTTCATCGACATTTTCAGGATACGATGGCACCTGGCTTAGCGCATTATTTACTTCGAGGAGCGCTCCGTTGGGATCTGTCCCGAAGGGGAATTCGAGTTCGATTTCCGCCTTTCCGGTGGAGGCGAGCGAAGTGATACGCTGGAGGTTCGGAACGCTCCTCAGATACTCCTCCTGCTCAATGAGGATTTCTTTCTCGATATCCTGAGGGGTTGCCCCCGGCCACCGAGTGTCGATCGCAATCACTCGCGTATCGAGATCCGGGATCATTTGCACCGGGACGCGATTCGCCGCGACCACGCCGAGCAATAGGACCATTGCCACGATGACCGTGACGAGAGTTCCCCGGTTCAAAATCTGTTCAATCATGCGTCGTTATGGCTGAACCGGCGGAGCGGTGAGCTGCTTTGGCGAAACGATCATCTCTTCACGCAGGCCTTCGTTCCCTTTCAGGATGACTACCTCGCCTCCATCGAGTCCCTCTTGGATTTCGGTATATTCACCGAGAGAATTGCCGGTTTTTACGAAGCGAGAGGTCACTGTCGAATTGTCTCCGGATCGTGAAAGAATCCAGACTTTTGATGTTCCGTCAGGGAAACGAATGACGGCGTCTCGGGGGATCTGGACAGTCTTTTTCCGGTTCTCTCGGAACGAGATTTTCGCTTGTCCCGACATCCCTGGGGCGGCTAATTTTTCCCTATCTTTCAGGTGGAGACGTGCCAGGAACGTGCGTGAGACCCGATCTTTTACCGGAACGAGGACTTGGATTTCTGCCTCGATTGGTCTGTCAGGGTAGGCATCGAGCACGACCGTGATATTTTCTACGCCAGAAATTTGGGGAAGAAACTCCTGGGGAACCTGAAGGTCAAAGCGGGGCTGTTCCACTTCCACCAGTTCTACGACAGGAGTTCCCGTAGTCACCCATTCTCCTTCTTCGGCGTTCTTTTGGCTGATCACTCCGCTGAAGGGGGCGATCAATTGATGGCGGGCGATCATTTCCACCTGTTCCTGCTCGCGAACCATCAGTTGTTCTAACTTCGAGGCACTGATCCGCGTCGCTGACTTCCGAGTTTCTGCTTCGGATTTTGAAATGCCGCCGGAACTGACAAGATTTTGAATTTCCGCTTCTTGTCGTTTTGCCTCCTCAAGTTCGATCTCTCCGCGGGTGATTTCCGTACGAATCAATTCCAGCGTAATTTCCGAAAGGCGGGTATCGAGACTCATGAGAATCTCCCCTTTTTTCACCATCGCTCCCGCATCGACCCGCATTTCCATGATCAGACCGCTGGCACGGGAAGAAAGTTTCGACCGTCGTTTCGGGGTGACCGTTCCAGTCAGAGAGAGCACGCCGGGGATTCCTTCCACTGTCTCTGCGATGGTCGTAAGTACCGGTGCCGGATGTTCGTCCGCCGCTCCGAGAGAGAGTGGGAGGGAAAGGGCGAGGGAAAGGCAGGTCGCCAGAGCGAGAACCGCGATCGGAAACCGTGGGTCAAAAGCGAAAGACATTGTAGGGATTCGGGGCATTGGATGGGATGTTTCCCAGTCTTGACTGACCTTAGGAACTTCATCACTAATGGCACGGTTTTGCGGCGGTCTCCATTACAAAACTGCAAGGGTACTACTACGTCTTTAGGGAGAAGGGAATTGTTCTGAAGGAGCTGGAGATCATTCGCTTGTCATTGTCCACCGACCCGATTTCGATGAAGTTACGGCGGTGCCGAGGTTCGATCAGACACCTTGAATCCTGACCGCGAGTGAACTATCGTCTCCATACGAGCCTGACAATTTAGAATCGCTTGGAGTTTTAGAATGAAAAACAGGAACCCCACAATCGAGATCGTTCCTCCAGCGGAGCCAGGGGCTGACCATGTCAATCCTGTGCCTGTCAGCGAGGAGGTGCTGGTTCGTGCGAGGGCTATCGCAGGGGAGTTTCCGGAGTGTATCTGGTTTTGGCATCCGGAATATACCATCAAGGATCGGGGTTCCATTGTTCTCTTGATTCGACATCTCCGTGAATATGGAGGACATCGGGCATGGTGGGCTGCACAAGAACTTTGGAAATGCCTTTAACTTCGTACCAGCGGGAGGTCATGGCAGTGGTCTCTCTAAATCGTTCCGAGGAGAGCCATGTTGCTGGCGGTATTGTTCTTAATGCAGGCGACGATTCTCCTCGATTTAGTCAGGATTTTGACTTTTTTCATGAAACTGCTGAGGCCGTCAAACTCGCAAGCGAGCAGGATCGCGATCTTTTGGAGGCTCATGGATTCACGGTGGTAGTCCGAGACAATTGGGAGAAGGCTACGACGTTTCGGCAAGCCATAGTTCGAAGGGGAAGCGATGCGGTACGGATCGACTGGGCTGCAGATTCGGCGGTACGTTATTTTCCGATCGAACGGGATCCTGTCCTGGGGTGGCGGCTGCATCTGTTTGATATGGCAACGAACAAGGCTCTAGCTTTGTCGGCTCGAACGGAAACACGGGATTACATCGACATTGTGGAACTCGGGCAATTCTATCGCTCTGGCGGGTCTTCTGCCAATAGTTTCTTCATCGCTCCCATTAAGACGCCTTCGACTTCGGGAGCGACGTTGGATGCTTTTGCACCCGTCTCATATCCTCCCTCCGGGTAGGCCGCGGCGGTGCCGATGTAGGCGGGACCGTAATCGCCGTAGGCAGCCATCATGACATGCTGATCGGGACGCATCGCCTTGGCGGCCAGTTGGTATTCGACAAACAGTTCCCCTGGCAGGGTGAGGAATCGCACATTGCCTGCTCGCAGGCAACCGATCTCGATTTGATGTCCCGAGTTCGAGCGGTGGACCCAGGCGAGTTGGTCGGCGTAGGAGACGTATCCTTTTGCCGCGCTTTCCTTAATTTTTTGGATGAGATCCGCTTCTTCGAGATTCGGGGAAACAGGAAGGCGGACAGGTTCAAATGTCCAGCCAATGTCCGCTGGGGAAACGGGTGCTTTTTTTGTGTTTTGATAGGCTTGCCGCATTCCGTCAGCGAGGCGATTGGCGAGGATCATTCGGTTAGCCTGTGCGCCATCGTTGTACTTTCCCGCAGCAACATTGCCACCGGCGCCGTTGAAATGAAGATGAAGCGCCGCGTTCACCTCCTGTCCCCGGATAAAACGTGCGATCCCAGGGAAATCTGGGCTGGGGATACCAAGCCGATAGTAGCTCTGGGGATGGCAAGCGTAGGAACTGATGATCGCGACGGGAACATCGTTGTTCCAAAAACTGAGAAGAGAAAGGACAGGATCGATCGTGCCTTCGGGTAGGGCGATCAGTTCAGCGATGCGGCAGGAGCTGCCTCTCATGCGGCCGACTTTTCCGTCCTCGGTGCGTTCGACGCGGCGATTCGAAGCGACACCTTCGACGACGGCCTCGCCGTAACCGAGGTGAGTGATAGGCTGCGCCGCCGGGATCGCCCGGGTGATGGCGTCGGCAGCGCGATGCATGACAAGCCGGTGGAAGGTTCCGTCAAAGCGTGAGTATCCCTCGACGCCGAGTTCTTTGATCAGTTTCTCCGCCGTGAAATCGCATCCCGGTGCATCGTGTTGGTGGAGAGTCTGCACTGCGACACGATCTGTAGTCGTGCCCGCTGCGGTTGCGAGGGCCGCGCGGAAGGCATCGTGTCCTTCATTGGCGATGCCGATCCAGTCCACCGCACAGAGCACGACCGGTTCTCCGGCTCCGAGGAGAACGATGCCGCGGCAGCGCAAGCTGAGTTCATCGATGCGTTTGACGGGATCGTAGGCCATCGCATATCCCAGCGGAGGAGTGGCGTCGACGTCGAAGGTGGCGACGTGCAGAGGCTCCTCGGCATGGAGTAGGAAGGGGAGGAGGAGGACGAGAGCGAAGAGGGATTTCATGGCAGTGGGGAGACCAGACAGGGTCGAATTGATGAGTAAAGAGGGTTGGGTCTATTTTCGGTCTTTATTCGGATCGTAAAAGATCCGTATATCGGCCTCCTTCGTGCCAAGCAGCTCCTGCGCACGTTTCAGGGCATGGCGGGTCGAGAGATTCGGATTCCGGGGATTGTTGAGGAAAATGTTGTCTCTCCCGATGACTTCGACGGAACCAGCATTCTTTAAGACGCGGTAGACGTCCTTTGTCGCCCCGCTGATGATCACATGCCGTTCGAGTTTCCGCAAAAACTGCACCAGTTCCTCCAGTGCTACCACGCTCGTGGCGTCGAGATGGCGGGCATTTTTCAGTCGTAAAATGATGACGCTGAGATCCGGATCGAGGGAGGTTTTTTGGATCTGGGTACGGAAGAGTTCGGCGGCACCAAAAAAGAGATCGCCTTCTACGTGGACGATGGAGATGGCGGGGATCGGGCGTTCCCGTTTTTCCCCTGCTTCCCGTAATTCCCCGGCTTCCGAAAATTCGTATTCTGTGAGGAAGGGACGACTTGCCGCCCGGAGATAGAGCATGATGGAGATGGCCACGCCGAGGAAGATCGCAACGTTCAGAGGCATCAGTAAGGCGGCGACAAAGGTGGTGATGAGCACCGCAGCATCCTGAGAGGTGGCGAAGAGGGAGATGCGGATGTGGTGGATGTTGATGACGGAAGCGGCAATGCAAACCACTAACATTGCCAGCACGGCCTTGGGCACATAGCTCATGAATCCGCCGAGGAGAAGAAGTCCACTCAGGCAGAAGAGTCCACTGATGATGCTGGCAAGAGGGGAGACTGCGCCGCTGCTAAAATTCAGTGCCGAGCGCGTGAGGGAACCGGAGGCCGGCATCCCGCCTGTGACGGAGGCAGCAAGATTCGCGACACCGACACTGAGCATGTCCTGATTAACGTCCGGCCGGTCGCCGACGCGACTCGCGAGGGATTTCGACATCACCGAGTTCTCAAGAGCGGCGAGGAAGGCGATGGAGAAGGCAATCCCGATCAGTCGGCTGACGTCGGAAAAGAAACCGCGGGGGCTGATCTCGGGAAGCTGTGGTGCCAAATCCGCGATGGAGAAGGACTCAAAGGTGGCAAGTTTCCATCCCCAAAAATGATGAACGAGGTCATAGAGGACGGTTAGGACGATGAGAGTAATGGCAAAGGCGGGGAGCCGTCGGAACCGGCGGGTGAGGAAAAACCAGAGCGCAAAGGTAAGGGCGGCAAAGAGGATGGGTTGCCAGTTCGCTTGCGCCACGACCGAAAAGGTCCCTCCGAGAATGGTGAAAAACGTTTTCGGTTCGTCGGGATCGCTTTGCGGCAGAGTCACCCCTAACAAAGTTCCCAACTGGTTGGCCATGATGAGCACGGCCGCTGCGGTGATGTACCCGACGACGACAGAGCGGCTTACATATTGCACCAGTTCGGCGACCCGAAAGAGTGAACCGACGGTGAGGAGGACGCCGATGAGCAGGACCAGGAATGGCAGGAAAAAGAGGCGCTCGGTGGCGGGAAAGGCAGCCATGCTGATGAAAAGCATGAAGGCGGTAGCATTGGTCGGCCCGAGAATGGTATGGCGGGAGCCGGCGAAGAACGGAGCGACGAGGGCTGCGACCGCACCCGAGACAATTCCGTATTTGATGGGAAGATCGGCGATGATCGCATAGGCCATTCCCTGGGGGAAGGCGAGGAGTGCGACATTGAGTCCTGCTCCGAAGTCCGACTGCAAATCGGAGAAGGTATATCCGCGAAAGCGGTGGCGGATCGGAAAGGAGTCGATCGAATTTTCCCTGACATAACCCCCAATGCCGGAGGCGAGCCTTCTCAGAAGCCATCGAAACCTTCTCATCCTAAATCGTTCCCCTTAATATCTGATCTCGGGCCACAAATAACAATCGTAAAAAAGGAGACTTTTCCCATGGGACAGAGGTTACGTGATCACTATCGATTTCGGATGATCTTTTCCCGGCTGGAGCCGATCCGTTTGCCGATGTCTTCGAGTAGGAGATAAACGCAGGGAACCAAAATCAAGGTGATGAGGGTCGCAAAGAGGATTCCGAAACTCAGGGATACGGCCATGGGGATGAGGAAGCGAGCCTGGATATCCGTCTCGAGAAGCATCGGGGTGAGGCCAGCGAAGGTGGTCAGCGAGGTCAGGAGAATGGGGCGAAAGCGGGCCGCACCAGCTTCCCACGCAGCATCGTGCAGCGATTGGCCATCGGCGACATGTCGGTTCACGTACTCGACTAGAACG
Source organism: Verrucomicrobiales bacterium (assembly GCA_018058245.1). Lineage (GTDB taxonomy): Bacteria > Verrucomicrobiota > Verrucomicrobiia > Verrucomicrobiales > DEV007 > Arctic95D-9. The sequence continues at coordinate 9,051 of JAGPCC010000163.1, forward strand.
AGGCTATCATTCACGACGACACCGGCGAGGGCGACGATTCCACACATGCTCATGATGCTGAGTGAGAAGCCCATGAGAAGGTGCCCGGCGATGGCACCCACCAAACCAAAAGGGATCACGCACATTACAATGAGGGGCTGAACATAGGAATTCAGGGGAATCGCGAGGAGAATGTACATCCCAAGAAGGGCGATGACGAACTTCTGCCCGAGTTCAGAGACGGATTGCGACTGATCTTTCTGTTCTCCCTCAAACGAGTAGTTTACGCCCGGAAACTTCTGAGTGACCTCGTAGAGTATCCCCTTGGGTTTCTCTTTTGGACTCGCGAGATCGCGCTCGCCGCCGAACCATTCTTTGATATTGGCCACCCACAACTTGGTAGGGGAGGGTGGGATGCTCCCGGCGGTTAGGGCGGCGACTACTTCGTTGGCATTTGCTCCTTTTGTTTTGTCGATGTCCGCCGTGACTCGAATGGCGCGCTGCTGGTCGGTCCGCTTGATCGAGGCGTTCGACCGGCCGAATTCTGATCTTGCGACCTCGCCGAAGGGAACCTCGGTTCCGTCGGGGGTGCGGATTTTCATATACTCCAGATTAGCGATCGACTTGCGTTCGGATTCCGGGTAGCGGACGAAGACCTTGACTTCATTTTTGCCCCGTTGCAGTCTTTGAATTTCGTCTCCGTAAAATGCCTGCCGGACCTGAGTCGCGACATCGTCGAGGCGCAGTCCGAGGGCTTCCCCACGGGGGAGAATGCTGAGTTTCAACTCCCGCTTTCCTTCCATGCTGGAGTCGCCGATATCGATGACTCCATTGAATTCGCCGAGGGCCGTTTTTACTTCTTCAGTGGCCGCTTCGAGCTGGGCGATGTTGTCCCCGACCAGCTCCAGATCGATGGCGTTGCCACCGGAGGCGGATTCACTCGAAAACGTCAGTTCTACTGTCCCTGGGATATTGCCCACTAGGTCCCGCCATTTCGAGACAACGTTTTCCGCCGTGAACTCCCTCGTTGCGGCGGGTGCCATCTCAATGGTGACTTCGCCGATATTGGAAGATCGAGTGCCTCCCCCGATGCCCTGCATTCCTTCCACGAATGGCTGGGAACCGATGCTCGTGAGAATGTTTCGAATCATGGGGCCGCCGTTGCGATCCCGGAAATGGGTGTTGAGTTCTGCGCCTTTTTCTTCGATGCGTCGAACGGCTTCGGTGGTCTTTGCGTAGGCAACTCCCTGCGAGAGTTTCACCTTGGCGATGATCACGTCGGTCTCGACATTCGGGAAAAATTGAAAGCGGATCCAACCGGATTGAACGGTCGCAAAACTGACGACGAGAAGAGTCATGAATGCCACGAGAACGAGCCCACGATTTCGTAGAGCGAACGAGAGCACGGGGCGATAGAATCGATCCACAAAATTTTCGAGACCACGGGAGAATATGTGTTGGAATCGCAGAATCGGTCCCGGTTCTCCCTGTTCACTCGATGACTTGAGGAGGGCGAGGTGAGAGGGGAGAATGAGCTTCGACTGGATCAGTGAAAAGACCAATGTGGGAATGACGATGAGCGGGATGTTCGGCCAGATTTTTCCACTCACGCCACTGAGGCCGAGCATCGGGGTGAATGCCATGATAGTGGTCAAGACGCCAAAAGTCACGACGACTCCCACTTCCGCTGTTCCCCGCGGAGCGGCGTCACGTGGATGTTCCCCGCGGCGGATCCGACTGTAGACATTTTCCCCGACCACGATCGCATCATCGACCACGATCCCAAGGACGAGGATGAACGCAAAGAGCGAGATCATGTTGATGGAGATGCCAAAAAACGGCATCATCGCGATCGCTCCGGCAAAGGAAACGGGGATGCCGAGCGCCACGAGCAGGGCAACGCTGGGGCGCAGGAACAGGGCGAGGACGACGGTGACGAGGAGGAGTCCGAAGATGCCGTTGCGAGCGAGGAGATCCAGTCGACCCGAGAGGTAGAGGGAGTCGTCTTTCCAAATTTCGAGGGTGACACCCTCCGGAAGAATCCCGGGGGCGACGTCGTGGACGTAGGTCTTTGCGGTATTTGCGATCTTGAGGGTATCCTCATTGCCGACGCGGAAGACATTGATGAGAATGGCCGGTTTCTGATTGAATCGAGTTTCCAGTTCATCATCGGTGAAGGCGTCTCGTATCGTCGCGATATCTCCGAGTTTCACGGTAGAGCCATCGGGACGGGTGACGATGGTGATCGGGGCAAATTCCTCCTCGGTGTAGCGGCGGGCTTCGGTGCGGATCATGACTTCGCCTGCCTTAGTGCGGACGGAGCCACCCGGTAGATCAAGGGAAGAGCGGCGTACCGCAGAAGCGACTTGCTCAAAGCTGAGGCCATACTGGCGCAGAGTATCTTCGGAGATTTCGATGGAGATCTCGTAGTCCCTCACTCCGGCGAGGACCGCCTGGGTTA
>JAGPCC010000164.1 GCA_018058245.1 Verrucomicrobiales bacterium
GACGGGTTGGATCGGAATGTAGCTAGTCGGAAACCCGTTGGTGACTTCACGAACCCATCCGCCACCCATTCGAGAGCTCCCTTCATAGGCGTGGACCGAGACTTGGAAACCCTTCTTCCCCAGCGGGGCGTACGGAGTCCATCTCGTGATCAAATAAAGTGCGCTTTTGGCTCGCAGTCGGATTGCTAGATTTTTCTCCTCAAAGAGGGGGAGGAAATTGATCTGCATACTCCGCCAGTCGTCAGCGGTGGTTTTGATGGGAATTCTGGAAAAGACCTCCGGGTTCTCCTCGATCAATGACCGCCAGCCGCTGCGGCGGACCGACGCCGGAGATGGCTTCGGTGCGGGTGCGGGTGCGGGTGCGGGTGCGGGTGCGGGTGCGGGTGCGGGTGCGGGTGCGGGAGGGCGAATGGGTAATTGATCGAGGGAGGGAGTCGGCAGGACGGTTGCCGGAGCCGCCGACAGATCCTGGTCTTTGGTTGGAGTTGTTTCGAGATTTGAAGTCTCGGCTCTCGTGATTGTGGGATCGAGAGAGGGAAGCGGCCGCGCAGCCCCGATATTCGCCGGAGCGCCGCTATTGGTGACCCGTTGCGTATAGAACCAGAAGACAATGCCCCCGATGAGCATGAGAATGAGGACCAGAATCACCCCGAAAAGTCCTCTGGAGTCATTTGGCCTCGTCTTCCGATGGGCGGTGGGCTGCCGATTTCGACTATCCTTCCTCCCAGGTCGTTGCGGCCGTGCGACCGTTGAAAGTACTGTGGGAGACTCGATACCGACCCTCTCCACTTTTCCGACCGGTTGTGTCACAATCGCATCGAGATCTTCGCGCATTTCACCGGCGTTCTGATAGCGCGCATCGCGGTCCTCCCTCAAGGCACGGGCAATGATTCCGTCGTATCGCGGGTCCAGCCCTGGCACTTGCAATGACGGCATCTCGAACATTCCGCGCGGCAGTTTGCCGGTGAGCATTTGGTAGAGCATCACGCCCACGGAATAAATGTCGGCTCGGAGATCTACCATCACTCCCTCCTCCGACGCCTCGGGAGCCATGAAGTGCATCGTTCCCATGGCCACCCCGCTCATGGTGAGATCGAGGGTGCGCCCGTCCTCGTGGACTTTTGCCAAACCAAAGTCCGCGATCTTCACGACCCCGTCGTAACCGACCATGATATTCGCCGGTTTGATGTCGCGGTGAATGATGCCTCGGGCGTGGGCGTAGGCGAGGGCATCACAGACATGTGCGGTGATTGCCATGGCATACTCGGTGTGGAGACGGGTCTCGGCGGCGATCATGCGGGAAACGTCTGTGCCCTCGACGTATTCCATCACAATGTAGAGCAGACCATCCGACGTCTCGCCGAAGTCGTGTACGGCGACGATGCCCGGATGGTTGAGCTTGGCCATCGCTCTGGCTTCATTTTTAAAGCGCTCTTTGAAACCGATATCGCAACTTTCCAGTGCTCCCGAAAGAATCTTGATCGCGACAGGACGGTCGAGAGAGGCTTGTTTGCCCATGTAGACCGCTCCCATGCCGCCGCGCCCGAGCATCGAGATGATTTCGTAGCCGGGGAGCAGTTGGCCGAGTTCCTCTGCGGTGGGTGGCAGCCATGGGGGAGCAGGTTTGGAGACTGATGCGATTTCCTCCCGAAACATGGCGCGTCCAATCTCCGAAATATTCGGGTTCGTTTCGGGAGGAATGGATTCGGAGGGATCAGAGGACATGGACTACTACCAATGAATAAGGGAAAAACGGCAGTAAATTACAGGATAATGCAAAAATTTCCGAAGATACCACTCTCCGCAGAAGAATCGATTCTCCCGAAAAACTTCGGAAGATTTCGGAGCGCCGACCTGGCCTTCCCGTCGTATCTTTTGGATGAAATCAATACTCCTTTTCTGCGTACTCCTGTTGATTTGTTCCTCGTCGCTCCCTGCGAACGAAGGAATCACGATCACGATCACCGTTACCAATATTCCGGGGGTAAAAGGAGATCTTCTCATCGGACTCTACTCCTCGGCGGAATCCTTTACCGATAAACCGATGGAGCAGTCTCTGAAGATTCCTCTCACGTCGCAGGCGGATCTTGTTGCCAGTATCCCGAATATTCCGCCAGGAACTTACGCGATTGCCGTGATTCAGGATCTGAATCGGAACGGAGTTCTCGACAAAAATCTCTTCGGAATGCCGAAGGAACCGCTCGCATTTTCGGGGATCAAAGAAATCCCGAAAGGCAAACCTGAGTTTTCGGCTTGTTCCTTTGAAGTAAAGGGGACGCCGGTCGCGATCATGATCCCGCTCAAGATCAAGTGACCCTGAGCGGCCCCCCAAAAAAAATCGTTTTTAAAAAGTCGTCTATCACTCTTCTTTCCGAAGTCGAGTCTACGAGTCGTCAGTCCTTCGGAGGGACTTTTGAGTGTGGGGTAGAATTCGGGGTATTTTTTCCACTTTAAGGCGAAAAAACAGCGGTGTCCCGTTCCGAATTTCGTGCCTCGCCGCGCGGGAATTCGTCCAAAATCCTAGCAAAAACAGCAACGCGGAAATTACTCTAAAAAATCGCTTGTGAAAAATTTCACAAGCGATTAAGTGCAAGGTCTTCTACACGAGATGGGTAACATTTTTCCACGTTGGACAAACCTCCTTGCAGTTAAAATTCTGGTGTGCCTTGGGGCACTCGGAACTTGCGTCGTTGCGGTTGCCTGGTATTCCTGGACTCCGAAGTACACTCGCGTCGGGTACATGCCGCAGCAGCCGATTCCTTTTGACCACAGCCTCCATGCGGGTCAGTTGGGGATGGATTGCCGCTACTGTCACACGCACGTGGAAAGTTCGCCGCACTCCAATATTCCCGCAGCGCAAGTGTGCTGGAATTGCCACGGGCCAGGTAAGGTGAAATCGGACTCACCGAAGCTGGAGCCCTTGCGCCAAGCGATGGACGTGAATTACGAGAACTACACGGGTCAACCGATTGAGTGGATCCAGGTCCACAAGGTTCCGGATTACGCGCATTTTAATCACTCGGCTCACGTGAATCGCGGGGTGAGTTGCGTGGAGTGTCATGGTCGTGTTGATGAGATGCCGGTTGTGTTCCACGCGAAATCATTGAGCATGGCGTTCTGTCTTGATTGCCACCGTGACCCAGCAAAAGTTCTTCGTCCGCTCGATCAGATTACCAATTTGGCGTGGACGGCGGAGGATCTCGATCCCGATGCTTTTTACGCTTATGTCGCTGGAAAAACCGGGAAGAATTCCGGTGACTTGAAGGCGGCTGATGAAGGAAAGAAATGGGATCGTCAACTGATCGGTGCCCATTTGCAGGAATCCTGGGGGGTTCATCCACCGCAAGACTGTGCGGCCTGTCATCATTGATGACGAAGGGAACGATCTAAAAGAAGAATTCGAATGAAGCGAAAGTGGCATCATCCAGCTGAGGAGGGTTCATCCCGTATCCATTGGCGGAGTCTCGGTGAACTCGAAGGCTCAGAGGAGTTTAGTGGCTGGCTGGAACGCGAGTTTCCGCAGGGTGCTCGGGAGTTGGAAATGGACGAGACCTCCCGTCGGAGTTTTGTGAAGCTCATGGGGGCCTCCACCGCTCTCGCTGGTTTTGGGGTTTCTTGCAGCCGTCCCCTGGAGCAACTTATTCCCTACAATGATCATGTGGAGTGGATCATTCCTGGTAAAGCGCTCTATTATTCGACTGCCAAACCTCGTCTCGGTGGTTTGGGTTGTGATCCCCTTGTGGTGACGACCTTTGAGGGGCGTCCGACGAAGGTGGACGGGAACCGTCTGCACCCCGCTGTTGGGGGAGGATCTTCCGCTTTTACGCAGGCGTCCATCCTGGAGTTGTATGACCAAGATCGTTCCAAGGGATATTATAAGTCGGGCAAAGAGACGAGCGCTGAAGATTTCCAAGAGGGTTTCCTAAAGGGTTTCCGAGAAGGAAAATCGGGAGCAAAAGTGGGTGTCCTCCTTTCGGAGTCGACTTCTCCGGTTCGGAAGGGACTCGTCGCTGATCTCACCAAAGCCTACCCAGGGATTCGGTTTTTTAATTATGAGGCTCTGAGTCCTGCTGATTTGCGGGCGGTTTCTCGTGATCTCTATGGGGAAGGGGTTCTCCCCGTCGTGAACCTCACTTCGGCAGAGAGAATCCTGTCACTTGATTGTGATTTCCTTGGGAATGATTCCGTAGGGGAAGACTCGCTCGGTGAATTCTCCGCAAAGAGGAACCCGGATCAGGGTACAGAGATTAATCGGCTGTATGTCGTGGAGTCTGCCTTCACCCTGACTGGGGGTCAAGCGGATCACCGGTATCGTATTTCTGCTTCGCAAATTCTACCCGTAACAGCGTTGCTCGCTGCAGAGGTGGCAAAATTGACCGGTGATACGGCGCTCGGGACGCTAGCCGCAGGGGTTGTTTCTCGTCTCCAGGCGGTCGTTTACAATCAGGATTGGATCCGCGAGTGCGCTGCTGATCTTGTTTCGCAGAAAGGAAAGTCGGTTGTTCTTGCAGGAAGCCGTCACTCCAAGTTCATTCATTTGCTGACTGCGGCGCTGAATCGTACGCTCGGAGCCTACGGGCCTTTGATCTCACTGGTGAATCATCAGTTGCCCAAAACGGAAGGGATCTCGGCTCTTGCCAGTGCGATTGAAAAGGGCGAAATCGAAACGCTTTTGGTTAGCAATGAAGGAGATGTTGCGTTTGACGCTCCTTCGAATTTGGCGTTTTCTGCAAAGCTCAAAGGGCTGAAAAATCTCGTTCATCTCGGGTATCGCATCAATGAGACCGCGAAACTGGCCACTTGGCACGTTCCCGGAGCTCACTATTTGGAAAGCTGGGGAGATCAACTGAGCCTGTCTGGTGTCTATTCCGTGCAGCAGCCCATGATTAATCCGCTTTGGGGCGGGGTATCGGAAGGACGGTTCCTTTTGTCGCTTCTTCAAGACGACTTTTCAGGCGCCGCGCTCCTCGCTCGTGTGAAGACTTCGTTCGCAGCTCTCGGGGGCAAGGACTGGAACGGGGCCTTGCGGGATGGATTTGCCAAGGAGATCAAAGTCGCAGCTGGTGCTTTTTCTGGAGATCCGGCAAAAGAAGCCGCTTCGCTCTCCAAGGTTGCGATCGCAGACTTTCCTCACGGAAAGGGGCTCGATGTCGCCTTGACACTCAGCGGTTCCGTTTATGACGGTCGTTTTGCGAACAATGGTTGGCTGCAAGAAGCTCCAGATCCCATCACAAAACTCACTTGGGACAATGCGGCCTTGTTGAGTTTTTCTACCGCTGCAGAACTGAGCTTGGAAGACGGGGATCTCGTCGAAATATCGATCGGTGAGCGCAAAGTGACTGCACCAGTGCTTCGTTCCCCTGGCCATGCGGATTACGCTCTGAGCCTTTCGCTCGGTTATTACGGTAAACTGGCTTCGGATACGGTGAGTGTGGGAGTGGGATTTAATGCCTACCCTCTTATGACCACCGCACAACCCTATGTGGTCACTGGAACTGCAGTCCGAAAAGTAGGGCATCACAAACTCGCGCTCACGGCGGAGCATTACAGCATGGAAGGCCGTGCCATCGCTCGCGAAGGTACTGTTGAGATGCTCAAAGAAGAGCCTGATTTTGCGCAGCATCAAGGGATGGATCATCATATCCCGGAGAATACTTCGCTCTACAAAGGGATTGATTACGGAACCGGGACGGTCCCGCCGAATCCTGTGGTTGGACAACTCCCGGGTCATGAGTTCCGGGTAGATCCGAATCATCAGTGGGCGATGACGGTTGATCTTAACTCTTGCATCGGTTGCAACGCCTGTGTGATTGCCTGTCAGTCAGAGAACAATATCCCTATCGTCGGGAAGAAGCAGGTTCTAGCCGGTCGGGAAATGCACTGGATCCGGATGGATCGCTATTTTACGAGTCCGAAAGATACTGAGACAATCTCTCAGCGAGGAAGTGTTTTGGATTATGTGACTGGAGCGGAAGGCACCGAGGAAATCCCAGGGCGTCGGAAGGTCGATGACGACCAGGTCGAGATGATCTCCCAGCCAGTCGCTTGCCAGCAGTGTGAGAGTGCACCTTGCGAGACGGTTTGTCCGGTCAACGCCACCGTGCATACAGGCGATGGCCTCAACGCGATGACCTACAATCGCTGCATCGGAACTCGCTACTGTGCGAACAACTGCCCCTACAAGGCGCGTCGCTTTAACTATTACGATTACAACAAGCGCCCGACCGCGCAGTTGGAACTTGGACCGCTTGCCCCTGCCTCCGGCCCGGCGACCACTACACAGCGATTGCTGAAGAATCCGAACGTGACGGTGCGGATGCGCGGGGTCATTGAGAAGTGTACCTACTGCGTCCAGCGGATCAATACGGCGAAAATCGCAGCAAAAGCATCGGCGAGAGACAGTGCCGACATCCAAGTGAAAGCGAACTCTTTTACGGTAGCTTGTCAGGATGCCTGTGGCGCTGGAGCGATTACCTTCGGAAATCTCAAGGCCGAGGGTGATAAAGTCGTTACGGCGAAGAATAACCCTCGCAACTACGATCTATTGAAGTATATCGGGACGCGCCCGCGGACCAGCTATCTTGCTCGCATTAAGAATCCGAATCCGAAGATGCCGGGTGCGGAGATGGTAGGGACCGTCACTTCTAAAATGCACTAATTTTGAGTCACTGATTGACCATGGCAGACACAACCTCAGTAAATACGGCAGTTCATCCCACCGAAGCGGACGGGGTGGCACGTCCGCCGTTAGTTCTGAACAATCGTTCACTGGGCTGGATCACCGACCGGATTTGCGGCATCGTTGAAAACAGGCAACCGTTTATCTGGTGGGTGCTGTTTGTTCCCGCTGTGGCACTCTTCGGCTGCCTCCTCTTCACCCTTGTCTATCTCGTCTCGACGGGAGTTGGCATCTGGGGAAACAACCAGCCGGTTGCGTGGGGTTGGGCGATCGTGAACTTCGTTTTTTGGATCGGTATCGGCCATGCCGGGACACTGATCTCCGCGATTTTGTTCCTCACTCGTCAAAAGTGGAGAACCTCCGTCAACCGGGCCTCTGAGGCGATGACTTTGATTGCAGTGATGTGTGCGGGGATTTTCCCGGGATTCCACGTTGGTCGTTTCTGGATGGTATGGTTCTTGGCTCCGGTCCCGAACTCCAACGGGATCTGGCAGAACTTTAAGAGTCCACTGCTTTGGGATGTTTTTGCGGTCTCCACCTACTTTACCGTGTCAGTGATTTTCTGGTATATCGGCCTCATCCCGGATCTTGCGACGCTCCGTGACCGCGCGAAAGAGAAATTCCCGAAAATGATTTATGGGTTCTTTGCGCTCGGATGGCGTGGCGGTAACCGTCAGTGGCGTCACTACGAGATGGCCTATCTCCTCCTCGCCGCGATCTCGACGCCGCTTGTTCTTTCAGTTCACTCTGTCGTTTCGTTCGACTTTGCGACTTCCATCGTGCCGGGTTGGCATACCACGATTTTCCCTCCCTACTTTGTAGCAGGTGCGATTTTTGGCGGGTTTGCGATGGTTCTCACGCTCATGCTCCCTATCCGGAAGCTGTATGGTCTGGAGGATCTCTTCACCGCGAAGCACGTCGATAACATGGCGAAAATTATCCTCCTGACCGGGACGATTGTCGGTTACGCCTACATCATGGAGCTTTTCATTAGCTACTATGGGGCGAATAAGTATGAAACGGATGCCTTCCACATCCGAATTCTTTCCGGCCCCTATACATGGGCGTACTATTGCATGTTCTTCTGCAACGTGATCTCACCCCAGATCTTTTGGTTCCATTGGGCTCGACACAACCTCTGGATGGTATTCATTGTTGCGAACTTCGTAAACTTTGGCATGTGGTTTGAGCGTTTTGTGATCATTCCGACCTCGATTGCCCGCGATTTCCTCCCTGGACAGTGGGGGTACTATTCGCCTTCTTGGGTCGAAAAACTCATGTTTGCAGGGACTTTCGGAATGTTCTTTATGCTCTTCTTGCTCTTCATTCGCTTCCTTCCGGTGATCGCGGTGAGTGAAGTAAAAGGTGTTCTGCCAGAATCGGATCCCCATTTCCATGATTGGAAGAAACTGAAGGACAAGCGCCGTGCCGCAATCAAATAAGCGGGAAAATCTATCCATTTTTGAAACGTGAGTGAATCATCTTCCAGATCAAAAGAACTCTTCGGTTATGTTGCCGAGTTCGGTTCGGCAACGGACCTCTATCATGCCGCCGAGAAAGTGCGGGATGAGGGTTTTCGTCGTTGGGATGTCCATACACCGTATCCGATTCATGGGATGGACCATGCCATGGGGCTCGGGAAAAGTTGGCTTTCGGCTCTCGTTCTTTTGGGTGGAGTTGCCGGTTGCTCCTTGGCTCTTTTTATGCAGTTTTTCACCCAGGTGAGCCTTTATCCAACCGTGGTGCAGGATAAACCTACAAATCTGTTTACCTTGCCTGCGTTTTTCCCGGTGACGTTTGAGTTGACCATCCTTCTGGCGGCATTTGCGACCCTGTTCGGCCTCTTGGCCTTCATTGCACTGCCACGGTGGAATCACCCTCTGTTCAATTCGGTTCTTTTTCCAAAATTCTCGACCGATGGATTCCTTCTCGTGATTGAGGCGCGTGATCCGAAGTTCAAACGGGAAAAGACAAAAGGACTGCTCGAGGAAATCGGAGCCGGTACCATCGAGGAAGTAAACTACTGAACCGGAAATTTCGAATGCGTTGGTTTTTTCTAATTTTAGCAATCTCAGTGGTAGCGGTGGTTTATGCCCTCGGCCCGAGAGGTGAGAAGTTTTCTTCCCCCCCGTTCATGCTCTTCCCGGACATGGACAATCAGTACAAGGTGAAGGCGCAGAAGCCGAGCGAGTTTTTTGCGAATGGTCAGGGTGCGCGGCTTCCAGTGGAGGAAACGGTTCCCCTTGGATACCATTACCCCGCCGCCGGAGAGATCACCGCCGGTCACACCGATCTGGATTTCTCCCGGGGAAGTGACTATTACAATACCGGCCTCTTTGGCGATTTTTACGGAAAGGGTTTTCCGAGCGAGGTCACGTTGGACAATGGCCTTCTGGAGCATGGGAAAGCGCGATTTCAAATCTTCTGTAGTCCTTGTCACGGGATCTCGGGGAGCGGAGCCGGAATCGTATCAAAGTATTGGGCGATTCCACCTACCGCTAATCTCCTCGACGCTCGGGTAAAGGAGATGCCAGAAGGGCAAATCTATTGGACGATCACACACGGGAAGGGCCTTATGGGACCATACAACGGTGTCATCACTGTTCATGATCGCTGGGCGATCACCGCTTATTTGAAGGGACTTCAAGCGGCCTCGAACTGAAACATTTCATTTTAATTCACGGAAGACTTATGGCGGGACTCAAGGACGGCGATGATTACAAGGACGGAGAGATGTTCAGATCTCCGGCCCTGCTCAAGCTCGTGTGTTTAGGGGTGGGCTTCGGCGGGATGGCGGTGTTTTTCATCCTGCGCTTCTTCGCCATGCCCGACAAGGCAGGCGCGATGGGTTACAGCTGGCTGTTCGCGGTCATGTTTTTCCTTTCCTTGGCAGTCGGGGGGCTATTCTGGACTTTGCTCCACCATTCGAGTAACTCGGGTTGGGGTACGGTGATTCGACGGCTCATGGAAAACCTCGGAAGTCTTATTCCGATCGTTTTGCTGTTGGGTCTTCCTCTCTTGATATCCGGTTTTGGTTTCCGGGATGCACTCTGGGAATGGTTCCCGCAGCGCAAGGCTGCACTCGTTGTTTCTGAGGACGCAGCAAAGGGAGAGCTTGATGCCTACATTACTCAGCGCTCAGCGGTGGTTGCTGCCGCTAGGGCGGAAGTCGAGACGGCAAAGAAGGATCTTGCGGAAATGCCTTCACCCAGTCCAGGGCACCGTGCGCATTTGGAGAACAAGCAAAAGGCACTTGAAGCAAAGGCGGTGCATTTGGAGAAGGAGGACCTCTCGACGGAGGCTGCCATGCAAACTCTTGTTGACAAACACTTCCTCGAAACCGCCGCCCTTCTTTTCGCCAAGCGCGGGTACCTCAATGAGTCGTCGTGGTGGTGGCGTCAGTTGTTCTACTTTGTAGTTCTCTCAGGGATTGCGTACATCCTCCGACGCTGGTCGATTAATCTGGATAGGGATGGGGATCCGAAGTGGTTTCGATGGATGCGTCGCTGGAGTTGTGGTTTTCTGCCCTTTTTTGCTACGGCTTGGACGTTTTTAGTGTTCGATTGGCTCATGGCGCTCGATTACACTTGGTTCTCGACGATGTGGGGAGTCTATCTCTTCGCGGGGAGTGCGCTAAATTCGATGGGGGTTTTGATCCTTCTTGTCACGGGTCTCAGGAAGATGGGGTATCTCAAGAACGTCGTCACGATGGAGCATTACCATCTCATGGGTAAGCTCATGCTTTCGTTTGTCATCTTCTGGGCTTACATCGCGTTTTCCCAGTTCTTTCTGATTTGGTATGCCAACATCACGGAAGAAACGAAGTTCTATCTGACTCGGAACACGGAATTCTGGAATACCTACACGATTACGTTTCTCGTCATTGGGCATTTTTTCATCCCATTCACGATCCTTCTGATTCAGAAAGTGAAAAAGCTACCGAATATTCTCTCAGGGATTGCGATTTGGAACCTCGTCATGCATGCGCTGGACATATACTGGATTATCATTCCAGAGCGTGGTCCTTCGTTGACTGCGGGAGACGGGGATAATATCAGGATGACGATTCCTGGCGCTTGGATTTTTGATGTGATCGCTTTGGTCAGTGTTGGTGGTATCTTTGGGTATTTCCTTTTGAGGCAAATCTCCTCGGTCAGCCTGTTCCCATGCCGTGACCCTCGACTGGATGAGTCCCTAAACGTGGTGAACTAAGAACGTGTGCGGAAGATATTTTCATGAGTGATTCTACTGGTAACTGCTGTTCAAAACCGAAGATGTTCCTCGGAACTCTGGCCCTCCTTGCGGGTTTTGGTTTTCTCGCTTTGATTTTGTTCGGATTTGTCGGGAACAAGAGTGTTGAAGATCGGGCCTTTGAGGGCGAATTCTCTCCTGAAGTGACGGAACAACGTTGGGCAAATCTTAAGGAAGTGTCCACATCGCAGGCAAAACTGGTCGACGAAACCAAGGTTGCAGCAGCGCTTTCCGCCCTTGCGAAAGCACCTGCAAAGCCGAGCGCATCGACCGTGGTTGTACCCGGTTCACCAACATTTCTGAAGCAGGCAGAACAAGCGGCCTCACCAGCCCCGGCTCCCGCAACACCAGCACCGGCCTCCGCAACACCAGCCCCGGCTCCCGCAACACCGGCACCCGCAACACCAGCTCCCGCAACAGCTCCACCTGCAGCTCCAGCTCCAGC
>JAGPCC010000165.1 GCA_018058245.1 Verrucomicrobiales bacterium
ATGCTTTCCACATCGACATAGAGAACTTGTTCGCCGGCGTAAAACTTCATGCCTGGGAAGTATCGATCCGAAATGATCCAATCTGCGCCCAGATCCTGAGCATGTGCGATCGCCTTGCGGGGGCTTGAGTTGTTCCGGAGCGAACTTTCCAGGTAGGGGAGCGCGGTGAGAATCCCGGCGGCAACCACCGCGGCAAGGAGTGCGATCGCTCCGTAGCGACTGCGAAAGGAAAAAACTTCTGAGGAAAGGAGCGCTCCAATATAGACTGCGAGTAGGGGAACACCTGGCAAGGTATAGGTGATCAACTTCGAGGAGACAAAAGAAAAGAGGAGCAGCACCAAGAGCGCTGCGACGGGCTCCCACGGAAGCGCCTTCCTCCGCGCGGCCAAAGAGAGTGCAAGCCATTGCTTTCGGTTTTGCAGTGCTCGGGCGACCGCAAATGGCCACCAAGGCAACCAGAAAAATAGTGCGACAACCAGGTGATAGCCCGGGAAGCCGGTCCGACCGTCCGCATGACCCACGATGCGACCGACGACTTCGCGGTGAAGGAAAAAGTCGACCAATTCCGGATGCCGATACATCATCACCAAATACCACGGGCTTCCGAACAGCAGCACGAGAGCGAGAACTCGGATCGGGCGTAAATGGGCCAGCAGATCCCATCGTCCGGTGAGAAGGAGCGCTCCTGCGATGGCCCCGAGAGGAATCAGCATTGCGGTGGCTTTTGTCCACCAGGCGAGGCACCAGCAGGCCACGCCGAGACTCCAGATGAACCAGTTTTTTACGCCACGTCCGCCCCAGAGCGTCAAAGCACATCCGAGGGTGCAGAAACCGCACAGCAGCATATCCGGCGAGAGGAGGTGGGCGAGGCACCAAAATTGGAAGCTGGTCGCGCCCGCAAAGACTGCCCACCACGCGGCTCGCTCTCCATACTGCCGCAAGGTGAGAAGGAAGATGCCGCCTAGAGCGAGGACACTGCCGAGGAAGGACGGCAATCTCATGGCAAATTCACTCGCCCCGAACAGACGAATTGAATATCCGGTGAACCAATAAATCAAAGGAGGTTTGTCGTAGTGAGCGACATCGCTCAAGGTTGGTTCCGCCCTGTTGTGGTCCGATTCGAGGAATTCGATGGCCATATTGGCGTAGCGCCCTTCGTCGGGTTCGAGCAGTCCGTGGCTCCCGAGTCCGGCGAGGAAGAGAACTCCGATGAAAAGTAGCAGCGCAGTCCATCGGATGGACTTTCTAGAGGATGGGGTGTCGCCCTCCGATCCAGTCTGAGGGGCGCGAGTCATACAAAAGGGTGCGGAGCACTCATTTATCCGTCGCTGCGGGCAGGGTCACATCCTCGATTCGCAGTTGGCAGCGCAGAAACTGAACGTTTTCGACTGGGCCTGGGACGACGATGGTACACTTATTCCAGCGGAAGTTGGCGATTTTGGAGGAAATCATGGATTCAAAAGGCTGTAAGGATGCGCTCCAGGCTTGCATTTTTTCGGTATAGTCTTCTTCCGTTGGACTCGCTTCGCGGGTGGGCAATACCGTGCCATAGTCGCCGAGGAGGCGGCATTGGTTGAGGGTGAATCCGTAGGGGTTCCCAATCTCCAGATGCACTTTTGTCCCCACCTCGGTTTGTTCGGTCTTTTTGATTGCGACGAGGAACGCTCCGTATTCCGTCTTCAAGACGGAGGCAGACTTCGAATCTACCTGAATGTGGGCAAATTGATTGCTGGTGCTGCCACCTTCGGCGAACTGGCGGTTGAGCTGTGCATTCTCGACTACGAGAGAGAAGCGGATCATTTCCAATTCGTCGCGGGAGTCCGCCTGAATCTCGATGTCGAAAGGGGTCCAAGTGAAAGGCTCGAGAGTCTTAGAAATGTGTGCTTCGAACGGTTTTAAGGTCTTCTGCCAAGCTTGGATCTTTTCATTTTTCAGTGTGTAGTCTTCATCCTCACCCAGCTCTGGCATGCCGCCTCCGAAATCGCCTCGCAGTGTGAATTGTTGCACCGCGATCGCCTGGGGATTCCCGATATTGAGATGGACGGTGTAACCGCCGCCAGCGACGTTCAGGTCGATGCCTTCCATCCTCACAAGGAAGGTGCCATGGTCGGTGAGGAGGGGCGCGTGTCCCTGGAGATTTGGCCTCAGATAGACCATCTCATTGTCGCGGGATTTCCGCGTGATCACTTCGCTGAACGCATTCTCAACGAGGGAGATCCGTTCATCCAGTGATTTGCCTTCGCCCGAGACCCCGACTTTGGTCTCTGCGGCAATGACCCGATTCTTCAACTCATCGACCGTATCCCGGGTATCAGACCGCACGCCTCTCAACTCGGCTTCGAGTCGATCCACTCGCTCTTGGAGATCTTTGTCACTGCAAGCGCACAGCAATGCCGCCAGTAGTGTGGCGACAGCAAGGGGAATCGGGATGGGGAGGCCTCTCATGACGGGTAAGTATCGTCGTCGATGCGACTCGTTCAAGAAAGGAAATGTCACTTCCGCGCGAGGATGGTGGGAACGGAAAGGATGCCGGTCGGACTGACGTTTCGAATCGAGATGGCAGAAGGGGTGCCGGAGATCTGAAAGGTTTCCTGACTCGCCGGAATCGCTCGTAGAGTGCTCCAGGAGGAGCCGCTTTGGATCTGAATGATTCGCCAGCGGGCGTCCGGCGCCGCTTTGAAGGTGAGATGTAGTCCTCCCGATTTCTCCTCTGGAGCGACAAAGACCGGGCCGGGTTGGCTCGATCCGAGCCACGGCGAGGCGGGTGGGATCGCAGTCTCTGCATAGGCGCTACGGAGTTTTGCACGCAGGCCACCGCGGTCCTTTTTTAAGGCCTCGATGCTCCAATGGATGTGGCCAGGCCCGTTTGGGGAACTGGTCTGGCGTGTCGCTTCGATCTGGCGGATGGTCTCGGACGAGGGGCGACCTTTGTCCTCCGAACTCAGGATTCGGCTCGAAGCGATCCCAGGCCAGATATGACGTCCTTTTTTGTTCTCCCCGTTCCACCAGGTGTTTAGTGCGGTAAAGCTCTGTGCCGATTCAATGCGCCAATACAACTGGGGGGAGAAGTAGTCGAGCCAACCCTGGTTCAACCATTGTCGAGAGTCTGCGAAAATATGGTCGTAGGCGTCGAGGCCCGCTTTCACGTTTTCCGGATAACCTGGACGCCAGATTCCGAAGGGGCTGATCCCGACCTTCACCGCAGGTTTGGTGGCTTTGATACTGGTGTAGAGCGAGGATACGAAAGAATTGATATTGCTGCGACGCCAGTCCCTTACGTCGAGTTTGCCTCCTTTCGAACGGTAGGCTTGGTAGGAATTCGAGTCATTGAACTGATCGTAGACTCGTGCGCCTTCCGACTTCGGATAGGGGTAAAAATAGTCGTCGATGTGGATCCCATCGACGTCGTAGCGGCGTGTCACATCCACCATGACGTCGATGGCACGCTTGCGGATGAAATCAGAGCCAGGGTTTCCCCACTTCATGCTTCCAGACGCCAGCATCAGGGAGGAATGCGTTTTGGTAATATGTCCCGAGGACTTGGGGGAACGCTCCGTTGCGCTAGCGCGGAAAGGATTGAACCACGCATGGAGTTCGATCCCGCGCTTGTGCGCTTCCTGGATCGTAAAGGTGAGCGGGTCATACCCGTCGGAGGGAGCAACCCCCATTTTTCCCGTGAGAAAAAAGGACCATGGCTCTAGGCTCGATTTGTAGAAGGCATCGCACTCGGTTCGCACTTGAAATACCACGGCGTTGATCCCCGTCTCTGCGGCGAGGTCGAGCAGGGCGATCATTTCAGCTCGTTGCTGCTGCGGAGTCAGCGTGTAGGTGGAGGGCCAGTCCAAATTGTGAACTGTCGCGATCCAAGCTGCCCGGAATTCGCGCTTGGGCTCGGGAACTTTTACCTGAACCGGCATATAGTCGGCGAAAGCCCAGCTGCTGCTAAAGCAGAGAGAGAAAATCGCAAAATTAGCAGCGAGGCGAAGGGGCGACAGGACCATGGAATAATTAAGAAAAGTTAACAATAACCTGAGTCCTCGTTTTCGGCAAGAGCATAGAACGTCACGGTGACTCCACCGGGAAAAGGCGTGCGAGGGTCTGATCGGCATCTGTCAGATCATCGATCAGGATGGTGAAAACCTGATGGTCACTTCGTCGGCGAAAGGTGATCTGCCTGAAATCTGGACGGCGCAGGAGAGTGACATCGATCACCGTTCCTTCCCGATTCTGGATCTGACAACTGTGCGGGAAGGAGCGAGCGCCCGTCAGCGTTTTTGTGGGCTCCTCCGCAGATTCAGGGGCAGGGGAAGCGACGGGGAATTGTCGGATCAGCGCTCGTGCGTCCGGGGCAAGCCGCGTCATCGGAAGGGTGAAGTCCATCCCATCGCGGAGTCGGCGGAAGACGATCGTTTCCGTATCGGGGCGTTGCAGCAGTGCCACCCACAACACTCTGCCATCGGCGCTTTCCAAAAAAGTCTCGTGAGGGAAAAATCGTAGGACGCGGGGAACGAGCTGCGCGTATCCTTCCTCTTCTTCGACGTTTTCCTGATAAGCTCGCTGCCGTTCGCCCGCTGGATCCGTCGGTGTACCGGCGAGTTCGTTCCAGATTCGCCGGGCGAACGACAGGGGAGGCGTCGGAGCAGTGAGAGAGGGGGGAGCTTCCGACGACGGATTCGATCCGTCGTCCGATGCTAGGCTAGGCGGAGCGAAGGTTCGCTCCATCGCAGTGGTGAGGGCGTAAACAGCGAGGAGAACGAGAAAGATCGTGCCGCCGGCAAAGAAGATCCGAAAGAGGCTCCGAATCGTGACGATTTCACTGAGAGAGAGTGGGATCCTCATCGGAACAGCGATCGGTCGTTGCAGGTCAGTGGGGAACCCCAGCTTTGTCGAGCTGTTTGTTCACTTCCTTTGTCCACACTAGGTATCCAGCAGGACTCAGGTGCAGCCCATCGCGGGCGAAAAGATCTGCCGAGGGTGGCGTACCTGGAGTGGTGAGCACGGCGGTCGCCACATCGGCAAAAAAGAAACCATCCTGCTTCTCACAGAAGGCGGCTATGGCGACGTTGACTTTTTCCATTTCCGGCCAGAACTCCCAGCGCGCGACGCTTGGTTTGATCCCGATGTAGACTACCGGCACGTCGGGTTTTTTGGTTTGAAGGAGATGTGCAAGGGTCTCAAAATCAGCCGTGACTTCGGCTGCGGTTTTTCCTTTTTTAATATCATTGTCCCCAGAGTAGATCACGATCACTGATGCGTCATAGGGGGTGATCGCCTTGTCAAAGTTCACGATTAGATCTCGGAGCATCGAACCACCGAAGCCATTGTTCACCGTTGCGAGACCCGGCCAGCTCTTTTCGAGGGGCCAGAGGCGAACACTCGAGCTACCAGTAAAGAGGAGACAGTCACGAGGAGGAGGTGTTTTTGCGTCTCTGGCCGCAAAAGCCGCCATATCCTTCGCCCACGGATCTTTCCCGGTCTCGTCGGCCAAGAGGGGCGGGATTCCCGATACGGAGAAAAAGAGCGCGGTGAGGGCGAAGGCGGATAGCAAGGGAGAGCAGAAAGAACGTTGCATGGTGGGAGTGTAACCCATTCGGGCGTCAGTGTTCAACCCTTGATTGTGCGAACTGGCGACCCGGAAGAGGGGCGGGAAATCGCTCCTCTACGATTCTCTTCTGAGAATTCCGATACGCCATCATGGGCTTGTCAATAACGGGACTTTCTGGCATCACTACCTTCTTCCAATCTTTTTCTCATGACTCGATTCCTTTGTTTCCTATTTCTTGTACTTCCGATTTTCCCGATCTTTGGGGCGGAGCAACCGGTCGCGAGGTATCTCCGTATCTCCTTATCCGGCGAAAAACGCATCCTTACACTCGCGGAAGTGGAAGTTATCAGTGACGGGAAAAACATCGCTCCGACGGGCACTGCGACGCAGTCCAGCGTCGGTGCGGGTGGGGAACCCAGTCGGGCCATCGATGGGAACAAGGATTCTGACTTCAACAAGAAGGGGCAGACTCATACGATGGAAGGTCAAAATCCAGCTCCCTGGTGGGAACTCGATCTGGGAGCGGCCAAACCGATCGAGAAAATTGAGATTTGGAATCGTGCAGGATTTGAGAAACGTCTTTCCGGCTTCAAACTCGAGTTGCTCGATGAGGCACGGAAATCGGTCTACACCCGCGATGGAAATCCTGCGCCCGAGGGTTCTCTTGCTTTTCTTTTCAAAGAGGAAACGGTGATCGCGGCGAGCGACTATGCTGGGAAGCCCCTGCCGCTGCCGACTCTTCCCGAAGAGGTTCCTGCCGGGTATCGTGATCCAGAGTCCTTCACTTTTGCAAAAAACGATGTCGTAGCGATGATCGGCAACGGTCTCGCGGATCGGATGCAGCATGACGGATGGGCCGAGACTTTTCTCCAGATCGGAAACCCTGACAAAGATCTTGTTTTCCGGAATCTCAGTATCACTGGGGACCGCGCGGGGCACTACCCGAGAGCGAAGGGATTCACTGCGATGCCGGAATACCTGCGCCTCGTCGGGGCAGATGTCATCTTCGCTTTTTTCGGATACAACGAATCTTTTTCGGGGCCTAGCGGTCTGGCCGCCTACGAGAGCGATCTCTCGGCGATGATTCGAGATCTCCGGGGGACAAAAACAAAGGGGAAGAACTTTCCCCGCATCGTTCTTTTTAGCCCGATTGCCCATGAGGATCTGCACGATCCCAACCTCCCCGACGGAACAGAGAACAATAAACGTCTCGCGATCTATACCGCGTCGATGCAGAAAGTAGCAGGCCACGAAGGAGTCACCTTTGTGAATCTCTTTGAGCCTACCAAATCGCTCTATGAAACGAATGAGAAACCGCTCACGATCAATGGGATTCACCTCAACGAGTTTGGCAACCGACTCGTCGGGGAAGTCATCGCGGCGGCGCTCTTGAAGAGTGAAGTGAAGGCAGGCGAGACGGAATTGGCGGCGGTGCGTGAGTCCGTTCTCGATAAGAACTGGCATTGGCACAATCGCTATCGTGCGGTCGATGGAAATGATATCTGGGGCGGGCGCTCCACGCTGACGTTTGTGAATGATCAGAGCAATGCCGAGGTGCTGCAGCACGAGTTGAGCATGTTTGACATCATGACGGCAAACCGCGATCGAAAGATCCATGCCCGTGCCAAAGGCAGCGATTTCCAGGTGGATGATTCCAATGTTCCTGCTCCCGTGAAAGTGATCTCCAATGTCGGCGGAGGTAGCAAAAGTTCCAGCGCCGAAAAAGAGGGGACGCTCACCTACCTCTCGCCAGAGGAGAGCATGAAAAAGATGACTCTCGCAGCAGGTTTTACCGTGAATCTCTACGCCGATGAAACTCGTTTTCCAGAGGTCGGAAATCCCGTGCAGATGCAGATCGACAGCAAAGGCCGGCTCTGGGTCGCTGCGTGGAAAACCTATCCGAAGTGGGAACCCCTCAAAAAAATGGACGACTCCCTTGTGATCCTCCACGACGATGATCAGGACGGAGTCGCAGATCGTACAACCGTGTTTGCTCACGTGCACAACCCTCTTGGGTTCGAGTTTTGGAATGGCGGCGTCATTGTCACTTCGCAGCCTGACATCCTCTTTTTAAAAGACACCGATGGGGATGACATCGCAGACGTTCGCTACGTTCTTTTCCAGGGGACGGATTCCGCTGACACACATCATTCGGCGAACAATCTCCTATACGGACCCGACGGCGGGATCTATTGGCAGAGCGGGGTCTTCATGCAGCACAATCACGAGCATCCCTGGGGACCGTCCCTTGAGTCCGGTGCCTCGGGCATGTATCGTTTTGACCCCCGCCGCTACACGATCGCGTTTCACGCGGTGAACTCGCCGAACCCTCACGGAATCAGTTTTGACGAATGGGGGTATCATTATGCCAATGATGGAACCGGAGGGCGGAGTTACCAGGTCGTGCCGGAGGGCACGGGATTTGCGATGCGGGAGTTGCTCACCAAAGAGGTCCGTCCCGTGACTGCTGATCAGATCGTGTCGAGCACGAACTTTCCCGATGCGATGCAGGGGAATTTCCTCGTCTGCAATACGATTGGTTTCCTCGGGATCAAACAGTATCAGCTTCATCGAGAGGGATACAAAGAAGGGGAGAAAGAGTTCAAGTTCGGCGAAGTTTGGGGAACTCCGACCGAGGAGATGCTCAGCAGCACGGATAAAAATTTCCGCCCCACTGACGCCGTTTTCGGAGCGGATGGTGCCTTGTATGTTTCCGACTGGCAGAATGTCATCATCGGACATATGCAGCATAATATCCGCGACCCCAATCGCGATAAAAAACACGGTCGAGTCTATCGGATCACTTACCCGGAGCGTCCCCTCGAGACACCTGTCGCGATCGATGGCGAACCGGTTGCGGCGCTTTTGGCGAACCTTGTCCATCCCACCCTCGGTGTGAGGCATCGCATTCGTGTCGAACTGAGTGAACGCGACTCGGCCGAG
The DNA here is from genome assembly GCA_018058245.1 of Verrucomicrobiales bacterium. Lineage (GTDB taxonomy): Bacteria > Verrucomicrobiota > Verrucomicrobiia > Verrucomicrobiales > DEV007 > Arctic95D-9. Next base: position 8,489 of record JAGPCC010000165.1, read on the forward strand.
GTCATCGCCGGGACGAAACTATGGATCGCAAAATTTGATCCGACGAAGAAGGAAGACGCCCGTCATTTTCTGGAGGCGCTCTGGATTCATCAACAGCACAATGTCCGGGATCGGGAACTGCTCGACCTGGTCCTTCATTCCCCGGAACCACATGCGGTCATCGCTGCGAAGACCGTGCAACATCACTGGGATGTCGCCGACCCGGCAAAAAATGTCGTTACCGAGCGCATCGAGCAGACCGTAGAAAAGGTCGAGGTCACGGTGCCTCCTCATTTTACCAAAGCGGAAGCGGAGGTTTACCGGCTCGGGTCTGAAGTCTTCCATCGCGAGGCTCACTGTGTTACCTGTCATCAAGGGACCGGGCAAGGCATGGTCAATATCTATCCGCCGCTCGTGGCTAGTCCCTGGATCACCGGGAGCGAAGAGCGACTCATCAAAGTGGCTCTCCACGGGCTGTGGGGGCCGATTGAAGTCAATGGGGTGACCTACGATCCCGCAAAAGGGGTTCCTCCGATGACAGCCTTCAAGGCCATTCTCAATGACAAAGAAATGGCGGCGGTGCTAACCTTTGTTCGGAATACTTGGGGGAACAAAGCGTCCTTGATCTCGCCCGAAAAAGTGAAAGAAATCCGCGAGGCGACCAAGGCCACGCAGATGTTCATCAAGCCCGAAGAACTTCTCAAAGAACATCCCTTGGAGTAATTCAAAACGAGAAAATGGCGTAACAGGATCTTGTGCGATCCTGTGCGAACCGATCTTGGGTAAGAGTATTCCCGCTACGATTTTGCGTCTCTCCTCCTCTCCCTTCTCGGTTTGCAGGTATGGCCGCTCGCGCTCGCGATTTACAACCTCGGAATCCTCGGTCGACTTTGGGGTGAGGTGCTCGTGAACGCGGACGCGGCGGCACCCCTCCAAGCAGTCGCCACAGGGCAATGCCGATTCGGAGTCTATACCACGACGATGCTCCCGGGCGCGTTCAACCGATTGTTGATCTACTTTTTCCGCGATTTCTTCGACTCCTGAAAACCATGTCAGTCCGTCATTTCATCCTTGGAACCGCCGGTCATATCGACCACGGGAAAAGTTCGCTGGTGGAAGCACTCACAGGAACGAATCCCGACCGTCTTCCCGAGGAAAAAAAGCGAGGCATGACGATCGAACTCGGCTTCGCGGAACTCGATCTGGAGGCGACCGATGGATCGGGAGATTCTTTCATTGTTGGTGTCGTCGACGTACCAGGACATTCGGACTTTGTGAAAAACATGGTCGCCGGAGTCGGGGCGATCGATTTGGCTCTCTTTATTGTCGCTGCCGATGATGGTTGGATGCCGCAGACCGAGGAGCACTATCAGATCCTCCAATACCTCGGGGTGAAGCAGGTGGTCATCGTTCTGACAAAAGTGGATCTGGTCGATGATCTTGAATTAGTCCAAGAGGACCTCCAGGAAAATCTCTTCGGTGGAGATTGGGAGGATGCTAGGGTGATCCCTGTTTCGTCGCAGACCGGTCAGGGCATTGCAGAATTGCGTGTCGCGATTTCGGAACTTCTCACCGCGACGGAGTCGGTCCGTGACTTTGGAAAACCCCGCATGCCGGTGGACCGGGTATTTTCGTTAAAGGGAATCGGAACGGTCGTCACCGGGACCTTGATCGACGGTTCCATCCGTGCCGGAAGCGAGATTATCGTGCAGCCACGCGGATCTCTCGTGAATGTGCGCGGAGCGCATTCACACGGACATGCCGCTGATCTGGTTCCTCCAGGGACTCGCACTGCGCTGAATCTCTCCGGGATCGGGATTCGCGGCTCGCGTGACGCACAACGTGAAGGTGTCGGACGTGGCGATGTTATCACCCTGGCAAAGTTGGGGGAGGCAGTGACCGCGATTGACGTGCTTCTCACGAAATCCGATCGTCCGGTCCGGGGCGTTCGGAATGCGACGCGGGCACTTCGGACGGGGCGCGAGGTGATGTTCCACTCTGGTAGCACCGGACGCCGCGCCCGCGTGCATTTCCTCGGGCAACGAACTCTCGAAGGAGGCTCCACCGTCCTCGCCGAGCTTCGCTTTTGTGATCCGATTTATGTTTTTGTGGGGGATCGTTTTGTTCTACGTGATGCCTCGGCAGGGTTGACTCTTGCTGGCGGATTCGTCCTTGATGAAAATGCGAATCGACGGGCATTTCGAAAACCGTTCCAAGAGACCTTTCTCGAAGAACGTCGCATTCATTTTGAGGATATCCGCTGCCTCCTGCGCACGCAGTTGGTGCGTGATAAGGCTGCTTTTCTTCCGGGCCTCCTCGCAAAATCTCGATTCAGCGAATCGGAAATTCGAGGAGAGATCGAGGAGATGATCTCGGCGGGGAACGTGAAACGCAGTGGAGAGTGGGTCTTTGAGGCAGGATGGTGGAAGCGCCTTTCCCGAATCGCGGGAGAACGAATTCAGGGAGTCCATCGTGAGCATCCTGACCACCTCGGGCTGCCACTTCGCGATTTGCGCACGGTCATGACACCGGAGCTGCCCTCGGCGAAATTTTTTGACTTCCTACTCGCTGGTCTACTTGCCGGGGACTTCACAAAAGCGGGGTCGAATATTCGCCACCGTAAGCATCAACCCCGGCTCCCCACGGATCTGGTGAAGGCAGGGGACCTCGTGCGGAAACGGCTCGCGGCAGATCTCGTGACGCCGCCGAACAAGGGAGAGACGGCGACAAATGTCGCAGAAGAAAAGGCGCTCCGTTTTCTCGTCCATACCGGAGAAGTCATTGACCTCGATTCCAAGACGATCATTTCGCGAGGCGGCTTTGATTTGATCCAATCGCAAATCGTGGCCTATCTCACGGAACACGGGAAGGCAACCGCAAGCGAACTTCGGCAACAAACCGGGAC
>JAGPCC010000402.1 GCA_018058245.1 Verrucomicrobiales bacterium
TGCGTTGCCAGCAATATTCGGAACTCGCCCGATCTTCGCCGATTGACTGCTCGGAGAGCCAGCGAGACGGCAAAATGGAGGGGACGGAAATTTTCTGGGGTGGGATTCGAGACGCTATCCCGCGACGGATAGATTGTTCCTGCGAACAGGGAATTTCGAACAGGGAATTTTGAACAACAGACAACCCGGTTCCCGCGAACCCGCCAGACTCAGCTCAATTCTTTGAGTGAAGGAGGCAGGAAGGAAAGACCTTTGAAACGGATGAAATCATCGTCGAACGAGACCACTCGACAACTCGCCGAGATCGCGAAAGCGGCGAGGTAGGCGTCCGTACAGAGTCGGTGGAGAAAGCCATCGTTCCCGGTGAGGCGTTCGAATTCGTCATCGAGCCCCGACGTTTCAGCGAGAGGACGGATGCTGTCTCTCGCGAGATAGTCTTGGTAGATCTTCCACGCCTCCGCAGGAGTGAGAGTGCGGCTCAGGATGCCCGGTCGGCCACGCTATGGTGTCTTTTTTAGATGCGGCAACAGGTGTTCGCAAAGAACTATGATTTTGTCCTAGGGAGGGAGACGCGCCCCCGCTGAGCCGCAGAAAGCGGGCGAGACATTCCAACGGGAGAAGAAAAATTGCCCTGGGGTAGGAATCGAGATTCAGTCTGGTCGGAAATTCTCGAAAATATGGAAATCAGATCGCTATTAGCGACAATCCGCCTGCTCACAAGAACACTTCACCTATCCCTGCGCACTCGTCGCTGAAGCCTTCCTCGCGCCAAGTGAAAACTCGCTCTAACTTCGTTCTGCGGTACTGACTTTAAACCTGCTAAATTAATTATGTATTCATCTATGGAAAATAAATGACAACCCGCATCCCACTTGCTTGACTGGAAGTGAACAACGACCTTCAAAAATAACAGATTCAGGGACTATCTTATTTCCGCTATGATCAACTCACCGAGCAGTGCTGCCAACCCCGGGGATTTTCATACGACACGTTGGTCGAGGGTCTGCGACGCCAAGGAGGATACCGATGACGGCAAGCGTGCTCTCGCCGAACTTTGCGAGGCCTACTATGAACCCGTCATAGTTTATCTTCACTACGAACTACGTGATGGGGATCGAGCCCGCGAGACCGCACACAATTTTTTCACCGAGATACTCGCGGGAGGTAAAATCCGCGGAGCAGAACGCGACTGTGGCCGCTTTCGCTCCTATCTTCTCGGATCGGTGAAACATTTTCTCGCGAACGAGCGAGCAGCGCAAGGGCGGTTGAAGCGGGGAGGCGGAGTAAAACAGCTCTCCCTCGACGAGACGGCGGCGCAATCGATCCCCGACACTGGTCAATGCCCGCCTGATATCGCCTACGATCGACAATGGGCGACGACTCTGCTCGGCCACGCCCTCGACGCGCTGCGAATGGAATATGAGGACGGTGGAAAGGCCGATGTTTTTACCCGACTGAAACCCTGGCTCACCGGGGAAGCGGAACACGGCGAGCAACAGGCTCTTGCTGCGTCGCTGGGAATTAACCTGAACACACTCAAAAGCGACATCTCGCGGATGAAGCAGCGTTTCAAGATCTTCGTCAAAGCGGAGATTACCGGGACAGTGGCCGACGGAGATTCGGTCCGCGACGAATTGTCCATTCTTTTCGAGGCACTGCGAAATCGCTGAATATATTTTTGCAACCTTTTCGATGGAACCTTTCAGAATATGAGTATGAGTGCCTTGTCCGAATCCCTGCCTTCCTCCACTTGCCCGACGTGCGGAGCACGGGATTTCGGCGTAGTTACGCACGGTCTCTGCCCCGCCTGCCTCCTCGCTGGAATAATGATACCGACTGGACCTAAAAGTCATTGGAATGCACCAAGCCCGGAAGAATTGGCTATTATGCTTCCCCAATACCAGATTCAGAGCCTTCTCGGTCGTGGTGGTATGGGTGCGGTTTACAGGGGGAGCCAAGTCGAATTGGACCGAACCATCGCAATCAAGATACTACCGGGAGATCTCAATGGCGCGGGCCAGGGCTTCGCTGGTCGATTTAAACTGGAAGCACGGGCGATGGCGCGATTGAAACATCCCGGTATCGTGACTGTCTATGACTTCGGTCAGACAGCGGAAGGCCTGCTCTACTTTGTGATGGAGTTTGTCGAAGGCATGGATGTGCAGGCCATGATTTCCCAGGAAGGCAGGATCCATTCGGCTGATGCCATTGCAATCGGCTCCCATGTTTGCGAGGCGCTCCATTATGCCCACTCGCATGGCATCATTCATCGGGACATCAAACCCGCCAATGTCATCGTCGGTTTCGACGGTCACGTCCGGGTGGCTGACTTCGGACTCGCCAAAGTGATGAACGCGGATCAGACCTCCGGGCTCACACTGAGCGGCAGTGTCATGGGCACACCAAACTATCTCGCTCCCGAGGCCCTCATCCTCGGCATGGATCTGGACCTTAGGGTCGATATCTATGCGGTGGGGGTCATGCTCTATCATATGCTCACCGGCAAGGTGCCCTATGGTGCCTTTGAGATGCCATCGGTCAGGATTCCTGGACTCGATCCGCGTCTCGATACGATCATCAATCGAGCGATGCTGGAGGATAGGGATCAACGCTATCAGAGTGCGGAGGATCTACGGAACGATCTCGTCAATATTCTCACCCAGCCGGTGGCACAAACGGTGATTGTCCCGGCAAAGGACGAGGTGATCCGGGTTTCTCTCGCCGCAGCGACATCGACCGCCCGGTCCTCCCGGGCCGGTATCTACGATGATTACGGGAGTCGTGATGAGCCAGCCTATGATCGCGTCACGACGCAGGTCATGCTCCACACAGCGAAGAGCATGAACACCACCACGCTCGTGCTCGGGACCACGGCTCTCCTCATCCTCGGAGCACTGGCCTTCTTTCTCGCAAATCGGAAGACCGGGGATACCTACCATTCCGAGGAGACCATCACCAACATCGAGACGAACAACACCTACTTCACACAGATCATCGCCGCCGGTCTCGCGACGACTGAAGATCTGCAGATCATCTCGGAGATTCGACCCTACGATGGTGGATTTATCGGCGTCACCCGCGAGGCTCGGTCGTGGACGGAAGTACGGGAGCTGGCGGAAAAGGCGGGGGCAAGCGTGTTATCGGTCGATGAGGAATCCGCCGGATCGAGAGCGCAGTTGCTCACCTGGCTCACGAGTTCCTACAGCACCTATCTGACTTCTGATGCGTGGGTACAGGAAAGGGGTGAGGCACGTCT
>JAGPCC010000403.1 GCA_018058245.1 Verrucomicrobiales bacterium
GACAGGCGAGGGCATCCTTCTCGGTGAGCAAGTATTTAAACGTGCTGACGAGACAGTGCACGAGATCAAAGCGCCGCTGACGGGGCACCGAAAACGTTTCCATGCGGTCCTCCCAGACCAGCGCGGGGAGATTCCTCCGCGCGAGCCGGTCCCTCGCAAAGTCGAGCATGGGACGACTAACATCGAAGCCAGCGACCTTCCAATGTCGGTGCGCAAATTCCGCGAGGAGTCGTCCGCCGCCGCAGGCGAGTTCCAGCACGGATCGATTTTTGGCGACACCGTTTCCGTGTCGGTCGTGGAGAGTCTCAAGGAAAGTCGCCTCAAGGGAGGTGTCTTCGTCAAAAATGATGTCGTAGTAGAGAGGGGTCTCGTACCAGTCTCTCCTTTCTTTGGCAGCCATTCTGGAAAGGGGGCTCACTCTGCGACGGGATCGAGGAGCTTGCTGTCGATGAGCCATTCGCGAAAGCGGTCCGGCCACGCTCCGGCAGCAGAGGTCATGTCTGGTCGATAGCCGAAACCATGACCGGCGTTGGAATAGACATGCATCTCTGCCGGCACATTGGCCTCTTTGTATTTCAGATAGACTTCCGCCATGCCCTGCGAAATGTCCGGTCTATCATTGTAACCAAAAGCGATGAAGGCCGGTGGCATGCCCTCCTCGACGGTGAAGGTGTCAGACTTCCCGGGATAGATAAGTCCTTGAAAATCGGGACGACTGCTTTGACGCTCGACGAGATCGGTGGCATCAGCGATTCCAGGATCCGACTTCATCGCCGCATAGGCAGCGAGTTCCCCGCCAGCCGAGAAACCAATGATGCCGAGCCTCGCAGGATTGATCTCCCACTCCTTTGCCCGACTGCGAATGAGCCGCAGAGCACGCCGAGTGTCGGCCATGGCATGATCTTCGAGGGTGTAGGTGGTCCCTTCCTCTTTAGAAAGTCGATATTTGAGCACAAACGCGGCGATGCCATGCTCAGCGAACCATTCGGCGAGCGCGTATCCCTCGTGCCCGAGGCAGAGCTTGCGATGCCCGCCTCCCGGTGCGATCACGACTGCGGTTCCAGTTCCCTTCTCCGGCGCCGGGAGATAGGGTGTGATCGAGGGGCGGTGCACGTGGATCACATTCAGATTCCCGGACCCTTCCTCGGTTTCCTCCGGTTCGTTTGCATTGGCTTCGGAGCCGGGCGCGCCACCGGGCCACAGGACGATCTCTTCTGGCCGGTCTTGTCCGTGAAGCCTTGGCAGGCTGAAGAGACAAAAGACAAAAAGTGAAGTGAGAGAGGGAACGATGCGACGGAGTTTCATGGGTTGGAAAGGGGTGATGGGGTGACCTCGCCCGAGCTCTGGAGGGAAGGGGGCAGCGAAGCTGGGAGGAGATCAGTCCCTCCGCTGCCGTCGGTGCCTACTACGACGGGCTCTGGACCGGGTCCCGCCGGACCGGGTCCCGCCGGTGGGGGCGGGATCTCCACTTGGATCCGAACCTCGCCGTCGTCGACCGCGTTTGGGGAGTTTACCGAACCGACGGAAAATACCGCCGGGTTCACCCCGCGTTCGGTGAGAAAACGGATCACCTCCGAGGATCTTCGCTCGCAGAGATAGTCGCCGAAGACCCCTGATCCACTCCCGGCTTTCACCGCTTCAATCCGGACCGGGACCCCAATCCGGGCAGGGGACAGCAGATGTTTGGAGATCTGATCCAGAATTTCGTTCTGGTTTGCTCTCGGCAGAAACGAGTTGGTGGAAAAATGAATGGACGGCAGAGTCTCGATTTGCGGGCCAGGAGCAGCAGGGGCGAGTAGCGCCGCGATGCCTGTCGGCGGAGTGGTTCCCGAAGACGGTGCTGATTCCGTCATTTCCATGGGGACCGCACGCAGGGGAATCGAAGCGAGCACCGGCGATGCGGGGGATGCAGGGGATGTGAGGGTGATCGGGGCGGTTGATTTTCCCTCCAGTCGATCAAAGCTGCTGAGCATCACGAGGGTCGGAAACAGTTTTTCGAGACGGATCCCGGGGACCTCGAAGGAGACCTGGACCGGAGCGAGGAAATCGGGATCGAGACCGATTTGAGTGAGACTGCCACCTGCCGGTAGATCCGACGCGATCGGGAGATCTTCGGTGGGGACGACGCAGATTCGGCTGAAAAAAGCACGACCGTGCAGGATAGGTTCCGCCCTGATTTTTAGTGCCGTCAGAGTGACGAGGCTGTCGCTTAGCCCGCTGACCAGAAAATGATCCCTCCAGAGTTCCAGGCGCCCCTCTACCGTGGAGAGGGCGATCTCTGTGAGGAGACTATTCACATCGGGCAGATTCGGAAACTCTACCGATGGATCTACCGTGAGCCCTTCGTTCACGATCTTCAGGTCCGGTCGCGTCCCGGTGATGACTTTGAGGATCGCAGTGACCGTGTCTTCGGAATCGACCTGACCGGAGAGCCGCACCTCGCTCGCTTCAAAGCGGACCGAAAATTGCGGTACCTCCGCCGCCATTGTGCCCACGGTGAGCAGCATCGACCAGAAGGCGACAAAAAGCAGTAGGGGAGAGCTGGGCGAGGGGGAAGTCATCAGTCGACAGAGAAGTGACCATTCTCCTATTAAATGCCGATTCCGACCGTTAAGTCAATCATACAGAATCGTCGATACCCCCCGACGGGGCCGGAATGGGAAAAAACGCCGCTAAAAACCTTTTTGCTTCGAGACTTGCTTACCGCTCCCGATTCGCCTTTGTTTCTCACCACCCGATTCAAGATGGCTGATATTCAATCCCTCAAGCAGGCCCTCGCGGTTTCTCCTGATAATGTGCCCCTGCTGCTGATGCTCGGGGATGCCTATCTCGATCAATTCAGTCTCGAAGACGCGCGCGCCACCTACGAAGCGGCCCTGCGTGTGGACCCCGCAAACCCCGTTGCTAAAACCCATCTGGCGCAGTTACTCGATCTCGATGGACGCTCCTCCGAAGCGATTCTCCGGGTCGAGCAAGTGTGCAGCGAATCCCCGAATTTTGCACCGGCGTGGTCCTTGCGAGCCCGTTTTTACCTCAACGAAAATCGTGCGCGGGAAGCCCGTGAGTTTTACGATAGAGCCGTCGCGATCGATCCCGCGATGAAGAATGAGGAGCTGCTCAAGCGCATCCGCCAGGGAGGAGGCTCACGCACCGCCGGGGATGATGCAAGGGATCCCAGCCCACAACGGAACGGTGACCGGCAGGCCGGGGCTTACTACGACCCGGAGTTCGAAGAGGAC
>JAGPCC010000166.1 GCA_018058245.1 Verrucomicrobiales bacterium
AGGGAGAATCTTGAATGGCCGAAGCCGCGGCCCGGCGCACCCAGGGATCCGCATCCGCCAGGGCCGCGATCGGATCAGAGATCCCGCGCACCGCCTTCCTTGCCTTGGGTTGTCCCGAGACAGCCATGCCCCCTGCCCCCTTCACCACCCGCCAGATCCGCCCCCGTTCCCGATCCCGCCCCGGATGATCGAGCGGCACCTCGTAATGACCGATGATGCGATTGTAAAAATCCGCCACATAGAGCGCCCCACCCGCCAGCGTCAGATCGACCGGGCGGAACCACGGGTCCCGACTCGTGACCAGATCCGGCCTTTCCCTCGCCACCGGAGTCGTCCCCGCGAACTCGATCCGGTCGCGATTGATCCGGGACGTCACTGGATTCCCGATCAGGACCTCATCGTCCCACTCCTCACCCCAGATCCCCCCATCGACAAAAACAATACCCGCGATCCCCGTAGACCCGTGAGTATGCGTGATCATCGCCGGGGCGAACCCGAGACCGTCGTGAGGTTTTCCAAAACTCGGGTAATGCGCACCGCGCAGTAGCTGATAGACCGGGGCACTGTGGCAGTCCGCACTGTAGAGATTCCCCCGACCGTCGAAGCACAGACCAAAAGGATTCACCTGCCCCCGCGACCAGATCTCCACCCGGGACCCATCAGGGCGGAAGCGAAAGACATTCCCCGAATGCAGCTCTAGCTCACTGCCATCCTTCGCGAGGAGATGACTCGTATTATTGAACCCATGCGTCGCATAGACCCAGCCATCCGCCCCGAGGCGGAAGCTCGAACACATCCCATGCGTATCCTTCTCATACCCGAGCGGACCGAACAACACCTCCCGCCGGTCGCACCGCCCGTCCCCCGTCGTATCCGCAAAATACCAGATATTCGGGATGCTCCACGCGATGCACCCGTCGTGATCCTCCGGACGATGCCACGGGAGAACCCCCGTCGGGATATTCAGCCCGTCCACGAAATCCGTGACCCGGTCAGCGACGCCATCACCATCCGTATCCTCCAGAATCTTGATCGCATCGCGGCTGTCCCTCACCGAAGAACCGAACTCATCCGACCAACGATCCTTCTCCGCCGCATAGGGATACTCCACCGTCGAAGAGACCCAGACCCGCCCCCGGGCATCGACCGCCAGATTGATCGGTTTATTGATCATCGGCTCCGACGCAAAGAGCTCCATCGTAAAACCCTCCGGCACACTCAGCGCCGCCTTTTCCTCCGCCGGACTCAGCGGCCCGCTTTCCCGCACCAGGAGATCTTGTGAGACCGTCCGACCAGCCAGGAGAAAGGACAACAGGGAAAGCAGTAAGGTCTGTTTCATCAGAAGAAACCCATCCTGCCAAATCCGCAGCCATCTGTCCCTCCCGTTATCAGGGAAATGCAGAAACGTTTGCCCGGAGGTTTGGGGCTTGACGGATTTCCGCCCGGCACCCTACAATCCTCTCCAAACCACCACCGACACCGGCCTTGCGGTTGCATGGAACCGGCCAAAGCCGGTCGGTGAAGAGCAGGTGGAAGGGTAGCGGGGTGGACTGTTTATACTGTGAGGAAAAGAAAAATGGATTCTCCGTTATCATCGCGCCCACTGCATTCGCAATTTATCTGGCCGGGAATAATTGGCGTAGTAGTTTCCCTTATTTGGCTACAGATTCACGTTGATCAGACCGTTACAGGCTTTGAAAATGTCTTTCGTGAATCGACGAGAATGGAAGACTTACACTCAAAGCTTTCGGCGACCCTCGGAGATCTTGTTACCGTTCCCGTTGGGGTTTACATCATCGGAAACTTGGGTCTGGTTTCTATAGTCACCGGCATTTGGTTGTTTTATCGGCGAAAAACAAAGCATGATCACGAAGGCCGAATCGGGTAGGAGCAGGGATCAAACCAGCTCCCCCCACATCATTTGGCAGCGGGATTGACTGTGGACGTTCCTCCCTTCGGGCGATAAACCATCGCCCAGTCTCGCATTCACCCAACGCGGCTCGGCGGGGACGCCTCGACCTACCCCGCGATTCGTTCTGCGGAGAATCGTTCCAACATCCCCTGCAATCTGCCCACCTTCTTACGAAGGCGACTACGGAGAATCCCCTACCCCTTCGGGAGGAGGCCTTCTTTGAGTGCTTTTGCAACCGCTCCAGTCATGGTATTGACGTGGAGTTTGCTGTAAATGCCACGGATGTGTTTGTCGACGGTGTGAAAGCTCAGGTCCAATTGGTCGGCGATTTCTTTTTTGGTGAGACCTTCCACCATCTGCTCGAGCACCTCTTTCTCTCGCTCCGTCAGACCGTAGTCGCGACGCTGAGGGGCGAGTTCGCTGAACATGTCGAGGACACGGCGGGCGATGAGCGCATTGATGGGAGCACCACCGTTGAGAATTTCCCGAATGGCATCTGGAATCTCGCCCATGCTGGAGGTCTTCAGGAGATACCCGGAAGCACCCGCACAGATGGCATTAAAGACTTTTTCGTTGTCATCAAAAACAGAAAACACGAGGATCTCAATTTCGGGCAGCGCGGTTTTGATCCGGCGAATCCCTTCGATTCCGCTCATTCCCGGCAGGCCAATGTCAAAAAGCATCACGTCGGGGCGCTCGCCCGCGACCAGTGCTTCGATGGCATCTTCGCAACGTTCGTATTGGTGAACGCACTTCATGTCCTTCTGCCGATCCAAAACCCTCGCTACGGTGCGCCTCAGGGTCTCATTGTCTTCCACCATCCAAACTTTCGTCGGTGCCTTCGCGGCATCATCCGTCTGCGTTTCGTCACTCATAGTCTCGATTTAGAAGCTAACTTGGCTTGAATGCAATCATTTGCACCTGAAAATTCTGCCTCATTTATGGCATCGGAACCATTAATTGAACGGTGGTTCCCTCGTTGAGGGCACTCCGCACTTTCAAGCTGCCTCCTATGGCCTGGGCTCTCATTCGCAGATTCCGGAGTCCGTTCCCTTCGCGGAACTCCTGATCGAGGTTGTTAAAACCACTCCCATTGTCCGCAATCTTCATCTGCAAGCGTTGGCGTTTGCAGTCGATCTCGATCTGGACGGTGGTGGCCTCGGCGTGCCGTACGATGTTATTTAGAGCTTCTTTGTAGATCAGAAAGAGGTCGCGTTTAAACTCCAGGGGCAGTTTGTCGTCGTGTGCTTCCCCATTCACAACAAAAGTGTACTCATGTGTGCGCAGCAGTTTCGAAGCGGTCTCCCGGAATCGGGCGAGCATCTGAAGCCAGGTTTCTTCTCCTGGACGGATCAACCACACGATATCACGCATTGATTCGATCGTCTTATCCGCCGTTGCTTTGATATCCGTGAGTTCCTCGATCACAAGGTGCGGTTCATCCACTTCCGTTTTCCCCAGTTCCGCGAGCAGGGCGATGCTGCTCAGATTACTCCCGATATCATCATGGAGATCACTCGCGATCCGCTGCCGCAGTGCTTCGAGATCCTTTCTCCGTTTGACCCTGCCACGGGAAAGGGCAATGAGAAAAAAACCGAATACACCCGTCACCCCGCTGGTCATGTAAGTCACTCCGTAGGTCACTGTCGCATCGACCATATTGAGACGTCGCTCCTCTTTCTCCAGCCAACGAACCGCCAGCCGGTTTCGTTTGGTCAACTCTGAGAGCCATTCTTCGTAGGATACCAGGTCACGACGGCTCGTGAATTCATCGACCAAAAATTCGGGTGCCCAGTTTCGGATTTTCAACGGATGCAGCGCCGTCACCGGTCGATTTTTGGCCACATTTATCACGCCAGAGTAGATGACCAATTCGGCCAAGTCGAAGGCAATCCGCGAAGCCGCCTTACTGCCTTCCACGGTGATGCGGACATAACGTCCATATCCATCGGCTACGGGTATGATTAAGGGATTCGATCCGATCATACTAATCTGCGAAGGATTAAATTTCCCCAGCAGTTCCGCCTCCTGCATGTCGGGAGCCTCCGACACTTCCACCTTCATCGGATACGGAAACCGAACGGTAGGATCAGGCACTGTGGCCGGAGGATCGGCGAGGATGATCTCAATCTGGTCGATTTTCATGGATTCCCCCAGATCCACTTGAACCCAACTCGTCGAGGCAGGTTCCTCGGAACGGGCGCGAAACCCGAGACTCGGACTATCCTTCTCCCCGTGGGGAATCCCGAGGGTGGTAATACCGTCTGAGACAAATCTACGGGACCACTGATCGGAGCGCTCTTCACTGTCGAGTGAAGTCACTTCTTTCCCGACGGCAAGATTGCGTCCACCTTTCAGGACCATAATCTCGCTGAGGGCAAAGACCTCTTGACCTGTTGTTGCTGAACGCCATAGACCTGTAGCCGAAACTCGCAAGTATCGGCCTGAATACCCATTTACCTCTCGGTAGTAGGGCCAGCGCTTCGAGCCAGGGACGTCATCAAACCGAGCTTCCACGATCGTTTCGTAATTCCGGAAATCGGGGTCGTTGGCGATGTCGATTCGAAAGTTTTTTGGAAAACCATACCCGTAGACGGTCTCGGAATTCACCTCTGCGGTGACTGGGAAAAGGGCAATCCCGTCAGGAGCGACCACTTCTCCCATGTCGATTTGAAGCCATTTCGGACGCTGTTTGGCATTTCCCGAGAGGTATCCGAACCCTGTCACTCGCTGCACCTCACGGGGTACCTTCGGCAGCTTCTCCATTTGAGCGATGAGATCCATTTGCGCCTCTTCAATATCGCGGAGATCGCGACTGAAGATTCGGGCGATGCGGTCGGCGCTGGTCTGACGGGGAATAATGACCGGATCGATCAAATCAGGCGGCAAGGATTCTCGCAGATCTCGGCCCCCCGAAGAAACGGAATTCGTGTCGGGAAAAGGAGAAAGTTGGGCGTGTGTGTCGCCTACGCTCGCGCAGACAAGTGCCGAGCAAAGGATCGATCGTAGGAGCGAAGGGGCAAATGGGCGAGGATGATTCAACGGACGTGGCGGCTGAGTTCAGGAACATCGCATGGTAGCACAGAAGCGGTGCTACGACCAGTTCTCAGAAGGAGCCTCCTGAAATGCAAAAAAGTCCCGGACACGAATGACCGAGACTTTTTCCATTGGGATATTCCAGAAGGTTATGATTGGGCCGCAGAGGGGCCCTGATAACGAGCGCTGCCGAATCCTAAAATAGGGAGGAAGATCGGGCCGAGAAAAATCAGTCCTAGACCAAAACCGGTTCCTTTTCCAAAACTCTTGGCAAGGTCAAGCGAAGTGATGAACGCAATGACAATGTTAACGAAAGGAATGAGCAACAAAACGATCCACCAAAGAGGACGCCCAATGATCTCAAGAAGAACGATACCATTGTAAATCGGCACAATCGCCGCCCATCCTGGCTTTCCGGCTTTGGTGAAGATCTTCCAAAGCGCCGCGATTAGGACGACAAGGACAATCAGATAAACGATAGTTACACCTCCAGCGGCAGCAACTTCTCCGGGGCCGGGTTGGTAGGTTTCAGCTTGGGCGAGTAGTAGGGTATGCATATCAGTGGTAGTTAGCGGTTGTTTTAATTCAAGACTTAGGTCCGACATCGGACGTTATCAATTCAGAGGGACAGAAGCAATGACGAACGACAAAATCTTTGAGTCAATTTTCCTAAAAAAACTCTCGTGCTATCTTCACATCGTCCGCGATCGCTGACTGCAATTGCTCCAAATTATCGAATTTTCGTTCCGGGCGAATGAACTGAACAAACTCGACCTCAATGTCTTCTCCGTAGATCTCGGACTCCAGGCCGAAAAGATGAACTTCGAGGAGGCGTTTTACGGTGCCTCCTTCCACGGTGGGCCGATACCCCAGATTGGCGACACCATCCCAACTGTCGCCGCTCCCGGTGGCGCGAACCGCATAGACACCGGTGGGCGGGAGTTGTTCCTGATGGACGGTCAGGTTTGCCGTCGGAAATCCGATCGTGCGACCGAGTTGCCGCCCTTTGATCACTGTGCCATAGACTGAATAGGCTCTCCCGAGAAGTGCCTCGGCAACAGAAAAATCCCCTGCCCCGACGGCTTCCCGTATCCTTGTACTACTGACCCGCATCCCCCCGACTTCCACCGTCTCAACACCGCTCACCTCGAATCCAACACTTTCGCCCAGGGTCTCGAGGAGGGCTACATTACCGGATCTCCCTTTGCCGAATTGCCAATCCCGACCGACGCAAATCCGCCGAATCCCTCCGGGAGAGGTCGCTTCCACCAAAGAAGTCACAAACGATTCTCCACTCTGTTCCGCAAAAGCTCGATCAAATGCGATCACCAGAACATTTTGAATCCCAAGAATGCGCTGGAGGAGGAGGAGTTTGTGCTCGGGTGCGGTGAGTAAGCGCGGCGAGTCTCCCGGGGACAAAATCTCGATCGGGTGAGGATCAAAAGTCACCACGACCACTGTTCCGCCCGTTTCCGCTGCAGACCTCCGGGCCTCTGCGATGACGGCCTGGTGCCCGAGGTGCAATCCGTCGAAGACCCCGATCGCGAGGTGCAAAGGGCCTTTGAGTTCCCGTAATGCAGCGATGTCTCTCAGAACCTCCATTCGGTTTCTCCCGATCAGGCTCCCCGCAGACGCGAGACTTCCGGAAGGCTCAACATCTTGGAGACAATCGTGTCGCGATCTCCATTCTTCAGCTCATCAAAAGTGACGGAACGCTCCAAATCGAACTTCCCGGAGCGCGTGCGACGGAGGGACTTGAGATGAGCCCCACAACCGAGGAGTTCACCGATATCATAGGCGTAGGTCCGAACGTAAAACCCCTTGCTGCATTTCACCGTGAACTCGACGCATGGCAGTGAGATCCCGTCGATGCGATAACTGAAAACGTGAACAAAACGAGGCTCGCGCACGACCTCTTTCCCCTGTCGTGCCAATTTATAAAGAGGCACCCCATCCTTTTTGATCGCAGAGACCATCGGGGGGATCTGGTAGAAATCACCCTTAAAACTCTCAAACGCTTCCGTGATTTCTTCTTTCGAAAAATCGCGAACCTCCCGTTCGATTTCGACATTGCCTTCGGCATCTTGAGTGTTGGTCGTTTTCCCGAGTTCGAGGGAACCCGTGTATTCTTTGTCCTCCGACATCAAAAGGTCCTGAATCTTCGTGGCTTTGCCGATCACGAGGATGAGCAATCCGGTCGCCATGGGGTCCAATGTCCCGCAATGACCGATTTTTTTTGTATTCAGGGTTCGCCGCGCGACTGCGACGACATCGTGCGAAGTCATGCCCGGACCTTTGTCGACCAGCAAGACACCGTTTAGTAAATCCGGATTCATATTCGTGGGAACCCCACCAGACTCGCGGCGGGGGCGCGAAAAGTATCGCGGACAGGGGGAAAGGAAACCTTTATTTCCAATTCCTGAAAGAAGAAGCCAAGTGGGTATCGCGTCGTTGCCCTCCCTCTTTTACTCCCGCAGGGTAAAATCCTGTCATTCCCCACTCGGAAACAACGACTCTAAACTCTTCAAGTTCTGTTTCATTACCGTGAGCCAGTCGCCAGTCTCGGGCTGATTTGCACAGGGAGAAAAAACGACACTTCTTACTCCCAACTCACGAATCGCAGCGATGTTTTCCGAGGAGGGTTCGTCCTCCCAGATCATCCACGTGGCGGGATGAGCCGCGAGCAACTTCTTCAGATCGGAAAGGTTCTTAGGCTCCAGCGTCATCTCGGGCTCCCATTCGAGAGCCTCTAATGATAGGCCATATGCTCTCGCAAAATATTGGTAGATCGGGTGCGACGCCACGAGGGGCGCATCTCCCCACTTTTTGCCGAAGGTCTTCATGGAGGCATCTAGGGCATCGAGATCTTCTTTCAAAGCGACGAGTTTTTCATCGATCACTTCCGCTGACTCCGGTTTCATTTTCTTGAAACGCTCGGCAACAGCGGTCGCCTGAGCGGATGCCTGGGAAAAGTCGATCCAAGTAGTGAAAACGGTACCTCCATGAGAATGAACCGTGCCATCCCCGTGCCGGTGCTCCGCTCCTTTTGTATGGATGTAGTCTTTCGAAAACGATCTCGAAGTATCCAGCATTTTCGAAGGAGAGAGCGTCACTGTCGCCATCCACTTCTCGTAATCGGCACCGTTTTTCAGAATGAGATCTGCTTTCTGAAATTCCTCCAAAGCTGTGTCATCGGGTGCCCAAAAGGCAGGATCAATTCCCGGCTCGACGAGGTATTTCACCTCAAAGTCTGCCGTCGCGAGCCGGGACGCAAAGTAGTGGAGAGGGTAATTGACCGATTGCACCGTGATCTTTTCCGCGCCGATAGTAGAACCCGCTCTGGCAGCAAGGAAAAAACCAAACAGAGCAAACGGTAGAAGGGAGTAATTGGAGAGCTTCATCATCCGGAGTTACGCATAAAGTCCGCGACCTGATCGAAAAAGCCACTGAGGAATGTCCGCACATCACCACAAATCTCCCGTTCGTCCATGGCCTCGCCCATCATCTGCAACCATCGGTCGCGCTCCTTTTCCCCAATGGAGAAATGAATGTGCCGCATTCTCAGGCGGGGTTGCCCTCGCTCCAAGAGGTAGCGTTGGGATCCCCCGAATCGGAAAATTAAAAAATCGGCGAGACGGCGCTCCGAGCCTTCCCAGTCATCAGCCGGATACATCGGACCGATCAGATCGTCCTTTTTCGCCCGCCGATAAAACGCCGCGACCAGTTGCTTAAACCCGTCCTCCCCCAGTTCCGCCATCACAGTTGCTTCCATTTTTCCCGTCCGTTTCGTCAGTCTACGGAAGGAGAATCCTTCGGCAACCTATCCATTTCGCCATGATCACTTACCGTATTGAAGCTTGATTTCTGAAGACGAGTCTGAATACTTGCTAGTAGAACCCCTATTATCTCACGATCGAATGAAACGACTCGAACTCTCCCTCCTCATTTCTGCGGCCACCTTGATGACATCTCACGCGTTCGCAGATGCGATGAAGAACGATCTCTACAAGGATCTCGTCGTTCCGATTCTGGAAGCGAAATGCGTGAAATGCCACGGAGAAAAGAAACCCAAAGGAAAACTCCGCTTGGATTCCTTGGAAGCCATTTTAAAAGGAGGAAACGAAGGTGCCGCGGTCGTCGCGGGAAAGCTCGACGATAGCCCACTAATCGCCCGGGTTTACCTGCCGGTCGCTGACGAAGAGCACATGCCGCCGGAGGATAAAGAGCAACTCACAGCTGAGGAGACTGCCGTGCTTGCTTTTTGGATTAGCAGCGGAGCGAAGGCTACTGGACTTGTCGGCGATTTAAAGCCCGATGCAAAAGCCGCAGCAGCGCTCAACCACGTCATCGGCAATCTACCCAAAGCCGTTGATACGGTCACCAAAGCAGACGCTCCCAAGGCCGACCCGGCGATGGACAAACTTGTCGCCGAGACCATCGGCCAGGTGGAAAAGGGCGGGGCCTCGCTCATGCCGATCGCTCAAGACACCCCGGACCTACGCTTCAGCGCGCTGAACGTCAGCAAAGAATTCTCCGATGACCAGCTCGTCGCCCTGAAGCCCGTCGCCGCTCGTCTCAAATGGATTGATCTCGCCCGTACGAAAGTCACTGACAAAGGTCTCGCCCATCTTGCTGGGATGACCAGCCTGACTCGCCTTCACCTGGAAAATACCGCCGTGACCGACGCGGGACTCGATTCTTTGAAAGGGCTCACCAATTTGGAATACCTGAACCTCTACGGTACCCCTGTGACCGATGCCGGTATTGCGAAGCTGGCAGGATTGAAAAACCTGAAAAAACTCTTTATCTGGCAGACCAAAGCGACCGATGCCGGTGCCACCAAGCTCGCCGCAGCGATTCCCGGGATCGATATCAACACCGGTTGGAAAGCGCCCCAAGTCGCACCGGCGACACTGGTTGCCGCAGTGACTCCCGCGCCAGCTCCTAAACCTGCCGTTCCCGCGCCCGCGCCAGCTCCGAAGCCAGCAGTTCCAGCTCCCGCACCAGCACCTAAACCTGCCGTTCCCGCGCCTGCCCCAGCTCCGACGCCCGCAGTTCCCGCTCCCGCGCCAGCACCTAAACCTGCCGTTCCCGCGCCTGCGCCAGCTCCGAAGCCCGCAGTTCCAGCTCCCGCGCCAGCACCTAAACCTGCCGTTCCCGCGCCCGCGCCAGCACCCAAACCTGCCGTTCCCGTGCCAGCGCCAGCTCCGAAGCCAGTAGCTCCTGCGCCTGCGCCTGCCGTGGACCCAATGTTTGCGAAGGCGGTGGCGGAAGTAGAAGCTACAGCGACCGAGGCGGCAAAACGCGCCGTACAGGCAAAAGCGGACTTTGACTCCGCGATCCTAGCGGTCGCCGAAGCGACGAAGCGAGCCGAGGCATTAAAAGTGAGTTCCGAAAGAGCCGCTGCGGTTGCAGCAGAAACGAAGACGGCTCTCGATCAACTGAAAAAAGCCGCCGAAACGAGCAAAAAGTAAGATCCAGAGTGGGGCGCTCCCTCCGCTTACGAGGGAGCGAGGTCTTCGCTCCGCTTCGAAACCGAGCGCTTCATGCGCTCGACGCTACTCGCGAGAGCCTCGAGGTGCTCGCGAGTAGCTTTCAAAGTTTGATTCAGGTCGTTCAGGGCGGTGCAGGCGTTTGTTGCGTGCAGATGATGCAACTGGGTAAATTCTCCGGCAAAACTCAGAATATTCGAATCATTTCCATCGAGTTCCATTTCTGGAGACTCCACTTCAAACGGTTTCATCGCATTTTCCAATCGGCTTTGAATGCGAAGCACACGATCTGATACCTGAACCTTTAGATCCTCTGCATGTCTCACGAGTTTTCGCTCCAGAGCCGCCAACCTCGCCTCGATCACCTCGACGCGCTCCGTTTCACTCGCGCAGGACTGGGTCTCATCGGACTGGGTCGCAGTTCGCTTTCCCTCAAAGGGGTGGATTTTCCCTTTTGATGGTGAGGCGGCTTCGGAATGGGCAGAGAACGGGATTCGAATCATCGGGAAAAAGCAGACTTGGAATAATTTACAAAAATATTCATAAATATCAATAATTAAAACACCCGTAGTAAATTTCGTCATATTGTGGCCCTGCTTGACATCACCGTGAATCGTCGGAAGATGCGATCACGATCAACTGAATCTGGACAACCTACGCTTATGAGAATCGCCTTTTTGACCGCCGGGGGCATCGCACCCTGCCTTTCCGCCTCCATCGGAGGTTTGATCGAGCAATACAACAAACTGGCCCCCGATGCCGATTTGATGGGCTACCTGAACGGGTACCAAGGACTTCTCCTCGGAAAATCGTATCAC
>JAGPCC010000167.1 GCA_018058245.1 Verrucomicrobiales bacterium
GATCAAACCACTTCCCAGCCTCCGACCTGGTGACCACCTTCCGGTAGTTTCGGAAAATCATCGAGGGGCTGTTTCCCATCTCGACGGCAACCTTTTGGGCGTCGTCCGTGATGGCCATACGGTAGCTCCCAAAGCTGTGCCGCAAGGCATTATTCGGCCACGGGATCTCGAGCGTCTTTGCCAGCGCACGTCTTTCAGTTTCGACCTCATTGGTGGGGCAGACCGGGCCGGTGCGACCACGGTAAGGGGCCAGCCAAGCCCCCAGATTCGGCAGGAGGGGAGCAAGGCGACGCTGCGCTGTCTTCGATTTGCCGGATTTGATTTCAATATGGGACTCGTCGAAGTTGATCTCTCCCCATTCGAGGCGGAGGATTTCTGATGTGCGAAGTCCGGCAAAACCGCCAATGGCGAGGAGAGGAACCAGCCGATCCGAGGCCGCTTTCAGAAGCTTTGCCATATCCCCGGGTGTGAGGATGCCGACTTCTCCGGAGTCCTCTCTCGCCTTCCTGAGTCCTTCGGCGGCCGTGGGGAGCCCGGACGGCAAGTAGCCGTGGGACCGTGCGAATTTGAAGAGACTTACCAGTATCCCCCGGAAGTTGTTTTTCGTTCGGCCGGCGACCTCCAGGCCGTTAAGCCAGCTTTGAAGCTCACGTTGGCTGACCTCATCGATGGGAATGTTGAAAGAGGCCGCAAGCTTGTGGAGCCGCGCCCGGGCATCCTCGACGTGACGCTTCGATCGATTGTCTGCATTTAACTGCCCGATGAAGCTCTCGACCACCTCGGCAAGTGACCGCTTCTCGACAATCCCGGCGCCGTGTCGGGCGAAGAAACGCGCCGCCTCGACCAGAGATACTCCCTCGGGCAAAAGGGCGCGGGCTTCTTTGAACTCCATGAGGGCACTATCAAGAGGCTGATCCAACTCTGCCGCGATGGTTGCGGCGCGCTCATGAGCACGACGGTCCCCGCCCTTCAGTTCCAGTTTCTCCAGCGTGCCATTGTGAATTTCGACGGCGGCATTCTCCGCCCCCAGCCTGGCCTCGTTGTAGTTCGCGAAGCTCCGAGTCATTCGCCGACTGTCCGATCCGCGGTAGGCGACGATGTAGCGTGGGCGGCCCTTGACGGGGGACGCGTAGATCTTCACCACGGCGTTTCCCTCCCGAATGATTTCGGGATCACCTTTGACTGGAAGTTTCTTTTTCCTCGGCACAGGTACATACTGTTGTGCTTTTGTTGTGCCTGTCAACCGGCAGTGCGAGTGATCTGCGCGATGAAGCGATTCTTACGGCATGGTGCTAAAAACGTAACGCGCTTATTTTCATTGAGTTGTAGGCTTATTGCTGTGACGTCAGGGCACAAAAAAACCGCCATTACTGGCGGTTATTTGTGGCGACCCGTACGGGATTCGAACCCGTATTACCGCCGTGAAAGGGCGGTGTCCTAACCCTTAGACGAACGGGTCACTTGAAGTCAAGCTGTGCGCTAGGGAAGGCGGGAATATGAGGGAAATCTCGCAGGACGCAACTAGAAATTACGGAAGTTTTTTTGATGGACGGATGGAGACGTTTCGCCACAGTGCCGCATGCCCGTTCTCATTGATGTTCTATGGTTACTTCTCGGTTTGACCGCCCTCTATTTTGGGGCGGATTGGCTTGTCGGCGGTGCCGCAAAACTTGCCGTGAGGTTCGGGATTTCTCCTCTCGTGGTGGGTTTGACGGTCGTTGCCTTTGGCACGAGTGCTCCAGAGCTCTTTGTGAGCATGGGATTCAACGCGGGTGGATTTCCGGATATGGCATTGGGAAATGTGATCGGATCCAATATCTGCAATATCGGTCTGGTATTGGGAATCAGTGCCTTTATCTGTGTGTTAGAGATCAAGTCGCAGCTGCTCTTTCGGGATCTCCCGATCTTGCTTCTTGCTACGCTGGTGTTCTCCTGGATGTTGATGAACGGTGTGATTTCCCGCACAGAGGGCGTGTTTCTCTTTTGCGGTATCGTGGCTTACACCGCCTTTCAATTAGTCCTTGCGAGAAAGGAGAAAAATCCAGCAGTATTGCAGGAGTTTGCGCAGGAATTTGACCCGAAGGTGGCAAGGACGGAACCTCTCTGGAAACTCCTTGCCGCGATCATCGTGGGATTGGTCGCCCTGTATTTCGGGGCGGAGTGGCTGGAGCGGGGAGGTGTCAGCCTTGCCAAGCGGTTCGGAGTGCCGGAAGCGGTGATCTCCCTGACACTGATTGCGTTTTCTACCTCCGTTCCGGAGTTGGCCACCTCGATTGTTGCCTCTTTGAAAAAGGAAGGCGACATCATCACCGGAAATATCATCGGTTCCTGTATTTTTAATCTCCTCTGTGTGATCGGGGTGACGGCGTCCATCAGTCCAATCGTGACGACACAAATTGAAATGGCCGACCTCTACGTGATGATCGGGATGACGGCTTTGCTCCTTCCCGTGATGGCGAGTCGGCGTCGCATCAGCCGATGGGAAGGGGGGCTCCTCGTGGGGTGTTATGCGGCCTACACGGCGTTCCTCTGGTTCGACCGGGTCGCCGTGTAGACTCTGTTTGTATTGGGCCTGCGGCCCGCGGCCCGCGGCCCGCGGCCCGCGGCCCGCGGCCCGCGGCCCGCGGCCCGCGGCCTGCGGGCCGCAGGCCGCAGGAAGAGAACTCAGATCATGCCGAGTTTCATCTTTCCTTCTTCGGTGATCATGTCCTGATTCCAAACTGGATCCCAGACGATGTCGACGGCGGCGTTGTTGATGCCTTCGAGCATGAGAATCTTCGATTGGGCGTCGGCTGCGATGGTTGGACCCATGCCGCAGCCAGGTGCAGTGAGAGTCATTTTGACCTCGACGTTGGTCTGGCCTTCTTCCTCTTTGATTTTGCAGTCGTAGACGAGACCGAGATCGACGATATTCACCGGAATCTCTGGATCGTAGACGAGTTTGAGCTGCGCCCAGATGGCTCCCTCGACATCCCCTTCGGCGATGGCTTTGGTAGCGGCGGAAAGTTTGTTTTTTTCGGCCTCCAGATCGATGCCGAGTGCGTCGGCGTTTTCCGCCTTGATCCGGGCGAGGCCCGAGTCTGTCGCCACGGTGTAGGTGCCCCCGAGAGACTGCGTGATCATCACGCGAGTGCCGACCGGGAGATGGATCAGATCACCGCTAGGGATCTGGATGGCTTCCACTTCGCGGGAAAGGATGATTTCTTCGTGCATAAGATAAGTAGTGAGTAGGAGCAGTAAGGAAGCGGAGGAACGCCGGGGAATCAATCGAGTTTCACCACTTTCAGCTTCCCCGACTTCAGCGAGGGGGCATTCATGTCCCCGAGGAGGGTGTTTCCCGTGGTTCCAGTGGTCATGGTAGGGGATTTTGTCGTCTCTGTGGCCCCGCTCTGGTCGCCTTTGAGGGCGTCGCGGAGGGCACCCTCGACCATGTCACCGCAATGAAGTTTCATCGGCGGGAGCGGGCCGAGGGGACGGGAAAGATCAGAAGAGCGAAGTTCCCGAGCTTCTTCCACGGTTTTTCCCTTCAACATCTCGGTCGCGAGACTCGCCACGGCGATCGCGGTCTGGCATCCGAAACTCTGGAAAGAGGCACGATCAATGATCTTTTTGCCATCCTTTTCGGTGAATTTGATCCACATGCGGACCATGTCGCCGCACTCCGGGTTCCCGACCGTGCCGGTGGCGTCGGCGTCGGCCATCTCACCCATGTTTTGGGGGTTTGCGATGGCGGCCTGGATGCGTTCGTCGACGCTGTTTGGGGAGTGGGGAATCATGGTCAAGTTAGTCTTCGAATTCAAGTTTGTAGCGGGCGATCGAAGAGTCGGCCTCGGCCGCGTAGGCATCGATCCCACCGCGTAGGGCGCGGGTGTTGGTGAAACCATGTCCGATGAGATAGGCGGCGGCATCGAGCGAGCGGTCCCCACTATGGTCGTAGAGGACGATGGAACGATCTTTTGGTTCCGTTCCGAAAATGGTCTGGAGAAGATCGTTGCTGAACATCTCGGAGCCGGGCAGGGCGACCGCTTCGTGCTCCTCGCGGGTGCGGAGATCAAGAAGGCGGGGAGGGGGCGTGTCCTGGAGCTCGATTTGCAGGGCGAGCGGTTCGAGGAGGATGGAACGGTCGTTTTCGTGAGCGGTGAGAATATGCTGGATAACCTCCGCGACGGGGAGATTCTCATTCCGCTCGCAGACTTGCGCGAGGGTTTCGGTGTCGGAGTAGCTGCAACTCTGGCACCCGCCGATATGATATTGGGCAAAAAGAGCTCGTTTTGCACCGGGATACTGTGCTAAAACCTCGGCCATGGTGATGGTTCCGTCTATCGTGGGGGAGGTGGCGGATTGCGACATGGGGTATTATGGCCCCTTCCAGGATGATTTACATTTGAAATTTGAACTTTGCTAAATGAACGGGAACTTATGCGCATGAAACGACACGTCCCCGGACCCTGGAGTGATCCCCAGGTCTACTTTTTCCCCAATCTCATGACGGCCGGGAATCTCGCCTGTGGGTTCAGTGCGGTCGTGACGATTTTTTCTGGAATGCGGGACGCTACGGGCGGAGCAAAGGACTTCCACCTCGCGATTTTCCTGATTCTGGCAGCCTGTTTTTTTGACGCCCTGGATGGACGCCTCGCCCGGATCAAGGGACAGGAGTCGATGTTCGGGCGGGAGTTTGACTCCATCGCCGACATTGTTTCGTTCGGGATCGCCCCGGCGCTCCTGGTGATGGACATCGTGCTGCGATCGTTTGATGACCGTCTCGGCTGGACCGTGGCATTCATCTATTTGCTCTGTGGGGCGATGCGCCTGGCGCGGTTTAACTGCCTCTCCCAGGCTGCTGCAGAAAACAAAGGAGCGGTGAAGGACCGCGATTTTGTTGGGTTTCCCATCCCGGCGGCAGCGGGTCTGATCGCCTCGCTCACGATGTTCATGCTCTGGATGAACGAGGGCCAAAAGGATCTCGGCCCCTGGCGTTACATGCTGCTGGTCCTGATGCTGTTGCTTTCCTTCATGATGTTGAGCGAATTCCGTTATCCGAGCTTTAAGATGTTGAATTGGAAGGCAAAGAAGTCTCTCATATGGCTGTTTGTGGCGGTCCTCGTTCTCGTCTGCGCGGTGAATTTTGTAGAGTTCGTGCCGCTCATTATTTTCCTGACCTACTTGATCTATGGATTGGTAAGGCCTTGGATTTCCCGCAAATGGCGTCGAGAGATCGAGGATGGACTGGATGATTTGCCGGACGACGAAGATTACTTAGGCGAGGCTGTGTCCGGTGAATCCCAGGGTGACTCGCACGGCGATTCGCCGAGGGTCGAGGAAGAAACTGCGTAATTGCTGTAGCGGGAAATTGACCAAGGGCGTCTGTATCGTATCAATAGAAATGAGTTTTGTAGAAGATCTGTTTTCGCTGGAAGGAAAAACTGCCGTTGTGATTGGTGGGACTGGGGTGCTCTGTGGTGAAATGGCAAAAGGACTCGCCCGAGCGGGGGCGACGGTGGCCCTCGTTGGTCGGAGCGAGGAGAAGGGGGCGGAACGGCTTCGCGAAATCGACGAAGTGGGAGGACAAGGGTTCTTTGTGCCCGCCGATGTGGCGTCCCGCGAATCTCTTAGCGCACTTCTCGATACCGTCCTCGGAACGACCGGACGGGTCGATATCCTCGTCAATGGAGCAGGGGTAAACTCTCCCACTCCAGTGCTCGAGATCACCGATGAAGAGTTTTCCCGCATCCTCGACATCAATCTCGGTGCGATTCTCCGCAGTTGTCAGATCTTCGGTGCCCACATGCTCGCGCAGGGCGGGGGATCGATCATTAACGTTGGTTCGATCTCTGGACTCGGTCCGCTCAGCCGCGTTTTTACCTATTCGGCGAGCAAGGCGGCGGTGCACAATCTCTCGAAGAATCTCGCTCGCGAGTGGGCCGAGCGGAAAGTGCGAGTGAACACGATCGTTCCCGGATTTTTCCCAGCCGAACAGAATCGCAAAGTTCTCACCGAAGATCGTGTTGCCGCCATTATGGGGCATACCCCGGCAAAACGCTTTGGAGAAGCGCAGGAGTTGATCGGTGCGACGCTGCTCCTGGCTTCGGAAAAGGCTGGTTCTTTTATCACGGGGATCGAAATGATCGTCGATGGCGGATTCTCAGCGATGTCGATATAATCGCCTGCCGGTTTCATTTCGTTTCAACAGGAATGAGCGTGGGATTTTTCGCGCCAGACCCTCGTTGAGGTCCAGGGTGGATCTTTGGGCCTGTATTCATGCATTTTTTTCTGGATTGGGTTTGCGATATGATCGTAAACTTAATGGGAAGAATTCAGGTCAATCGCTTGACTTATTTCAAATCTCTTTATAATCTTGTAATACTGATAATTTAGATAAAGTTAAGGTTTAGCCTTACTTATCAAGACAACTATGAAGTGCCCAAGATGCCTCCGTCCTGTGGACCATGAAGCCGAGAGCTGCTATTCCTGCGGTTACGGTGAGGTGGAGGCTGCGGTGACCTTTGGCGGGAATCAGGTTTTTCTGAGCCGTATTCATGATGCGGCGCATTGTCTGCGGAAGCAAGAGAAGGACGACTTGGCCGAAACGCTTGATCAACTGGAGCTCAAATTCCCCCAAATGCTCTTCTGTGTGTATCTGGGGACGCTCCCGACGCATCTGCGCTTGAGCGAACTGGGGTTTTGGTTGTTGAATCACGGTCAGGTTAAGGGCGCGGAATATGCCCGCCCTAATGAAAATCGTATTCTTGTTCTGATGGACATGAACTCCAAGCAGATCGGGATTTCTCTGGGGTATTTTGCGGAATTGTTGATCAGTGAGGAAGATACCTACGGAGCGCTCATGCACGCGCGACCGAATCTGGTCAATGGGGAATATGGCGAAGCGATGGAGCGCATTTTTCTGCGAATCGGCAAGATGCTGGACCGGAAGGGGCGAAAACTTCGTAAGCTCACCCGTGAACAGCTTCATGCTGGGATGTCTAGTGGTACAAATCCCGTCCTTGATCTTCCAAAACATCCAGCGCCGCTCGCGGGGGGCGATACGAAGTTGGAAGTATCCCGCATGTCGGCTTAGGACGAAATTTTCGATGAGGTTCTTATCTGCAATCCTGCTATCTTTACTTCTGCCCACTGCAGTTCGCGCTGCGAAGGTGGAAATGCCGGAGTGGGAAGGGGGCGGAGAATCGGCCACTTATCATCTCGGTGGAGGGCTTTGGCCAAAAGGACTCATCCCAGAACCGGGAGGGGAAGGCGGGGCGACCGATTCGGTCACCGATTCGACGGACACGGATGGTGCTGCGCCGGGACCAACCCAGTTTTACGGTCCTCAGGGGGCGACCGAAGAGGGGGGAGGGAAACCGGTTGAGTCCAACCAGCGCCAACTCATCGAGAACCCAGACGGGACTTTCACGGTGCCGGAAGATCCCGTCGTCGAGGAGGAGGCCTATGAACCGCTTCCGCCTCTGGAAGGGGAGCTGAAAGACATCTATTTTGGATTTGCGCCGGTGGATTTTCTCATTGATCCCCAGCGTCTTCTTACCGAGCAGAAGTCGAATGACATCATGCGATTCCTCGAATTCCACTCGGACGAGTCGGAATTCCGCATTTTTGTGATGTGTCTCGGGGAGAAGCAGAAGATTCCCGACGATGTCGATCTTGAAAAACTCCATAAGGAATGGTTCTCAGACTCTCCGACGGTGCTGATGCTGTATTATCGCGAGCAGCCTCAGCTGACACAGTTGGTTTTTAATGAATCGATTCGGTCCTCTCTGCCCAAGTCGGTCTTTGACCGCATCTTGCAGAATTGTCTCCGAGAAGGTGGCATGACGGAACTCGCTCCCGATCAGGTGGAAAAAATGTGCATTGAGTTGAGCATCCAGCTCTACTGGTTGAGCAAGTTGATGGCGAACGAAACGGTGGAAGGGAAAGAAAAAGCAGCCACCTCGACGGTGCATGAACTGATCGCCTCTCCCGATGCCCCAGAACTCCTCCGCGAGTATGCTCCCGGAATCTTTATCGAGGATACCAGCAAAGTGCTCTCACTCGTGTTCACGTTTTTTGTGGTCGTCGGTAGTCTTGCGGTCATCGCGCTGATCGGCTGGATCATCCTGCTCTGGAGGAACCGCGAGCACGTTTCGGGACAGCCGATTTTATTCCCGGAATTCAGCATCTCCCCTCGACTCGGCGGCGAGTTCTGCGGTGGCGGATTCGTCGGGATGTCCTTCGAGGTTGGGGAAGGTGCGAACTGAAGGGACGCCGAGAGTAACGTGTTCGGGGCAATTTTTCGATTGCCGGTTCCTGTCCGTTTCGTTTTAGTGTCGGCATGGCATACAAAGTAGGAATCATCGGATATGGATGGGCGGCGACGGCGCACGCGGACGCGATCAATGCAACTTCGCAGGGGGAGGTAAGGGCAGTGTTTTCCTCCCGGAAACTCGACGATGCCGAGGTCTCTGCGAGACACGGGAGTGCCATCACGACATACACCAGTCTCGACGAGATGCTTGCATCGGACATCGACGTGGTCTCGATCACGAGTTACCCCAATCAACATCGGGCACAGGCCGAGGCGGCCGCTCGGGCAGGGAAACACATCATTTTGGAAAAACCCATGGCGCTAAACTGGGAGGATGCGAGTGCGATCAATGCGGCAGTTGAAGCAGCTGGGGTCAAGGCCTGCGTCTGCTTTGAGATGCGTCACATCAGCCAGTTTCTCACTACGAGCACGCTGATCGACCAGGGGCTCATTGGGGAGATTCATTACGGGGAGGTCGATTATTACCACGGCATCGGGCCCTGGTATGGTCAGTATCGTTGGAATACGACCATCGAAAACGGGGGCAGCAGCCTTCTCTCCGCTGGTTGTCACGCTCTCGACGCATTGCTTCTCTGTATGGGGAGCCGGGTCGAAGAAGTCACATCCTACGCAACCCAGTCCAAACACGAGATTTTTCAGAAATACGAATACAAGACCACCTCGACCTCCTTGCTGAAATTTGAGAACGGAGCCGTCGGCAAAGTCGCTTCCGTGATCGACTGTTTTCAACCCTACTATTTTCATACTCACCTCGTCGGCAGCGAAGGCAGTCTCCTCGACAACAAGCTCTATTCGAACCGCTTTGGTCTCCGAGACAAAAAGTGGGCCGACATCCCGTTTGCGATGGCCGACTCTGGTGATGTCGCCGATCATCCGTATCAGGCGCAGTTCCAGACCTTCTTTGACTCCCTCGACCAGGGCCAGGAAATGCCTCGGACCGGTATGAAGGAGTCGCTCGAATCGTTCCGGGTCGTGTTTGCCTGTGATCTGTCCGCAAGGGAGGGACGCCCCGTGAAGATGAGCGAATTCCGGTAAGCAACTCTTTCCGCAGGGGCCACGCTTGCGAATCGGAGAACTTGCGCCAAGGTGGCAGGACCAATTTTTATGGCGATCACCTACCTCGAAGCTATTCGTGAGGCGCAGGCCAAGGCCCTCGCCGACGACGATTCTGTCTATATTTATGGGCAGGACGTGGCAGGCTTTGGCGGTGCCTTCAAAGCGACCAAAAACCTCGCGGAGCGGTTTCCCGGCAGGGTCATCGACGCGCCTATCAGCGAAGACGCCATGGTCGGATCCGCGATCGGAGCCGCCATCGAAGGGATGCGCCCCATCGTGGAGATGCAGTTCGCGGATTTTTCCTCGATCGCTTTTAATCAAATCGTAAATCAGGCCGCGACCCATTTTTTCCGAACAGGGGTTCCCTGTCCCATCGTCGTTCGGCTCCCGTCCGGGGGGACGGAGGGGAGCGGCCCGTTCCACAGTCAGAACCTTGAGTCCATTTACTCGCATTATCCTGGACTCGTCGTGATGACTCCCGCCACGGTGGAGGATGCCTACAGCATGCTCCTCGAAGCAGTCGCGATTAACGATCCGGTGATCTTTTGTGAACACAAGTTCCTCTACTACCACCTCAAGGCCGATGCTCTGCCCACGACACCGATGCTCCCGGCCGGTCGTGCCCGGATCGTCAAACAGGGGCGGCACGCTACCGTGGTGACCTACAGTGCGATGGTCCACGAGTCTCTCAAAGCTGCTCGGGAACTGAAGGCGGAGGGCTGGGATATCGAGGTCGTCGATCTTCGCACTGTAAAACCAATCGACACCGACACCGTCCTGGGTTCGGTCGCGCGGACCGGTCGTCTTCTTTGCGTGAGCGAAGGATTCCCCTGGGGAGGCGTCACCGCCGAAGTGGTTTCCCGCGTCGTCGCCGACGGATTCCATCTCCTCGACGCCCCGCCGCAACGTCTGAACTGCCGTGATACACCGATTCCGTATCACCCCAATTTGTGGAAGGCGCATCGTCCTACTTCGCAGAACATTGCCGAGTCCCTTCGGGCACTGTTGCATTTGTGAACTTGCCGAAATTCTGAAAGCAACGTGATTCGGGTATGACCGGACTCGACCAATTGCCCTCCACCGATCCCACCTCGATCCTGCGCTACCGCGACGGAATCTATGCGGTGGACCTGCTCACCTCGGCCGTGACGGAATTCCAGCTTTTTGACGGACTGAAAGGGCGACCCGGAACTCTCGCCGAGATTTGTGAACGATTCGGATGGGATCCGCGTCCGGCCGACGTTCTTTTGACCCTCTGCCAGTGCAACGGATATTTAGAAAAGACCGCAAACGGCGTTTTTTCCATCAGTGCGACGGCCGCAGAGCACCTTTGCAGCGATTCCCCGTGGAATTTGTCGCAGTACTACAGCTCGCTCCGGGATCGTCCTGTTGTGGCAGACTTCGGGAGAGTCTTGAGGTCTGGGAAACCGGCGCATTGGAGCGGACTGGACGAAGCCGGTGATGACTGGCACGGTGCCATGCTGCAAGAAGAATTCGCCACGGCGTTTACTGCCGCGATGGACTGTCGCGGAGTGTTCCTTGGAAAGAAGTTGGCCGATGTCTTCGCGGTAGAGTTGCAATCCGTGAGGACGGTGCTCGATATCGGGGGTGGGTCTGGAGTGTACTCCTGCGCTCTCGCTGCGAATCAACCGGAACTCCGGGCGATCGTCTTGGAGCAGGCTCCGGTGGATGCCATTGCGGAAAAAATGATCTGCGAGAGGGGACTTGCTGGGCAGGTGTCGGTCGAGATCGGTGATATGTTTCAAGATCCCTGGCCGGTCGATTGCGATCTTCATCTTTTTTCCAATGTGATGCATGAC
>JAGPCC010000404.1 GCA_018058245.1 Verrucomicrobiales bacterium
CTCAAACACACCTCCTTCTTCTGCAACCGAGAAGCAGGAAAACTCAGCCGTTGATTCGCCAAAGGCGAAGCAACCTGCCGGAACTGCGACCAAGCGAACCCGGAAAGTCGATCCAGAAGCGATCGCCCCGACAAAGAAACCAAGGGCAGTCAAAAAACCGTCAGGGACAGGGTCTGAAGGATCACAGGATTCCACAGGAGAGGTCATCAAAGCAGTCTCGCCACGCCGCACCGCCGCGAACAAACCTGCCCGTGAGTCTCGTTCCGGTGATGGTGAACCGAGTGCTCCGCCCTCTTCGGGACCGGCAGAGACCGTGGACCGTCCAGAGCGGACTGACCGTCCAGAACGAGCCGAACGTCCAGAACGAGCCGAACGTCCAGAACGAGCCGAACGTCCAGAGCGAGCCGAACGTCCAGATTCCGGACGGGAAAACCAGGAATCCACCTCAGCGCATTCTCCCCGGCCGGATCGTGGAGAACAGGGTCAAGGTCAGAGTCGCAAACGCGGAGGACGAAACCGTCGGCGAAAAGGAAATCGTGACCAGTCCGATCCCGCGCAATCTGGTCAATCCGCTCATTCCACCCCGACTGACCGAGGAGAAGTATCCCGGGCAAATCGGGACGAAGAACCACTCGACGCGGACGGAGGAGACGAGCAAGAAGGCGGCGATGGTCGGAATTTCAGGACCAGGAAACAGCGTTACCTGGATAGAAAAGAGAATGATCGGCTGCGGGAAGCGGCTGCACTGGATGCGTCCCCGGCAATCGAATCGGAGGGTCTCGTTGAAATTTCTCCCAAAGGATTTGGTTTTCTTCGCGAGCGTATCCGCGGATTCCAGCAATCGCCCAAGGACGTCTTTGTCACTCCCGAGATCGTCCGGATCTATGGTCTTCGCGACGGACTCATGGTGAAGTGTGTCTCCAAACAGGGCGTGCGAGGCCCACAATTGATCGAAGTGCTCAGCATCAATGACCGCGATCCTGCGGAATGTGCGAAACTTCCCTACTTCGAGGAACTCACCGCGATCAATCCGAACAAGAAGTTGACCTTGGAGACGGAATCGACTCGTGCGACCACCCGTGTCATCGACCTGATGGCCCCGATCGGGCGAGGACAGCGGGGACTCATCGTGGCCCCGCCTCGCACCGGAAAGACGACCTTGTTACATCACATCGCAGAAGGCATCCAGCACAATTACGACGACGAGATTCACTTGATGGTCCTGCTCGTCGATGAACGCCCCGAAGAGGTCACGGACTTCGAACGTTCCTTTCCCAATGTCGAGGTTTTCTCCAGCTCCAATGACAGCGAGGCAAAAGACCATACCCGCATCGCACTTCTCGCAATTGAGCGGGCCAAGCGACTCGTGGAGGGTGGACGCCATGTCGTGATGTTGATGGACTCGATCACCCGACTTGCCCGTGCCTTCAACAGCCAGATGCGCGGAGGGAACCGGGGCACGGCGAGCGGAGGTCTCATTGTCGGAGCCCTCGAAGAACCTCGCCGCATTTTTGCAGCGGCACGAAATACCCGGGAAGCGGGATCTCTCACGATCATCGCAACGGCTCTGGTGCAAACCAACAGCAAGGCCGACGAAGCGATCTTTCAAGAATTCAAAGGAACCGGGAATATGGAGCTCGTGCTGGATCGGCAGATCGCGCAGAACTATGTCTACCCGGCCGTTGATATCAACAAATCGGGAACCCGCCGGGAGGAACTGCTACTTCCAGCCCATGTTTTGGAAAAAATCTATGTGATTCGTCGGGGCCTCAGCGGCTACAAGCAGGTCGATGCAATGGAGTGGCTCCTGAAGTGCATGCAGCGGTATCCCTCGAACGCACAGATGCTGATGGACATCAAAACAACCGCATTGTCCTGAGGAAGAATCGGTCCTTGATCCACCTGGAATGATAGTAGTTGCGGGAATTTGCGATTTTTGCTAAACACTTCTCATGAGCCAGTTTGTTGAGGTGACGAGAAAAGGGTTAGGGAGTCGAGGAAAAGACTCGCTTGGCGGACTATTTGTCGGATTCATCTTTCTCGCAATCGCGGTCGCGGTGCTCTTCTACAACGAGGGCCGAGCCGTGAAACGATACAAGGATCTTAAGGAGGGTGCTGGATCGGTTGTCTCCATTCCATCCACCGCAATTGACCCTGCGATGGAGGGGAAACTCATTCACACAAGTGGCAACACCGTCGTATCCACCCCACTTCAAGATGCGGAATTCGGCATCAGTGTCCCGGCGATCAAACTCATCCGGACCGCAGAGATGTTCCAATGGGTGGAAAAGGTGAAAACAAAAAAGAAGGAAAATGTAGGAGGCAGTACCGAAGAAACCAAAACCTACAGCTACGAGACTGCGTGGAAATCGAACCTCGTGGATTCGAGCCAGTTCAAAGTGAGTTCAGAATATCGGAATCCGAAGGAAATGAAATACCTCTCGACGACGATGATCGCAGAGGGCGTAACGCTCGGGAACTTTGACTTGCCTGCATTTTTGGTCGCAAAGATCGGGGGCGCTACTCCGCTTGTGATCGAGAATCTCAAAGATGCCTCGCCGGAAATCCAACAAGGGGCAAAGATCCAGGCAGATAAAGTCTATTTTGGCGCCAATCCCGCCGCACCTGCCGTCGGGGATCAACGCATTCGCTTCGAGACGGTCCTAACCGGACCCGTCAGCGTGGTAGCCCGCCAAACCGGAAAGACTTTCACGCCCTTCCCCACTTCCACCAAGGGGCATTTAGATCTCCTCGAGGCCGGGATCGTTTCTGCGCCGGAGATGTTTCAGAAAGCGCAGGATCGGAATAAAGTCTGGACCTGGGCGATCCGAGTGGGTGGGTTCGTATTCATGACGATCGCTTTTGCGATGATTTTGCGTCCCATTGCGGTCCTTGCGAGCATTCTTCCCTTTCTTGGACGCATCGTCGGGACAGGGACAGGCATCCTCGGGTTTCTCCTTGCCGGAATTCTTTGGACGATCACGGTAGCTGTCGCTTGGATCTTTTACAGGCCTGTCCTCGGTATCACGATTCTGGTGGTGACGTTAGTCCTGATCATTCTCGCCGTAAAACGCCTGCGCAAAGGTTCTGCGATTGCGCCTCCGCTCGTGGACGCCCCCCCTCCTCTTCTGTAACTCTGCGCTCAATTGCGATACCCATGTCCGAATCAGAAACTCCTCTTTCCCAAACGGTTTCGGTGGACGACGAAGAAAT
>JAGPCC010000405.1 GCA_018058245.1 Verrucomicrobiales bacterium
CCGGTCCGCCTGTGTCGTGAAACGTGATCTTTCCAATACTCCGCTCCAAGCACTCACGCTTCTCAATGACCCGGTCTACGTGGAGATCGCAGCGACCTTCGGAAAACGAATTTCCTCGGAGGGAGGGAACAACGTTTCCGAACGAATCACCTGGGCCTTCCGCACCGCTCTTACGCGCTCTCCCCGGGAGCCGGAGGAGGCGCTGCTACAGTCTGCCTTTGAGACCGTCCTGACTAGAACGGGTTCCGAGGAAAAAGCCTATCGGGAACTAGCGACTATTCTCCTAAACCTTCACGAAACGATCTGCAGGTCGTGAGAGACTTTTTAGCAAGTCGCTGTTTTGCTGTTTTGCCTTTTTAACAATGGATCCGCACACAACGCTCAACCGCCGCCGGTTCCTTTCCCTCTCTGGGGCCGGGATCGGATCGCTTGCCTTGGACTCTCTCCTCACGAGCGACGCAGCGGAAGGAATTCCCTCCGCTTTTCAGACCGTCGCCCCGAAGGCAAAAAGTGTGATCTTTTTCCACATGACGGGTGCTCCCTCGCAGCTGGACCTTTTTGATGACAAGCCGGTTCTCCGAAAATATGATCGACAGGCCGCACCGGAGGAGTTGTTCAAAGGAAAGCGTTTTTCCTTTCTCCGGGGACATCCGAAGTTGCTCGGCTCTCCCTACCAGTTTCATCGTCATGGCCGGAGCGGAATCGAACTTTCCGAACTACTTCCTCAACTTGGGACGGTGGCGGATGAATTGTGTCTTCTCAAATCGATGCGCACGACCGAGTTCAACCATGGTCCGGCACAACTGGTGTTTCACACCGGACTCAATCGTCAGGGCAATCCATCGGTCGGGTCTTGGACTACCTACGGCCTCGGGAGTGAATCGGAAAACCTTCCTGCCTACGTGGTTTTTCTTACGGGAAACACCCCCGGGGCCGGCGCGAATCTCTGGAAATCCGGTTTTCTCCCCAGCGTTACTCAGGGGGTGCAACTGCGAGGGGAGGGGGATCCGGTTCTCTTTTTGAACAATCCTAACGGGACCAGTCGGGAGGAACGGCGCAGCACTCTCGATAGTATCGAGGCACTGAATCGACAGAATCTTGAGTGGATCGGAGATCCCGAAATACAAACTCGGATCGACCAGTATGAGATGGCTTACCGGATGCAGGCATCCGTGCCCGACCTAGTTGATCTTTCGAAAGAGGATTCAATGACCCTTGAAATGTATGGGAAAGGAGAGTTTGCAGCCCAGTGCCTGAAGGCCCGTCGTCTCGTCGAGCGGGGCGTCCGTTTTGTCGAACTCTTCAATGGGGATTGGGATACTCATGCAAACCAAAGAGTCCGCCTCGCCGCCAACTGTCGTGCCGTTGACCAGGCCATTGCCGCGCTTCTTTTCGATTTAAAACAGCGGGGGCTTCTCGACCAGACGCTGGTAGTCTGGGGTGCGGAATTCGGGCGGACACCCATGTTACAGGGAGATGAATCTCCGGCCAAGTGCGGTCGTGATCACCAGAAAGATGCCTTCACCATCTGGATGGCCGGGGGAGGAGTCAAAGGCGGCCTCACCTACGGCTCCACCAATGAACTCGGGAACGAAGTCGCGGAAAATCCCGTCAATGTCCGCGACATGCATGCGACGATCATGCATCTGTTAGGGATCGATCACGAAAAACTTACCTATCGCTATCAGGGACTGGATCAGCGACTCACCGGGGTCGAGGAAGCCCATGTAATTCGTGAGATTCTCGTCTAGTTCAGAGTTCAGGGGTTCCGTGAAAAAACAAGTGAATGCGGTTTTTTATCGGAAATCGGAATGTTGTAAGTGAGAGTCCAGGTGCGGGACGCCGGATCATAATCCGTCTGCCAGAAGTCCGTGCCATGGACACTTTGATCGAGAGTTTGACCGTCCAGAGTCAGGGTAAAACCACGCGGTGATCCTATCCCGCTGAAACTAACAGGCACATATCCCAACCCTCCGGTGAGAGTCAACGAGGCCGTATCCTCCGCCGTTTCCACCGCGATTTCCGGGAAAGTCCGCAGGAGATTTCCCGTTTTCATGATGACCTCACGGTGATTTCCTGACGCCTCCCAGTGAATCATATTCCAGGTGTTCCCATACTGCATCAGAGCCGCGCGAAGTTCTTCATTGGGCCCGTAGTAGTCATCGACCTTCTGGGGCACGATGACATGTTCGATCGTTGCTTCGATGTAATCCCCTGCTTCCAGTTGAGTAACTCCCGGTGGGGGAACCAGATCCATCGTAGAGGAATCGGATTTATCCACTGACAGACCCCGCTCCACAAACCAGGGCGACGCCTCTTTCCCGGCGATCGTGGCCTTCCACTCGCGGATCACGATCCCGCGATTCGCCACGGCTCCACCGGACTTCCCTTCGAGTAGCTCTGCATCGTGCAGTGAAACCCAGGGGGTTCGACCGACGACCTCAAGAGGGGCATTTCGCAAGGTATTTCCTCCCCATTCGGTGGTCCACTCGCGGATCAAACCGTCTTCGTTGCCGATCGCCATCTTCTTTTCCCGAGAGGAATTGTAGTTGTCAGCGCCTACCTGAAAAATCACAAAACGCGAAAAGGGAGTGGTATTGGTAACATCAAGGCGGAGGTGATACACTGCCCGGACGAGGTCATCGGTCCGTGACAAACTCACGGTGGAAGAATGAGTCATGTTTTTCCCGATTCGCCCGGAGTAGGTCACGCGGGTGAGACAGGGCCCTTGTTGTACCCTTTCCGCTCGCATCGCGGAATGAGGAATGCGATTTCCGCTCGTGTCAAAGACGCGGAAAAAATCCCCACCGCCGACGTTAGCGGTCCACCCCCATGGTTCACCTTTTCCCATCGCGCGTAGCATGACAGGTCGTACGTCCATGACGGTGCACCCTCGCTGCACTTGATCCGGCTCATAACAAACGCTCTCCCCCCAGGAACCGAGGGCACTTTCCTCCCACAGCTGATTACTTCCCCATCCTATCAGACAAAGCTGCGCATGAGACGCCGCAGCGATCCCGCCCCAGTGCCCGTAGACGAGAGTCAGTTCCAGTTCCACTGAACTCTCGGCCGGCAATCGTACTTGGGAGATCCCATGAAACCAAGCACCCGTGTAGACACCTCCTTCCGGATCATTGTGCCAGTTCTTGCTCAACTGCACCGGAATCCCATTTGGATTCCCCTCCACGTCCCG
>JAGPCC010000406.1 GCA_018058245.1 Verrucomicrobiales bacterium
CTATCCCGAAGACAACGACACCAGTTGGCATATCGAACCCTGATTTTTCCCTATGAGTCTCGAAGAACTCCGCATCAAAATTGACGCCGTCGATACGAGCATCATCCATCTGTTGAACGAACGGGCCGACATTGTCCACGAAATCGGGGTCATCAAAAAGCGCGAGGGGCTCGAAATCTATGCCCCAGAACGCGAGGAAAAACTCCTCCGCAGCCTCATCGCCAAAGGAGAGGGTGGTCGTCTCCCCGAAGAATCGATCCGCGCGATCTACCGTGAGATCATGTCGGCCGCTCTCGCTCTGGAAGAAGATCTGAAAATCGCCTATCTCGGCCCTGCCGGAACGTGGACGCATCAGGCCGCGATTGGGAAATTCGGCCACAGTGTCAAGTATCTCCCGCAACCCAGTTTTGCCGACGTCTTTGAGCAAGTCGAGCGCCGCACCGCCGACTACGGCGTCGTTCCAATCGAGAACTCCACTGAAGGTGCAGTGACTCATACCCTTGACCTTTTCGCTGACTCCCCCCTCAAGATCTACGGGCAAGTCATGATGCCGATCGAGAACAATCTCATGGCAAATTGCGCACGGGAGGAGATCCGCCAAATTTACAGCCACCCACAGATCATAGCCCAGTGCCGCGTTTGGTTGGGTCGGAATTTTCACGGAATCCAACCAATTGAAAAGTCGAGTTCCGCCGCCGCTGCGGAGATTGCCGCAAACGAACCGGGTGCTGCGGTTCTTGGGGGGAGACTTCTCTCCGAGCTCTATGGACTGAATCTCCTTGATACCTCGATCCAGGATATCGCGAACAATACGACCCGTTTTCTGGTAATTAGTCACAAAACTTGTCCACCCACAGGGATGGACCGAACATCCGTGATGTTCTCCGTGAGAGACGAACCGGGGTCACTCCATCGCGCACTCGAACCCTTTGAAAAACTCTCGATCAATATGTCAAAGATCGAAAGTCGCCCCTCCAAACGAAGGGCGTGGGAATACTATTTTTTCGTCGACATCGCCGGGCATTGTGATGATCCCGAACTTGCCGACGTGATTCGCCAACTGGAGAAACACTGTTCCTTCGTGAAGGTGCTGGGGAGTTATCCCGCCTGAACGACCGGCGTGAACTCGGACTCAGCAATAGAACTCGTCCGTCGCGGGACCATCGCCTTCTTTCCGGGTGCAAAATCCGGTGGCCGCTAAGTGGTTGAGACAGTGATAGACTTCTTCGTAGTCGCTCGCCCCCACATTCGAAGCCATAGTCGCGGCGGTGACGCCTCCTGATCCGGTCTCGGCGAGGTGATTCTTCACGTTATTGAGCAACGAAAGAAAGTTCCCCGCCGCCTTTTTCCCGGCCTCGACTCCCGGCTGATGATAGGCGTTCACGTGAATGAGGCTCGCATAGAAGGAGACCGCCCGTTCATAGAGCCCGATAAGCATCCCGAGGCTGAAAGGAGTCAATTCGTCAATCGAGATCGTGAGCGACTGACGACCGTTTCCATAGAGCGCACTGCGAGTTCCGCGGAGGAATCCCTGGAGGTAATCCGCCGTCGTTGCCCCGTCGTCATCGACAACAATGGACTCACCGCTTCCGGAACCGTTTCGGGAACGCCGGACCTCGATAAAGGTCGCAAAAAAGTTCGCCAGTCCGTCACGGAGCTGTTGGACATAGGCATGCTGATCCGTCGATCCTTTGTTCCCATAGACCGCGATGCCCTGGTTGACTTTTTTGCCGTCGAGATCGAGCTCTTTGCCGATCGACTCCATCACGAGCTGTTGCAGGTATTTGCTCATGAGATCGAGCCTGTCATTGTAGGGCAGGATGACCATGTCTTTCTTGCCCACCCCGTCGCCCGCGTGATACCACATCAGCGCAAGTATCATGGAAGCGTTTTTGAAAGCGTCGGTAACACGGGTTTTTTCATCCATGGCCGCCGCTCCAGCGAGAAACGCGTCGATGTCGAGTCCGAGCAAGGCAGAGGGGAGCAAACCGACCGCACTCATTACCGAAGTCCGGCCACCGATCCAATCCGCCATGGGAAATCGCTCTATCCAGCCTTTTGTGATCGCAAGTTTATCGAGCTTGCTACCTTCCCCCGTCACGGCAACCGCATGTTGGGAAAAATCGAGTCCTCGTGACCGAAAGGCAGCTTCCGCTTCGATCATCCCATTGCGTGTTTCCGCAGTGCCGCCAGATTTGGAAATCACAATGACAAGGGTTTCCGCAAGGCCGTCGCCGAGAGTCGCAAACACATCATCCATCCCACCGGGATCTGTGTTGTCGAGAAAATGGAGGTCAATCGGAGCATTCGCCGGAAGGAGCGCTTTCGAGATCAATTGTGGCCCGAGAGCAGACCCTCCGATCCCAATGAGCAGCACATGGCGGAAGGCCCGGTCATTCGGAGCCTTGATTTCTCCCTGGAGAACGCGACCCGCAAATTCCTTCACTTTTTCATTCACGGTACGGATCCATTCGCCTTCCTCCGCCGGAGCAAGAGAGGGATTGCGCAGCCAGTAGTGGCCCACCGCCCGCCCTTCGTCGGGGTTCATGATTTCCCCCGCTTCGATCGCTGCGATATCCCGGAAAGCCTGAGCGATTTTTTCCTGAAGAACGGTCGACCACTCCCCCGGAGCGTCCATGCGACTCCAATCGAGGGAGAAGCCAAGTTCTGAATATCGGAGGACAGACTGCTGGTAGGTTTCCCAATCGCTCATAATGAGTTTTTATGTTCGACAGTTCGGCAGTTTTCGCAAAGGGTTTCCTCATGAAAATCGCTCATTTCGCTCTCACCCTTTCCGTATTCATGGCACTCACTTCAATCACTCCCGTCTCCGCCGAAGAAGGTGGCCTCTTTCGGCACTTTGTCTCATTCCAGTTCAAAGAAGGCACGAACGACGCGACAAAGGATGAATTGGTAGCAGCCTTTCTCGAACTCAAAAACAAGATTCCAGTGGTTCTCGACCTGGAATGGGGCGGCTCTGAAAATATCGAGCCGCTGAACGACGGTTTCACCCATTCCTTTCTCGTGACCTTCAAAGATCGGGCAGGATTGGACACCTATCTCCCCCACTCTGCCCATGAAGCGTTTGTAAAAATGCTGAAACCGCACCTCGAAAAAGTCTACGTTTTTGACTACACCGCAAAGCAGTGAAGTGCGCCTATTCCCAGCGCCG
>JAGPCC010000407.1 GCA_018058245.1 Verrucomicrobiales bacterium
TACATCGAGAGTGGAATGCCAGCCTACGCAGCATTCAAGAAAACCGGGAAGTTTGATGACAAATTTCTTTCCTTGGTCCGCGCAGGGAGTGACTCTGGGCAGCTGGACAAAGCATTTGATGCCATTTCCAAAACATTGAAAAAGGAGGCTGCTTTCAAATCAAAAATGCGCAAGGCAACGATGATGCCCTGCATCATCATCTTCGCGCTGATCCTCATCTTCATTGCAGCCCAATTGAAAATCATCCCCGAGATCGAAAAGATTCTCGCGGACATGAAGCAGACCCCAGATGGCCTTTCCGGGTTCCTCTTCAAGCTCAGCCACTTCACAAAGAAAGTCTGGGTCCTTGTCGTCGGCGGGATCATCGCAGGTGCCTTTTCGTTCCTAACAATCGACAATTTCCGGAACGCTATCACCTTCTTTTTGATGGCTCGCTGGCGCCTCCTGAAGAAGCTCATCATGGGCATGCGGCAGTTACTCTTCTTGAGCAGCCTTGAGATGCTGCACTCTAATGGAATCAATCTCTCCAAGGCAGTCGAGATCTCGGCGGAGTCCCTCAAAGGCACTCCCATGTTCGACGAACTGATCATGGCTGGACAACGCTACATTGAAACGGGACTCCCCTTTTCCGAGGCGATACGAAAGTTTACTTCCTGCGATCCTCAAGTAGCCCACCTCATCTCCATCGGAGAGAAATCCTCCTCGCTGGGGGAACAACTCAAGCTCCTCACCGGAATGTACGAAGAAGATGTCGATCAGATCGTCGAACAATTCGCGACGACCGTGAACCTCGTGGTCATGATGGCCGCAGCGCTACTCATCACAGCAGTCTTTATCGGTGCGTTCCTTCCCATCTTCCTCATGGGGCCGAAGATGATGAATGGACAGGGATTGTAACCTTCCGCCCCCCCTGATAGACCCCTTACCTCACTCCCACCCATGCAACAGACAAAACTGGATCGATGGATGAAACGGAAATTCGTGCAGCAGACACAAGTCTACTGCAACACCCTTCCCTACTCGATCCCCAATGGAGTCATCGTAGATGAAACGACCGAAGAAAGTGGAGGGAGATACCTCTATCGACTCACCCCAGAGAACGATACAATCCTGAATGAATTGACCGCTCATCTCGAAGTCGCAAATATCACCTACACCGCCCGTGTGAAGGAAAAACAAGGCACTCCCAATCGGCTCTTTAACAATCCAAACCAGAGCTTTACAATGCAAATCGCTTGGATTATATTTATAATTGTTATTATTTCCATATTTGCAGCAAGAATTCCTCAAAAAATATGGACCGATCTCACCGAAGGCACGGAAATGAAAATCGCTCCCACTCCAAAAATTCTTGTGAAAAAACCTCAGCCTTAGTTCGCTCGTGCAACGACTCACACCCTCGAAAAATGAATCTCTCTATTACTCCCCGCTCTGAACGAGGATTTTCACTTGTCGAAATGTCTCTCGTGATTGCGCTCATGTTAGCGCTTGCCTCGATCGTCACCTTTTCCGTGTCCACCGTCACCGAGTGGAAGGCGGGAAGAGACGGAGCGGAAAAATTGCGCGCCGTCTACATTTCCCAAAAGAGCTTCCTCGCCGATCAGCCCTCGAAGAGTATCGCAACCTTTACTCCCGGAGAACTGATCCCCTATCTTCCTGGAAATCCCGGCGCGATGCCATCTGCGGTAACGAAGGCTGGTCAAGCTCTCACGATCAATGTCCAAGTGATGCCCCCAGTATTCCGCATCGGCGACACCGTCTACGATCCCTCCGAAACAAGATCGGACGGGATCTGGGACGTCGGGGCACTCTGACCCAGCACCGCCATTTCGGAAAACGCGGCCACTTCGCGCGAGGCCCACTCCGCGTCTTTGCCTGTAAGTCCCGCGATTCGTTCTGCGACCCGTTCGGCACAGCGCAACGAAGCCGCTTCGTCGAGAAAGGTTGCTCGCGTTCTTCGGCTCAGGACATCATCGAGAGTCATCGCCATCTCCTCTCGCACGGCCCGATCCACATCGGCCATAGAATAGGGTAGAGAGGGATCGAGTAGTTCCCCGTCTCCACACACCGCTGGATCCAACAGGGTTCGGTCCGCCGTTACACAGG
Organism: Verrucomicrobiales bacterium; assembly: GCA_018058245.1. Classification (GTDB taxonomy): domain Bacteria; phylum Verrucomicrobiota; class Verrucomicrobiia; order Verrucomicrobiales; family DEV007; genus Arctic95D-9. Next base: position 2,107 of record JAGPCC010000407.1, read on the forward strand.
GTTGAGTAGGGAGCCCCGCCAAGAGAGCCGCTCGATCCACCGCATCCTCGGCCATCTGTCGGTAAGTCGTCCACTTCCCACCCGCTACCGTCAGCAGCCCTCCGTCACTAACAAAGAGACTATGACTTCGCGAGATCTGAGCAGTCGATCCGACTCCTCCTTTTGGCGGCTTCACGAGAGGACGCAATCCAGCAAAGATCGCCTTCACGTCTGACCGAGAGGGTGATTCAGTCAGATACAAACCCGCGTGCCGCAGCAGATAATCGATTTCCTCCTCCAGTGGTTTCGGATGGAGCGAAGCAGGAACGTTGTCCGTATCAGTCGTCCCGAGAAGGACACGGTTCCTCCACGGAACCGCAAAAAGAACACGTCCATCCTCCGTATTTGGAATCATCACTGCGGTTTCCCCGCCGAGGAAGCACCCGTCCAGTACGAGGTGAATTCCCTGACTCGGTCTCACGATGGGCTCCGCCGTTGCCTCATCCATTTGCCGTATCGCATCGCTGAAAACACCGGTCGCATTGATGACGACTTTTCCGCGGATCGATAGAATCGTATCTGAAAATTGATCCTTCGCCACGACGCCTGTGATTCGACCGTGCTCGTGAATCAATTCTTCCACTTTCACGTGGTTGACTATCGCAGCGCCCTCCGCCACCGCCGTCTTCGCGATCGCAATCGCGAGACGGGAATCGTCGAACTGCCCATCCCAATAGAGAGTTCCACCATAAAGGCCCCGCCCACGAAGATTCGGAACTCTTTCCAACACCTTCCGGGCAGAGAGATAAGAAGTCGCGGCAATGCCCAGTTTACCGGCGAGCAGGTCATACAAAAACAATCCCGCTCCGTAGAAAAACCGCTCATACCAGCGATAAGCCGGCACGACAAATGCGAGCGGCGTTACCAGATTCGGGGCATTCTTCAACAATCGTCCACGCTCTCGCAATGATTCCCGGACCAGACCCACTTCGCCACTGCGGAGGTAACGGACTCCACCATGGATCAGTTTTGTGCTCTTCGAGGAGGTGCCCTCCGCAAAATCTGCCTGCTCCACG
>JAGPCC010000408.1 GCA_018058245.1 Verrucomicrobiales bacterium
GGAATCTCTCGCAGGAGTCTTTCCCCGAGCCCCTGGGCCATTTCAAAGAGGCTTTCGTCGTTTGCGAGGGTGAGTGACTGCAGGGGAGTATTGGACCGAACCCGCCCGGTGCAGGTACTTTGGAAATCGGGTGAATCAAAGGTCGTCAGGAGCGGGTAGGGTGCGCTTCGATAAAACTGAGTGTAGAGCGCCCGGCGGAAGCGATCTGGCCCGGTGGCGGCGGTCCAGGTTTTTTTCGTCTGAGTGAATGCGTAGACACCCTCCGGTTGAGGGGGGAGGACACCGGGGCCACCGACCTTCGGGGAAAGGAGACCGCTCGCGGCGAGTGCGGCGTCGCGCACGATCTCCGCCTCGACGCGGATTCTGTTCTGGCGGGCGAGGAGATGATTGAGAGGATCAAGTTCGGTGAGGTTAGGCCGGGCGAAGGAGGATTGCCGGTAGGTCGCGGAAGTGACGATGATTTTGTGCAAATTTTTCATCGACCATCCTCCGTCGATGAACTGCGTCGCGAGCCAGTCGAGTAGCGCCGGGTGACTGGGAAAGGTGCCTTGAGTACCGAAGTCGTTTTCCGTCTCCACGATCCCCTTGCCAAAATAGTGCATCCAGATCCGGTTGACCGTGACCCGCGGAGTGAGCGGATGATCGGGTCGGACGAGCCAGCGGGCGAGGTCGAGACGGTTTTTCGATTTCCCCTCTTCCCCGATCGGGAGTGCGGGAAGCATCGCCGGAACTCCCGGAGAAAGGGGGCCGGTTTTGAGATCGTGGTCGAGGAAACTGCCACGAAGATGGATGAAGGTCTCTCGCGGTTTTGCGAGATCACGCATGACCATCGTTCTGACGGGCGCGCCGATTCCGAGCGCTTTTGATGCGTCGCGGAGGGCCTTCCCTGCTGCGATCTCCGTCACATCCGCTTTTACAAAGGCGGCGATGAGGAGTTTTTTCTGTTCTGCGCTCCGTTTTTCTGCCGGGGTCTGGAGGGCATCGAGAAAGGGTTTGTCCCCTGTCAGGACGCTCGTTTCCCAGACGATCTGACGCTTCGCTCTCGAGGAAATCAAGGCAGCGAGGGCTGCCCTTGCCGTTTCCACCGCTGCGAGTTTTGCGGGGTCGGGATTGGTGAGAAACAGCTCGCCTTCTCCCACTTCGACAGTAGCTCCGACGTTGTTGACATCTTCTCCCTGATTAAAAAACGCAAACATTTCGTAGTACTCGCGGTGGGTGATGGGATCAAATTTGTGGGTGTGGCACTGAGCGCATCCCAGGGTCAGTCCCAACCAGACCGCTCCGGTGGTATTGACACGATCGACCACTTCCTCATTGCGAAACTGCTCCGCATCGGTGCCGCCTTCTTGATTGATGAGGGTATTGCGATGAAAACCTGAGGCGACGAGCTGGGCCTTCGTCGGATTCGGAAGGAGATCTCCGGCGATTTGTTCGATCGTAAATTGATCAAAGGGCATGTCGTCATTCATCGCCCGAATGACCCAATCCCGGTAGGGCCACATCGGCCGGTCACCGTCGATGCTGTAGCCGTTGGAGTCGGCGTAGCGAGCCTGATCGAGCCAGTGCCGCCCCCAACGTTCACCGTAGTGGGGGGACGCGAGCAGTTCATCGGCGAGATCGGCGACGGCGTTCTCTGGATCGGTCCGAAAGGATTCCATAAAGGACTCAACCCTCTCCGGTGCGGGAAGCAACCCTGTCAGGTCCAGCGTCATTCGCCGGATGAGAGTGCTGGGATCCGCCGGCGGGGAAGGGGTGATTCCCTTTTTGTTCAGGGCTGCGAAAATGAAGGCATCGATCCCGTTCCCTGAAATGCCATTGGATTCCGACAGTGGCGGCTCCGTCGCTCGAACCGGCTCGAAAGCCCAGTGACCGGCATAGGTAGCGCCTTCCGCGATCCAGCGGCGCAAAAGATCTGCCTCAGTCGCGCTGATCGGTTTTTTTACCTTGGGAGGCGGCATGATCTCCTCGGGATCGGACGAGAGAATGCGGGAAACGAGTTCACTCTCTTCCGGTTTTCCCGGTGTGATTGCTCCGGCGGCGATGGCGTGTTCGGAAATGTCGAGGCGGAGTTTTCCTTTGAGCGAGGCTTCGTCGGGGCCGTGACACTGAAAGCAGTGATCAGACAGAATCGGGCGAATTTCCCGATTGAAATCGATTTTCTCCTCTTCACCTTGGGGAAGAGGAGAAAGCACCAGAATCAGTCCAAAGATGGGCAGGGGGCGTGACATTTCGGGAAAGATAGCGAATGAGAGGGGCCACACCAAGGGCCGTGTCTGCGTGTTTTCCCTCTGGGGAGGGAGCTCGCTCAGGATGCTTGCATAACGCAGTCTAACGGCTTACGTTTTTATCCATGGAAAACGCCTGCGATCTTTCAAACTTGCATAGCCGAATCACCATTGATTCTAACGTTTGCCACGGGAAGCCGACCATTCGCGGCCTACGATATACGGTCGAGTCCATTCTGGAGTATCTCGTCGCTGGTGACAGCTTTGATGATGTGCTTGCGGAATTTTCCGATCTTGAGCGCGAAGACCTTCAAGCGTGTATTCAGTTTGCGGCAGAAGCGCTGAAGCTTCGAAGTCGGCATCTTGCTCCGGCATGAAATTTCTGATTGATGCGCATCTGCCTCCGCGGCTTAAAAAGGTTCTTTGCGAGGCCGGACACGATGCGATTCACTCACAAGATCTGCCAAAGAAGAATGCCTCGCCTGACGACCTTCTAAACAGAATTTCAGTCGACGAAAATAGGGTCATAATTACCAAGGATTCCGATTTCTATTACACCCATTTACTCAGCCGAAAGCCGTGGAAACTGGTTTTGGTGCGAACTGGAAACATGCGGCTCGGTGCAACTCTTGCGCTTTTTGAAAGTAAACTGCCTGAGATCGTAAAATCGCTGGAAAATTGCTCACTCGTTGAAATTACCGAAAATCAGGTCATGGGAATTCTGTGATTTTGCGTCAAAGCCGCTTTTAGGATAGCAGGGCAACGGAATGCAGCCCCTCCTTGGGTGGCAAACCCGGCCTTCTGCTACTACTTGCCGAAATGGGCAAGATAGCGCACCTTTCGCCCCGGAAATCCGGATCATTCACCATTTAATTGCTTTTACTCATGCCTGTTGACGGAAAAACCACGGTCGGTCTAGTCTCGCTCGGTTGC
>JAGPCC010000409.1 GCA_018058245.1 Verrucomicrobiales bacterium
GGGCTTGAACGTGGTTGAGGTGCGGGTCCGTGACGAGTGGGCGGTTGAGTGCCTCTACGAGGGGGAGTTGCTTGTGACCTTCGGCGTTTTTGACTTCACCCGGGGGCTTGACGATCTCGCCATGATTCTCGAGCAGGCGGCCGGATCCGGCCAGCATCTGGCTACCGTTAATGTGGCAGCAGTGAAGAACATTCCCGTGACTTTTGCGGGGCCGGTGGGCACCGCTCAAACTGATGTCGCGAACGGATTGTCCGAGGGATCGCCCGACTCCGCTGCTGCCGGAACTTCCGATACACGAGACAAAGAGCAGGAAAAACACTTGCGCTCAATTTTGAACGGAGGATAAGCTTCTAACGGACCTTAAATTTAATGGCTGCCTCAAAGATTTACGTTGGCTTGGAGATCGGTACTTCCAAGGTTTGTATCGTCGTTGGTGAGGTGCGCAGTGATGGTGCCATCAAAATTTTAGGGGTCGGTCAGCACCCCTCTGCGGGTGTCAGAAAAGGCGAGATTATCGACCCGGAAACCGTCCAGACCTGCCTTCATGATGCGCTGATGCGGGCTGAGGAGAGGAGCGATGTCGAAGTGAACACGGTTTTTCTCGCCGTGACAGGATCCCATATCCAGAGTCTCAACAATCGAGGGACGATACGGGTGGCGGACGAGCAAATGGAGATCACGCCCGAGGATCTCGACGAGGTGAAGAAGATCGCCCGCGATGTTCCTCTTCCGAAGGAGAATGGCTATATTCACTCGATCATTCAGCATTATTATGTGGATGGACAGGACAAAATTCCCAATCCGGTCGGTATGCTCGGTCAGCGACTCGAAGCTGACTATCATATCATCCACGGAGTGAAGGCGAGAATTCAAAATGCCATCAAATGCGTGCGTGAGGTTCCCCTGGAGGTCGAGGACATTGTCTTTTCGCCTTTGGCGGCTGCTCAGGTCGTGTTAAACCGCGAGGCTAAGAACGAGGGCTCATTGCTGATGGATATCGGTGGCGGAACGACGGATTACATTTGTTTTGTTGATGGTGCCGTTGTTGCCTCGGGATGTGTTGCGATCGGGGGGGATCACATCACCAATGACATCGCTCTGGTTCTGAAAATCCCGCTCGCCCGCGCGGAGAAGCTCAAAGTGGGCCACGGGAGCGCTTCCCTGAAAGGTGTGGTCGACGTGGAGATAGCCGTCGAGGGAGAGTCCGGTAAGAAGGTTAGTCAGGAATTGCTTAACCAGATCATGAATGCCCGGGTCACCGAATTGCTCACGCTCGTCCACGAACCGCTGGCGAAAGCGGGTTATTTGGACAAACTCGGCAAGGGTATTTTTCTCACGGGTGGCTCCAGTTTGATGAAGGGAATCGCGGATTTGACTGAAGAAATATTCAAGGTTCCTGTTCAAAAATCGGGATCCGGGTCGATGTCCGGACCTTCGGCACTCTTTGAGAACCCGCAGTATGCGACTCCGGTAGGCTTGATTCGATATGCGCAACTGATTGATGAACAAAGACCTAAGAAGGGGGCGCTCAGCAAGCTTGGTGCCCGCCTGGAGAAGATTTTCGGAGGAAATCGGTAGATTACAATACGTTTCTAATTGTTTGACATCTTCCCTGGTTTAAGGAGAATAACGTTTTCAAATGATCGAATACAATCAAGCAGAGCAGAGCGATCTCGCCAATCTTACCGAGTTCGGGGTTAAGGTGATAGGGGTGGGCGGTGCCGGGGCCAATGTGCTCGATCGAATGGCGCTTGAGGGCAGTGATGATGCCGAACTTTTAACGCTGAATACCGACGTGAGGGCGCTCTCCACTTCCGTCTCGAGTGAGAAGATTCAGTTGGGGGCCACGCTTCTCAAAGGCATGGGCACCGGTGGTGATCCAACCCTAGGCAAACAGGCTGCGATTGAGGCCGTTGACAGCATACGGCAGGCGATGAGGAGTACTAAGATGGTCTTCGTTTGTGTTGGTCTCGGAGGAGGGACCGGATCAGGTGCTGCACCGGAAGTGTGCCGTATCGCCCGTGAAGAGGGCGTCTTTCTCGTGGTTTTTGCGACGATGCCATTTTCGTTCGAAGGTGAGCGACGGATGGCGCAGGCGCGGACAGCGCTGGAGATTATCTCGCGCTATGCCAACGCTGTCATCACTTTTGACAATGATCGTATGGGCGAGCTCATCGTGCCGAAGGACGGTGTTGCCCAGGCTTTCGCGGCTGCCGACAAAATTATCAGCCAGAGCATTCGTGCGATGATGAACGTGGTTTTTCGTCCCGGGATTATCCGCATCGGGATGGACGATCTCCTTTCCGCCATCAGCTCTCAGGATTCACGCTGCTTGTTCGGTTATGGCGTTGCCAAGGGTGACAATCGTTCCCACGAAGCGCTCGAGCAGGCGCTAAAGTGCCCGCTTCTGGATCGCGGTAAGCTTTTGAATGAAGCCAGTGCTGTTCTCGTACAAGTCGCCGGTGGCGATACGATGACTCTCTATGAGGTGCAACTGGTGATGGCGGAGGTCGCCAAGCATGTCGGTAGTGAGACCCAGATACTTTTTGGAACCGGGACGGATAAGCGCCTTGGTAACAGCCTCACTGTCACGATCATAAGCTCGATCGCCGGGCCGGGTGCAACTCCGTCGAGTGCTTCCCGGAACGAGGTCGAGGTCGAGCCTCCCGCGATTAGTCTTGGAATGCAGGCTCCGTCAGTCGAGGCTCCGGAAGTGACCCGCCCGATTCGACCGGTTGTCGCACCGCCAATTCTGTCGGTCCCAGTCGTTGAGGAGCAGTATGGGGACGAGGGTGAGACGGGTATCCCTGATATTTTCGAGGAGCGTTATGATGAGCCTGAAGACACGTCCGTCTTCGAACCTCTCGACCTGGACGAAGAATCCCAGCCAGAAGAGCAGGAAATGCCTTCCTATGCTCCGGAGCCGGTGCCGTCACTACTTCGCCAGCCAGTGAAGCGACCGGTTGATCCCAATGTCGACTCTGATTTTCGGAATCCTATCGCGAGGGCGATGAACGTGGCGAGTGAGGAGGATGATTTTTCCCCGTTGGATCAGGGTGGTCATGACCCAGCAGGATTGGATCGAGTCGAGGCGGTTACCGAATCCTCCCAGAAGATCAGACTTTCCCGGATGGTGAGTAGCGGAAACACAG
>JAGPCC010000168.1 GCA_018058245.1 Verrucomicrobiales bacterium
AAATTGTTGGAGGCGGAGTCGCATCATCATTTGCTCACCGCACTTTTGGTGGCGGGCGGCACCTTTTTTGTCCTGAGCTGGTGGGTAAGATTCCCAGTGCGGATCATTCTCACGTGGGACGTGTTTGCACTGACGAGCATCCTCCTTGCTTTGGGGGGCATGTTGTCCAGTGGTGCAAAAGCTCGGGTCCGGGATGCCCGCAATCAGGACTCCGGTCGGATCGGCATCGCGATCTCGATGGTGGCCGGGGCCCTGACCAGTTTATTCGGTGCAGGCATTTTGTTGAGCCATGCAAAAGACCTCTCCGGCACCGCCGTGATTTCCCCGATCGTCCTCGCCGCGGGCACGGTCGCGTTGTCGTGGTTTCTCGTCCACACGCTCCTCGCCGTTCATTACACGCACCTATACTACCTCCCGAGCGATGGCCGCGCGGGCGAGTCCGATCCCGGTCTTTCCTTTCCGGGAAAGGAGGACCCGGACTTCATCGACTTCGCGTATTTTTCGTTTGTCATCGGGATGACTTTCCAAGTCTCTGATGTGCAAATCACGGGGCGGACGATGCGTCGGACAGTGCTCATTCATAGCCTCCTCGCCTTTTTGTTTAACACCGTCATTCTTGCCTTTAGCATCAATCTCGCGACCACTTTGCTGTGATCCGCGTTGGATTCTCTTTTTCCGTGTCTTGTTTCAGGAGGAAACTGGATCAAAAGAGGAAGGGCAGGGTACCAGTGGAAATACCGCGACATCGACAGGTTCCGCGACGCAGGCGTGATCTGGAGGGCCCGTGAGCTGCGGAAGACTGTTCCATTGTGCGGGTAGGGTCGACCACAGCGGTACCTCGACGGGACGATAGCGATAGGGCGTGTGATGGACTTGCCCTGAAAAGAGAGCGCCTCGGGAAGGAACATGGCTGAAAAGGAGGTAGCGCTCCAGGAGGAAAAATTCCAGAGACTCCGGAGTGCTTTCCCGTTCGGAAACGTCCCGATCGGGTCGATACAGGTAACTGGCTTTGCCTCGGTCGGTCCCGTTCCGCTGGCACTGATAGTCGAGAAATCCGTCGTGTTGTCGGTTCACGCTCATCTGGGCGTTGAAATACGGGAGCTTGAAGAAGGTTCTTGCGGTCCAGTAGGCAAGCCAGCGGTTTGTTTCTAAAGAGTAAAACCAAACGCCAGGATTTCCCGCAGCGTCGTGGACATAGGTGCGCACATTTAGTTCGAGAAAATATGAGATCCAGGGCACAGGAAAGAGTCCCGCCGGACGGATCTTTCGCATTTGGAAGGGGACAAGGCCCAACCACGCGGAGCCATCGAAGGTGTCGATGGTCAGTCCCGGTGGCATCGTTGCCTGAAGATCGACCGGATCCAGTCGCCAGTGGAGAAAGAGAAGGTCCGCCCAAGTTTGATGCATCACCGGTTTCCTGTCCGCCGGGAGATTCCGGACTGCGTTGCGCTGGAATGGGGTAGGGGGAGCCATGAGTACTACAGGGGGCAATCCTAAGGATACTCGCAATTGCCAAGTGCGCACCTTTTACGAGAATTGGGAGAGACGGGGACGATTTGTCTCGGCCTGGTTGGGAATCCTCTCGAAAATTTAGGGATTCACGAGATCTGCGATTTTGTCCGGAAGCCTTTACCATGAACACTGCCCGAGGTTTCAGCGCTCATGCGGCGGGTTTTCTATATCGTCCTCGCGAAGATGACTAAATCAAATCGATCCTCGCTGGTGGCGGCGCGCAGGTTCCATTGCGTTGACTCGCCCCTGTTGGAACAGTATAGGTTTCCATGGTATTCCGCCAAGGTCGCAACGGGCCCACTTTTTTCGTCATCGTGATCGTGTCCTTGACGATAGTCGGCATGACGACATCCGTTCGGGCCGATGATATCGATGAATCGATCAAGGCAGACTGCGCCGCGAACGGGGTGGTGCTTCCCGCGCAGTCGAGCGATGCGATCTTTGTGAGGAGGGTCTATCTCGATACAATCGGACGAATTCCAACGCTCTCCGAATGCCGCGATTTTCTAGATTCAACGGCTCCTGACAAACGCGCAGATTTGATTGACAGCCTCTTATCCTCAGGTGGGTATTCAAAACACTGGTTCCATTTTTGGGCAGATCTGTTGCGGGTATCGACCGATTCAGATGTCACCCGCAGTCCGATCGTCGGCTCCGCCTATATCGAGTGGATCCAGCGAGCCCTCGACGAAAACCGCCCCTACGATCAGATGGTGCGCGATCTGGTCGGGCGGCAGGGTAACGTGTGGGAACCGGAGAACGCCGGTGCCGTGGGATTTTACCTTCGGGATTTTGGGATGCCTCTCGAACATTTTGGCATTCTCATGCAGGTCTTTGCCGGGACCCGAATGGAGTGCGCCCAATGTCACGACCATCCTTTCGATCACTGGACCCAAATGGACTTTCACAAATTAGCGGCGTTCACCTACGGAGTGCGCGCTTCAAAGTATCCGAAGGTTTACGAGGAGATCGATGGCCCCGAGCGTAGCGCAGTGAATCAGATCACCATTCCGATGCGCTTCGCATCGGTGCATTCCCGTTCGTGGCCCTTGAAGTTGCCTCACGATTACTCCTACGACGATGCGAAGCCGCTCGACGTGGTTGCCGCCAAATTTGTGTTCGGGCCCGCGACCGCTCCGGAGGGAGACGATTCCTCCAGCGCAGATACCTTCGCCCGCTGGCTTACCAATCCGCAACATCCGCGCTTTACCCGGGTCATCGTCAACCGGCTCTGGAATGAACTGTTCGGAGCCCCCCTAGTTCCTCCTCCGTTGGACGATCTGCGCGACGATACGGAGGCATTTAATCCCCCATTGGAAAACGCGTTGATCGCTGAAATGCGCGATGGGGGATACGATTTGCGGACCTTTTTAGCAACGGTGATGAAGTCGGAGGCCTATCAGAGGCAGGCAAGCACGAGGGAAAACGATCCCGGAGAAAAGCAGTTTTTCGAATCACCCTACTTGCGGAGAATGAGCGCGGAGCAGGTGTGGGATTCGTATGTGACCCTGATCGCTTCTAGTCCTGAGCGACCCAACCTGAGTCGCCAGGCCTATCGGGTGCGTGTTCTCAACGATCTGCGAGTTCGAGCGGAAAAGGTGTGCGGCAAGCCGCAGGAAGAAGTTCGCGAATGGTTGCGAACATCGGCGGGAAAGCAATTTGCAGCCAACCCGCGGACCCCGGCCTGCCCCGAGGCGGACGCGTTGATGAAGGAACAGAATGTAGCATTCAAAGATCTTGATCGCTTGGAAGCTACCGTGCCCAATGGCACCAAGGCCCAGTTCTACGAATGGAAAAAGTTGCATGCGGAACTCTACCGCGCCAGTGATCTAGCGACACCGATGCCTTCGGGACATTTTCTGCGCACCTTTGGACAGTCGGATCGGAACTTGACGAACAATGCCAATCGCCATAGTTCGATCCCACAATTTCTCTCAATTTTTAACGGCGAAATGAGCGCCGCAGTTGAGAATCCATGGTCATCGGTGATGCGCGCTGCACGCCAATCATCGGGCGGAAACGAGCCGGATTCCGCTTCCGTTTCCACGGTCGTGTTTCTCAGTATTCTTTCTCGCTATCCCACCACGAACGAACTCGAAATTGCTGCGGGCACGTCTCCCGAGAACCTGGCTGCGGCACTTCTAAGCACGTCCGAATTTTTGTTTGTTCAGTGATCGCCCGAGAGAAGTAGGACGGCTTTTTGATAGGTGCGGCTGAATCACATTTCCCATTCGCGGAATTTCTTTCAATTCGTGCTCTCACGACCAAACCGCAGGGCCACCCCCAACTGGAGGTTTGAGGTATCGCATCACACCTTGGGCATCCCGCGCACCGATGCGACCTTGCGCCTCGATAACATCGGGTCGAAGCACCTTGTCGTTGGGGCCTAAATCATTGATTAAAAACGTACCGTCGTAGTTTTCCAGATCCGGCCCACCGGTAAATGAACCAAGCACATGTGCCCGGGCTTCGGGACCGCAGACCGGTTCGATGTCGGTGTGTCGCAATTCCCGGTTACCAACAAAAGTAAGAGAATTCCGCGGACGGGTCATGTTGAAACGAAACGTGGGGCGATGCCGGCCCTCGTCTTCAAAATACTGGCGCATTCCCAAAAGATGCACTTCGTGCATCGCGAAAGCACCCTTCAGCCCCATGGTTGTGTATTCGCCAAAGGGAACTCCCGGCAACGCTTCCCGCATGAGGTGTCGACCGCCGTAGAATGCTGCGACAGTGTCGATTCCAAATTCAAACCACTTCACGAGTTTTTCACTGCCAATATTGGTAACAAAAAGTTCCGGGCCTGCTCGGTACGAGGCGGTGTCGATCCCAAGATCACACCAAACCAAATTGAGCGTTGAGGCGTTAAAATTCGCGGCAGTTTTGATGGCAACCGGCGTGTTTTGGCCCCAACCGTTGATCACCACATGACGAAAATCGTTCCAGATTGCGTTGTAATTTTGAATATCGATGCCCACTTCTGTCGCGGCATTGATCTCAACGTTGGTTAAACACGTGCGGTCGCAGGATGTGTTTCCAGATACCAGAATCCCGCGTTCCAATCGGCCCACTGCGGCACCGGCAGGACCATAGGGCAGGGGACCCACTGCCATGTCTCGAATATGGATCGATTGATTGTCCGGCGAGACCGGAGTCGAGTTCGCAGCGATCTCGATACCGGCGGAAGGCTGATTGGTGTCGTTTCCTACCAGCCGAATTGAAATGACACAACCAACGGCATCTTGCAGGTGGATCATCGGTTTTCCCGCAGGTCCATCCCAAATCAACGCACCCGCTGCAGGGTCGCCCATCGATTGCAGGCCCACGCCGCGAAAGGTGATCGACTTCCGATGAAGCTTGAGTGGTTGGGTAATTCGGCAGGGACCGGAAACGACCACGTCTCCACCTTTTACGTCATCCCCGTAGGTGGCGTCGATCGCTCTTTGGATTGCTTCGGTGTCATCAGTCCCCGTTCCGGGGCCCGCCCAATCACATTTTGCGCCAAAATTCCGAATGTCCAAAGATGAAATCATCGGACAGGATAGGTTCGGATTTCCGCATTCGAAAACTGAAACATTCCTAGAATTAAGTTCTGAGACACCCCTACCAAATCCCGTTCATTCTTCAAAACGCACTTTGCACCATTCCGCCTTCAGCTCGGATGTTGCTGCCATTGATCATTGTTCCGCTATCCGGAAAGGTATGATCAACTCGCTGGGAACGTTTCAGCCGAAAAATAATGAAGTCGCAGGAAAAAAGCGAGTAACGAAAGCCAATGAAAACGCATCGACTGCCCCCGATGCCGCTCTTGATCTCCCCTTTCTCCTCTCTTACCGAAACCAAAACATCCATCTCACTATGATCTCAACATCCCTTCGCGCTATCGGCATTTGTCTTTTCCCCGCAATTGCTGCAACGCTCCTGCCCTCCACTACCTGCGCCAATGAGGTGTCTCCGCTCTACCTGACTGCCCACGAACTCTCCATCGCGACGGGCAATCCTTCGCTGGTCCTCATGTCGAGCGGGTCCACGCACATTCCGGTGTGGTCGCTGTCGGGTGGCACGACCGGACAATCGGTCGCCGGTGTCGTGGGAGCTCTCCCCGAGGAATGTGTCGCGGTGAAGGTGGAGATCGTCGTGACCTCGAACGACGCGGAGACGAACCCGGAATTTGCGGATGTGTATCGGGTCCACCTGTCACAGATGGTGGAGAATGCGCCGTTCACCGATCGTAGCGCCCTGGGTAAGCCGGTGCAGACAACCCTCCCAGCGGCTCCGTTTCATTCCCGGACGATTCTTCTGGAATCCTACTACGAAGTGGTTCCCCATGCGCCCCTGACGGTGCGGATTCAGAGAGAGCCCGACCTTCCCGGCGACACCTATACCCGCCCTACCGGTCTCGCGGTCGTGAAGGTGACGCCCTTGAAAGCGCTCCCCGAGGCTCATGTCGTGCAGGATGTGAGTGGCTACAACTCGTGGCCAATGATTCAGGCGATCGGGGAGAAACTGGTTTGCACCTACAGCCGCGGCGGAAAGCATACCGTCCATGAAGGTGCTCGCGGTGTCTATGCCCGCACCTCGAGCGACGGCGGCGCAACGTGGACGGCGGAAACTCTCGTCGCGAACACTCCGGACTACGGCGAGGTCACGGTCGGCAAAGGACTGGACTCCACCGGGGCGATGCTGCTCTGGATCCGGCGCGTGGGAAAGGATTGGCATCACGATCTCTACCGCACGACGGACGGGGTGACTTTCACGCTCCTCGCGACGCCGGAGCTCGCGGTGCAACCGATGCAGATCACGGACGTCTTTGCCGTTCCCGATGTCGGGCTGATGGCGCTGTGGTTTGCCGGGGACTACAGTGAAAAAGCCACCCAATCGTGGGGCACGATGACGAGCGGTGACGACGGGGCGACGTGGACGCAGACAACTGTTGAGTCCGGCCTGCTGAAAGCGGACTGGCCGACGGAACCCGCCGCCGTTTCCCTCGGCGATGGCAGGATTCTTGCCATCGCTCGGACCGAAACCGGACCGTCCCAGTTCCAGATGATTTCCACCGACAAGGGTGCGACCTGGTCCCGCTCGCGAACCAATATCCAAGATGTTTCCGCCTCGACTCCCAGCCTGATCCTCGACCCCGAGACCGGTATGGTAAGCAATTACTACTACGAACGCGGTCGGGGAATTCTCCGGCGTCGTGTTGTGAAAGCGGAAGCCGTGTTCGAGAATCCGCTCCACTGGCCGGATTCCGAGGCTGTCACGATCGGCAGTAAAATCGCGTGGGATTCCGGCAACGCGAACGCCACCGTGATCGGGGAGACTCACTACGTTTCGTTTTATTCCGGGAAAGATCCGGAAACGGCTGTGATGGTGTTGGAGATTGCGGGGCCGGCGGGTGGGGGTGGACGGAGTGAGGATGGTGGGGTGGAGGAGTAGTCTGTTTCTTGGTCCGAATTCGGCGTTCCATGACGGTATAGTCAACGAGCAGACCCTATTGGATTGGGGGAAGAGGGGGCGAATTAAATGTTACCTGCCTATTGGGCATGCCGAACTCTCCTAATTCCCAATTTATCTCGACGAAAATTTCCCGGAGTTTGTAATGGGCGAAATATTTTAAGCATATCACGGTTAGAAAAATGGAACCATCGCTCGAAAGCAACGTGGCAGTTTGGGATGACCCAAGTTCGGCGCCTGATACACTGAATCGTACTGAATTTGCTGGCAGAGTGGCCCGAGGCCTCTCGAATTGGAGCAGCAACGAAAGTCTGGTTACTGCAATTTACGGACCATGGGGAAGCGGCAAGACTTGGTTGCTCAAGAATATTGAAGCCACCCTCATAAAGACAGGAGAAACCACTATTTGCCATTTTTCACCTTGGCAGTATGAGAGCAATGCACAGATTACTGCTGAATTCTTTGCCTCTGTTTCGAAAGTCCTCGATTGTTCCGATACCAAAAACGACAAGGCACGTCAAAGATCAATTCTTTGGAAAAAGCTCGGGCAGGCTGTTGCAGTTGGACAAATCGGACTGCTCGCAGCCTCGACTGCGTTGGGTGTGCCAGTAGCGGTGCCGGGAGTATTGAACTGGCTCAAGAGTCTGCTCAAGATCGGACAGGATCGTGCAGAGATCGCGGCTCAAGCCCCGGGAATTGCTGAGCTTCGTAATCGGCTATTGAAATTATTCAGCGACCCCGATGCGAAGAAAATTCTCGTCATGATCGATGATCTGGATCGTCTCGAAGATGAGCAGATTCGAATGATTTTCCGGTTGGTAAAAACGACTGCAAATTTTCCAAACCTAAATTATCTACTCCTTGGCGAGCGAAGCCAGCTTGCAGCAGCCTTGGATAGCATCTCAAACGGACATGGTGACCGCTATTTGGAAAAAATAGTTCAGATTCCCCTCACTCTTCCCAGAGCCAGCAGCCACCAGATCCGGGGACGTTTGTGGGATGGCCTTGAAATCGTGGCGGGCAGCTGTAATTACGAATTGGAAAAGCACTTGGAAAGGTATGAGTCATTCTGGAGGGAATTCCTACGAAAATCGCTACATAACTACCGCAGCGTCCACCGCTTGCTTACAACCGTTTCATTTCACTCCAGGTGCCTCACGAAAGACGGAACGCTCGAGGTCGATCTCTTGGATTTGGTCGGAATCGACTTTGTTAGGGGGAGCGCTCCTAGAATGTACGACAAGCTGGCCGCCGACCCGCCGGATTCATCATGGCTGATTTCGAATCGAAGTTATTCTCACGCTAAAAAGGGATATGAGGACTCTGACGTTGCCTTAGATTTAATTAGCGGCAAGGAACTGGATCAAGCATCCTCATTTCATCTCCTAGTTCACTTATTCCCCGATTTTTACTCACTCCTTCCAGAGACTAGCCAACAGAGGGTTTACGCAGGCAACGATCACCAAAAATTCAAACTCTCAGCATCTGATCATCCAATCTGGGATGACCGTTTCCAGCCCCTGTATTTTCAGATCGCTTCTGACGCCGGATTTTTACCGACATCCCGATATAGAGAATTCATTTCACTGAAAAACGCTCTCGAAATGATTCGTCGCTTTGAGGATTGGGAGTCAAAAGGCTGGCGAAAGCACCTAATAAGCCTTTTGAACGACGATCCAAGCTTCTACGAATCCAACGATGCTCCCGAGGAATTCCTGCTCGCTCTTAGTTCAGTTTCTGACGATCTCGAAAATGATGGGTCGATATTAGAGGGAGAACTCGATACTGCGGCGAGACTCTGGATGAAGATGTTTGCCAAAGTTCCAGAAAATGACCGAATTCAATTGCTTCGACGTTTTATCGAGGAGTCTAGAGGGATATCAATTCTGCTGCTTATCTTCGAGGAATTGCGAAATAGGAACAGTGCTGAATTCTTCGAGGGAGCCAAGGCCGAACCCGCGATTCCACACTCGTCTAAAGAGGAAATCGAAGAAATCACTGAATCGTTCTTCCCTCAGATAGAGAAACGATTCATGCTCAGGAAGTTCCCGGTCGGGCCAAACCAAGCATGGAGGCTATACCGGCTAGCTCACGCAATCGGACCAGTCAGATTGGAACGCATTCTCCGGCGAGAACTCGATCAAAACGAGGCCGACGCCCCATGGGCGATCGCAAAAGCCATTATTTGGGGCTTGATGCCGAAGTTGAGACTCGATCTCTCGAAAGTTGAATCTGTGGGTCCAGTCGCAAGCAAAAATGTAATGGCCGCACTTTTGCAATTCGCGTCGGCTGATTTTTGGTCAGATTTTAGAAATCAAGCATCGGAAAAAGAGGCGCTCTCTGAAATTGATTTAGTCGTGCTTCTTCATATTGAATCAGGATTAGATGCACTGCGCGATTCTCCAGATCTCGAAATCGACGGCGAATAATTATTGTCGCTTGGGAAACTGGCCTGAACCGTGAACATCTCAACCCTTTCCCTTTCAAAATCAGGCACCCGATGAAAACTCGACTCCCCGTCCTCGCAGGACTCACCTCCCTTTTACACACAGGATCTGCAGAGGAGAAACCGCTCCGCGATCTGGCGACAGATCCGATTCCGGCGGTAGTGCAGTCGGGCAGCTTCAATATAGCCGACAGGAAAGTTATTCTCAAGGTCAGGGCTGCTTTCGCGGTGCCGTCCGGAGCCTTTCCTGACCAGAAGAATTTCATGGGCCAGCTCACATTTGAAGTAAACGAGCTCATCGAGCAATCGCTTTTCACGGCCATGACCAAGCAGGACGGCAGCGATACGGACGTCGGTTTCACTCTGGACATGATTTACCGGAAGGCACCCTACTCCGCTCGCCGCATCTGGTCCTACGTGAACAACAACTTCATGACGGCATTGGGGATCGAAGGAAAAGAAGAGCCGAAATTCAGAACCTCGATCAGGTCTCCGTGAAACGCATCCAAGGCCCCTTTACCTCTCGAATACGGAGAAGCTACGCCATGATCTCTTTCAGAACACCGGTGCTGTCGCCATGACGCTCGGCCTCGATTCCGATGCCGTGGAGCATCGATAGCCAGACATTACAAAGCGGTGTGTCTTTCGGCGCGACGATGTTTTGCCCGAGCTTGATTCCTGCTCCACCGCCGGTGAGAAGCGTTGGACAGTTATCGAGATAATGCTCGCTCCGCAAGTTGCTGCCGTAGGCGAGTGCGGTGTGATCGAAAAGACTGGTGCCATCGGCTTCTTTGGTGGCTTTGAGATTGTCGATCAGCCCGGCGAGAAGTTCGCTCTGCGCGATATCACGGCGCTGCGAGGCGTCCAGCTTATCTCCCATGGTGGAATGATAGTGGCTCATGTCATGTGGAGCGACGCTGATGTTCATGCTGGTCAGAAGCGTGGTGACAGGTTGGCGATACGTCAGGACGCGAGTGCTGTCGGTCCTGAGGGCAGCGATGATGATGTCATACATGATCTTGATTTCCTCACGACCGGCGAGAGTCGAGGGAGGTTCCGGAATATTCGTATCGGGCTGAGGAACGCCAATCCATTGCTCGTCTTTGCTGAGACGGGTTTCGATGTCGCGGATGCCCTGAAAATATTCGTCCAGCTTATCGGTGTCCGTTTTGCCGAGGCCACGCTGCAAATCTTTGGCACTTTCGCGAACGGTATCGAGCACGCTGCGTCGTTGCGCGAGCATCGCTTTCTGTTGTTCGATCGGGGTATCGTCTTTGGAAAAAAGCCGATGGTAGGCCGAAAGTGGCCCGTTCTGTCCGGCGACCGGTTTCCCGCTGACATCCCACGCCATGGACAATCCCGGACCGTGGCCGGAAGCCTCCGCGCTCGCTTCGGCGCCGTTGAGTTGAATCGAGGAAAAGCGCGTTTCGAGACCCAGCTGGGCCGCAGCGACCTGATCGGCCGAGATGGTGTTGTGAAAAGACTGCCCCGGCTCGGCGAAGCGGTTCGCACCTGTCAGCCACATGGTGCTGCCCGCGTGCCCGAG
>JAGPCC010000169.1 GCA_018058245.1 Verrucomicrobiales bacterium
GAAGGCGTTCGATTTCCCACCAATCCACCCACAAGGCGAGCTCCGGCCCAATGCCGTTGCGTTTCAACGCTTCGGCGCGAACAAGTCCGCCTTGTGGATTGGTGTCCCAACTCCCTCTTTCTCGCAGATACATGGTGCGATTTTCTCGCGCAGCATTTCCCCGCGTCATCGCCAGCGGGATCTCAATGATCTGAGGATTTTCCATCGTCCCGGTCACTTCGTGCGTGCTGAGCACTTGTCCTCCGCTACGCGCATCGACTCCGAACTCGACAAAACATCGCTCCGGCGGCGCATCTTTTACCGCCGCCGCACGCACCCGAACCACGTAATTTCCAACGGGCCAACTGAACGGAACTAACATTTGGATAAAATTCACATTCAACTCAGCCGGATGCATCGTCTGCACGCCCAAATAAGCACCGGTCTCCACGTGCGGTTGTTGAAGATAATGTTCATGATACTTCTGCCATCCTTCCCCCAGGGAGCTATTGGCTAAATCCGCATCGTTCTCATTTCCCTTATCAAAACCAAAAGTAAAGGGATCCGGTGCGCCGGGGATGCGGGCCCATTCGCGCCGAAAGCGCGGCTCGTGATTTTTGACCTCTTCGCGAATTTTGGCGACGATTTCCGCATTCTCCGGTCGAGCCGCAGCGACTTCCACCGCCTTGACCCATTTCCCGGCACGATCCCTCGCATCAGCCTGATGCGCGACGTAATCTCTCACAATCGGCGTCCAGGTCTCCGCCTCGTAATGCTCTTTTTTCTCGACTGCGGCATTGGCCTGCCGCTCAAACGCTTCGGTCAGAGCCTCGCGTCCGAGCGACTGGTATTGCTCAAACTGATTTCCTGACATGAAGAGATTCGATCCGGATGTATCAAATCCGTCCGATGCGGCATCGGATGGCAGTTCCGTCACGTTGATCGTCACCCCCAGCAATTCGCGCAAGGTGTTGCTGTATTCGCGGCGGTTCAATCGGCGCATTGTGATCACTCCCTTCTGATCTCCCAGCGCTTTTCGGGCGGCGACCATCGCGTTCGATAAATCATCGAGGAAATCCGTTTTCACCTGATCCGGCAACGGCTTCTCATCTTCCGGAGGCATATCTCCTGAGTTCAGCGCATTGAGCACCTGCTGCCAACGTTCGGCCGTCTGAACATCCGTGATCAAAAATGTCAAATCATCGACCCTGAATTTCCCCTTTTGCTTGTCCGCGTTATGACACTTCACGCAATGCTCTTTGAACAAAGCCTGATGCTGCTCGGGCATGATCGCCTCAGGTTTATTTGCCCGCGCAAACGGGGTCGAACCAACCAGTAAAATTGTAGAGAAAATTCCGGGAAAAAAAGTATTCATCAAAAACTCAAAATTCAGAACTACGGCGACTCAGCACGACCCTCACATCATCCAAAAACTGACCGGAAAACTCGACCGCCGGAGGTTCGCCTAGTGGTGGGACGGCACTGTGGTCACATACATGAATCGCGATCACCAAAAAACGCGACTCCATCGGAAGGCGCAATTCCGCCCTGCCGGTCTGCCATTGAGTTCCTGTATGAGAAAGCGGGATCCAACGGTGAACCGTCGCCAGGGTTTTCTCATTCAGATTGTTCTGCGTTTCTAAAAGTCTCTTCCATTCATCCGTTCCCGAAGGCAGCCTGCTCAGGGCGTAGATTGCAACTCCGCAAACAAACCGCCCCGGTTCGTCAAACGGAACCGATCCAAATGCCGATTCAACTGAAGCAATGGCGTCGTCGTTTGCCAGGATTGATTCATGACCGTGCAAATCGATCACCCGGTAAAGATCACCGACATATCCCACCGGGTTTTCTTTTCCTTCGTGATCCGCCCGCAAAAGTCGCAGCATGTGATCACCATCCTGTGGCGAAAGCCCATCCTGTTTCGTGACCACTTGCGTATAATCCCCGCTCCATACTTCAGGTTTCATCGGGATTCCCGTGACTTCAGGAGCTGCACCGGATTCAAAACTCTCATGAATCAGTGTCAGGATTTTCTGCCGTCCGGATTCCGATGCCGCCCAGATCGCAGAAGTGCAAAACACCCCGATCACCAACCCGGCCGCAGCCGCATAGACCGGTCGACTGAAAAATACGGAAATCACCGTTCCCGTTTTTCGATCCGACAGGGTTGGTTCGATGAACGAACCCTGTCGATTCACCGATCCAATAGGGTGCGGTCGTGACATCGCCGGAACCTCAGCGAGATCACGCAGCCCTTCTTCCATGGTCGCCAGAGCGCGAAATCGGGCACGGGCTTCTGTGTCATTTTCGAGAAGACGATTCAATTCGTCCAGATTTGCAGGCGAAATTTCTCCGTCAAGATAATCACGCATCCGTTCGTGGTCTTGTTCCGTCATGATCGTTCAGGGGCTTCGGATTCATTGCGTAGCGCATCCTCGACACACTGCTCCAGGGTTTGGCGCAGCCGCCACAGTTGCTGGTAGAGGGCGTTCGCCTTCTTCCCCGTCTCCGTTGCGAGGGAATCGATCGTCGAACCGGGCTGATACGCAGCAAGAACCAAGCGTCGGCTCGCATCCGGAAGTTTCTCCAGACATCGCTGTAGAAGATTGAGCCGTTTCTCCTGTATGGAAGTTTCCTCAAGCGACTCCTCCAGCAAGAGATCGAAGACCTTTTCGTTCAAAACGAGTCGGTCGCGCGCATGTTTTCGGCGAAAAATCAGAATCTGGTACCGAGCGATCACGCAGGCCCAGCGGGGGAATTCATCGACATTTCGCAACTGCTCAAATTTCTCCCATGCAACGAGCGACACATCCTGCATGATTTCATCGACGTCCTGCGGTCGCGAAATCCCACTTCCTCGAATATACGCCCGCACAATGCGTTCATACTGCGTCAACGCGCGGACGAACGGTTTATGAAAATCAGAATCTGTGAGGGTTTCAGACATCGAGACGCCAAAGACAACCGCACTATCCGGATTCTTACGGAATTCGCTGAAATATTTTTGAGGAGATGGTTTTCGGTTCGATGTTTCATTCCGGGATCAATGCAGCGCAGCCAATATCATCGCAAGAGCCTGGAGTTTACGACCGGACCGGAGTCAAAAAATGCCACGTTCTGGATCACGAACTCACCCAAACCTCACGATCTCAAGAGCCCCCAAGACCTCAAAGTCCTTCGCATTGTTCGTAATAATCCTTGTCACCTTTGCGTTTCGAAAAGAAACGGCGAGCATGGTATCCAGCAACCGCTTCCTTCCCAGTTGATATTGGCGGAGCCAGACGAAGAAATCAGAAACGGAATTCCCGTCGGGATAGACGCGTACGACTTCGGCTGCTTGCCACCACTGCTCGGCGCGCGAAATGGCATCCGTTACGACCAGTGGAACCGGCATTCTCTTCGGATCGGTTACGATGTGGATGAACTCGGCCAAGGTTTGCGGAGCAATCGCAAAATCGTGCTCGTCCGCCAGTAGCTTTTGCAGAAGCGCATCGGCTGACCGGTGGAAGGGGTGATCTACAATCTCGCACGCCACCAGAAAATCGGTATCGAGGCCGTAGGTCATCCTTCCAATGGTTCATCCAGCATTTCGCCAAGGATATCATCCTCACTCGGAATCGGTTCGATCGCTCCTCCAACGCTCGTCGGTCGACGATCCCGCAAGCTCGTCTGGCGCATCATGTGTTGCTGCCGGTATTCCTCCATCGCCTCGCGGATCAACTCCGAGGTCTTGCGATCGACTTTTGCAGCGTAGGCTCGAAATTCGTCGTAGACCGGCTCAGATACATTCACCGTGATCGTTTTCATACATCGAATCTAATGTATGGGTCTTTTTCTTGCAAATTCTACTCTTCAGTGATTCCCGCATGACATCCGGAACCCCAACACGGCATGAAGCCCTCGATAGACTCTTCGGAGGTCATTCACCTGGAGCGGCTTTTCGACTGGACATCTTCCGGTCCGCTCGAAGAGCCAGCGCGATCCGGGAGCTTCGCTGAGCCTGACGAGGGCTTTGGCCCGTACCACTTCGTCGGGAAGAGCTTCCAGAAAGTCGACAACTTGCCGGGCTCGATAGCGACCGGGGAGCGGGATCTGACAACCGGTGAAGCGATGAGAAAGCTCATGTTCGTGATCCTGATCACATTCCCGGCCCGGAGGAATCCGGAGAGCACGGTTACAGGAAGTTTGGGTGGCAAAGGTGGTAAGAGAGTTTCCATGGGGAATTTTGATCAATTTGAAATTAACGCATAATGCTTGCAATAAAAATTAATGCAAGTGTTATGCGATAATGTTTTTACCTGGGTATTTCTCAGCCAGCGCACACAACGTCATTGTCACCGGGGCTGATCCGGAACGAACGATTATCCTGTCCCTGGCTTCGTGTCCCTGGCTTCGAAAATACTGTCCCTGGGTCCGAAAATAGCGAATCCCTCCTCATTCCAACTTTCACTACGGCGTAGCAATCCCTTCGCGAGTCGGGGCGATGCTTGTCCGTTAGCAAAACCGGCGTAGTCAGCGGCAGTATGGTCTAGAACCACGCGGTATAGAATTGCGGCGCGGCGGCTTTTGTGTTCGACAAAGTCCAGTTTTCCGGTCCGTCGGGGACCGAGTTATCAGTGTGTTCTTACGAATTTGACAGGGTTGGGAGGGAAGGGGAACCGGGTTGAACCGGTCGAGACCGAAAGGCGGGGAAGGGGGGGCACCGTTCGATTCGCTTGGCTATCCGGGGCGAAGTAACAGCGGGAAAATACCTCCTACAAATAAATATTTGCTTATTTCGCGAAATTGACAAATATTGTTTCATGCCTGTTGAAGCTCCTCCCTCTCCGACCTCTGCCGCCGACGTCTTCAAAGCCCTCGGTCATCCCGCCCGCGTCGCCATGGTGCGGCGGCTGGGGGAGGGAGAATGTTGCGTTTGCGACCTGGTGGAGACGGCCGGCCTCGGTTGGTCCACCGTATCGCGTCATCTCGGTGTGCTCCGCGAAGCGGGTGTGGTCGCGGATGAGAAGCGTGGACAACAGGTCTGGTACCGACTCACCCTGCCGTGCGTGATCCGCTTTCTCAACTGTCTCGAAGCTCCCGGCGATCATCCCGACTGGACGAAACCCGTTGATTCCGGCTGTTGTTCCTGAATTCCAAACCCTTTGTCGTTCCTTTTTCTATTTCCGTCATGAACCGCTCCCGCGAACTAAAGATCGCCGCCGCTTTGCTCGCCGTCTTTCTCGTATTCTACTTTCTGCCTGTCGGGACGCCGCGATTCGACGGGGCGGTAACCGAGGCGCTTGAGTTGACGAAATGGTATGCACGAGAGCATGTGGTGCTGTGCCTTCTGCCGGCCTTCTGGATTGCCGGTGCCATCGCTGCCTTCGTTTCCCAGGGCTCAGTAATGAAATGGCTCGGACCCAAGGCACCGAAGCCGGTTGCCTACGGGGTCGGCGGGGTGTCCGGGGCGATTCTCGCGGTCTGCTCCTGCACTGTGTTGCCGCTTTTCGCGGGGATCTACCGCATGGGCGCGGGACTCGGTCCGGCGACTGCATTTCTCTACTCCGGCCCGGCGATCAACGCGCTCGCGGTCATTCTCACCGCCAAGGTTCTCGGGGTTGAGATCGGCATCGCGCGTGCGGTCGGAGCGGTGGTGTTCAGCGTGGTGATCGGATTGATCATGGCCTTTCTCTTCCGCAAAGAAGAGCGGGAGAAAGCGGCGAAAGCGATGCACCTGCCCAACGACGAATCGGCTCGTCCGCTCTGGCAGACGGCGAGCTTCTTTTTCTCCATGGTCGGCTTCCTCGTCTTCGTAAACTGGGGCGAGCCGCAGGGCGAAGGCGGGCTTTTCGCCGCGATCTACGCTGCGAAATGGTGGCTCGCCTCGGGCTTTGCCCTCGTTTTCGCTTTCGCCCTGTGGCGTTGGATCGGAGTGCGCGGGCGGGATCTCGCGCTGGTCATCGCCGGTGTGACCGTGGTCGCCCTGCTGCCGGGATCGCACGCCACCTGGATCGTGCTGGCCGGAATTGCTGGTCTAGTCTGGCTCACGGCCGGCCGCTGCGGCGAGGCGGGCGAGTGGTTCGACCAGACCTGGGCTTACACGAAGATGATCCTGCCGCTTCTCCTCGGCGGTGTGCTCGTGGCCGGCCTGCTCCTCGGGCGTCCCGGCAACGAGGGCCTCATTCCCGCGGCCTGGATCGCCAACTCGGTGGGCGGAAACTCGCTCGGGGCGAATGCCTTTTCCTCCGTCGCGGGCGCGTTCATGTATTTTGCCACCCTGACGGAAATCCCCATTCTCCAGGGACTCCTCGGCAGCGGCATGGGCAATGGTCCGGCACTCGCTCTCCTCCTCGCTGGACCGGCGCTCAGCCTGCCCAACATGCTGGTGATCCACTCGATCATCGGCGGAAAGAAGACCTTCGCCTATGTCTCGCTCGTCGTCGTGATGGCGACCTTCTCCGGCTGGCTCTTCGGCGTCTTCTTTCCCGGCTGATTCTCTTTTCCACCCCACTACACAAACAACATCCACCCACTCCAACCATGAAGAAAATTCAGATCCTCGGCACCGGCTGCGGCAAGTGCCGCCAGCTTGAATCCAATACCCGCGAAGCCGCCGACGCGCTCGGCATCGACTACGAACTGGAGAAAGTCACCGACATGATGCGTTTCGCCGACTTCGGCGTCATGATCACGCCCGCCCTCGTCGTCGACGGCGAGGTCAAGGTCTCCGGCAAGGCTCCTCCGTCTTCCGAGATCGAAGCCATGCTGGGCGATGACTGACCGTCGCGATTCACCCTTCGATTTCCCCATTTTAATTCCTGACAGAGCCATGAAAGCCATCGCAAAAACCCTCCTGCTTGCGCTCGTCTTCGCCGGTCTCGGCTACTGGGCCTGGGGGAAGATCGCCGGAACCGGTGACTCCTCCGAACCTGCCACCGCCCATGCCACCTCGACCGGCTCCGTATCGGTGACCTCCTCACCCGAGGCGCCGGTCGTGGTCACCTATTTCAGCTCCGACGTACGCTGTGCGACCTGCCTCAAGATCGAGGCGCTAACCCGCCGTGCCATCGAGGAACGCTTCGCCGGTCCGCTGGCGAAGGGACAGATCGCCTTCCAGATCCTGAACATGGACGAGGAGGAAAATGCTCATTTCGTCGATGACTACGAACTCGCCTTCAAGACCGTCGTGATCCGGGGCGACGCGCATGCGGGCGACGCGCATGCGGGCGACGCACATGCGGGCGACGCGCAGAAGAATGCCACAGACGAGAAATCCGTCGAGCCGTGGGTGAAGATGGACGAGGTCTGGTCGCTCACCGCGAAGCCGGACGAGTTCATCGACTACCTCGCCGCGGAAATCGGCCGCCGTCTTCCCGAGGCGGGCTGAGCCATTCTTTTCTCAAACGGTCATGGAAATCGCCACCCTGCTCACCGCGCTCTGGCTCGGCATTGTCACCTCGGTCAGTCCGTGTCCCCTCGCGACAAACGTGGCCGCCGTCTCCGTGCTCGCCCGCCGGATCGATGACCGTCGCCGCGCCCTCGCCGGAGCGGTGCTCTATACCCTTGGGCGAATGTTAGTCTACATTGCTCTCGCACTCATCGTCCTGGCCGGTCTCGCCTCCATGCCTGCTCTGTCGGCCTTTCTCCGCCGCGAGATCCTGCCGCTGGTCGGGCCGGTCCTGATCCTCGTCGGGCTCGTCGTTCTGGGCTGGATCCCGCTGCCGATAAACTGGCGGGCAGGCGGCGCCGGCGCGGCGGAGAAGCTTTCGAAGTGGGGTCTGGCGGGCGAGTTCCTGCTTGGCGGACTGTTCGCACTCTCCTTTTGTCCCACCTCGGCCGCGCTCTTCTTCGGATCGCTCCTGCCGCTCGCGATGGCATCGTCGATGCCTCCCCTTCCGGTGGCCCTCTACGGGCTCGGCACCGCGCTGCCGGTGGGCATTCTCGCCGTGCTCCTCGTCGTCAGTTCGGAGAAAGCGGCCCGCGCCCTTGACCGAGTCCAAAGCTTCCAGAAAGTCGCCGTGACCCTGACCGCCGTTGTTCTCATCGCGGTTGGCGTCTGGATGACCCTGCGGGATACGCTGGGGCTTTGGTAGGAGTGGATGACAACGCAAATGCGCTTCGAGGCATCGGGCCGTCTCAATCCCAGATCACGTCCACCGACAACGGTGCCACCTGGACGCGGAAACAAACCAACATCGGCGACATTTCCACCTCGACCCCCAGCCTGATCCTCGACCCCGAGACCGGTTTGCTGAGCAATGACTACTACGAACGCGGCCGCGGCATCCTCCGGTGTCGAGTCGTGAAGCCGGAAGCCGTGTTCGAAAATCCGCTCCACTGGCCGGAATCCGAGGCCGTCACGATCGGCAGCAAAATCGCGTGGGATTCCGGCAACGCGATCGCCACCGTGATTGGCGACACCCATTACGTTTCGTTTTATTCGGGGAAGGATCCAGATACGTCGGTAATGATCATGGAGCTTGCGAGGCCGGTAGGGGAGGTTCGTCAGGGGGATGGTGAGACGGAGGAGTAGACTGTGCCTTTGTCTGTTTTCGAGGATTCAACAGGGTATGGTCAACGAACAGACACTGTTGGGTCGGGGAACGAAGGTTTTGATAGGGCACGAAATGTTGCCCCCGAAAGAAGACGCCAGCTTCATGTTTCCCAACCTCTGGAACTGTCACCTTTTTCACTGACTTTACTTTTCGATTTCGGTCGAGCTTTGTCGGAGCAATCCAGTAAGAATGGCGCTACTTTAAATCGGAAATCTGTCCTCTTTTCTGCGGTTTGGCAGTAACGCAATAGTTCCTTGGTGGCAGCTTTGGGCGTCTTGCTCTTTAGATACTGCGTCTTTTCCCACTTGCCTTTAGTGTAAAACCAGGCAACCAGAAAAATCCCGTGGTTCCAACCGTCGTTCCGCGAGAGATACTTTCCAATCAATTGTGTCTGAATCGAGTCGGGAATCTCTTTGTTGTCGGCAAGTTTTACTTCGATGACCAATGTGACTGGGTTCCTTCTTTCTGAGCCAGCAGGGAAAGCCTGAATCTTGATGTCGATGCGCTGATTGAGGCGGTTGACTTCTACCTCCCGATCCACCGCAACTCGTCCCAAATCATCCTTCAACCATCGCTCTATTTCCTTGGATATATATTGCTCCCGTTTTGGCTGGTCGCCATCCCACACGCGATAAAGCGTATGGGACTGCAAGTCAGCCTGAAACCTGGCCAGGGAGGCTAGTGCGACTTCAAGCAGATCATTGCCATCCCGAATTAACGAACCATTGGAGATATCCACCAGACGCACCACTTCATTCGGCTGGCAAGGGTGCCATTCGAGAAGCGCGCGATTTTGCTTCGCCACTGTCAGATTCCACCGGTATCGATCCACTTCATCTGCCGGGATGGAGTCGAGAAATCTTTGCACTTCCCTTGTCTCACCGCGGTTGGTAATCAGGTGCAACAAATCACGCCGGAGGCTAATGCACTCGTCCGTGGGCGTGACGCATGATGATTCGTTGAGGCGTGGATCTTCGGATGATGGAAACAATTGGGAAACAAGAATCAAAAGGTTTGTCGCGAGGTGGGAAGCAAGCTTTTCAAGCGATTGCTTTTCGTTGCGATCGAAATCAGGAAGGTTTTCGAGCAGAAGCTTCTTAGCGGACTCGATATTGCCGCCAATAAGGGGCCAGACTTCACCCTGCTGTACCTGGGTGGCGAAAAAGAATGATACTGCCGCAGCAGCTCGACTGACGCCATTTTCGAGTTCGGGATCGTGCTGCTTAATCTGATTAATCCAGTTTCTGAGAAATTCCTCTGCAAACCCAGGATCGAATTGGAGGAGATGAAGTACGCCTTCACGAAAGGAACGTGCCTTGATTTCAGGTGAACGAAGAAAATTGGCAAGTTGTTCGCTCAGTTGCCGATCCCAACTGGATTCAAATGCTCGGAGATCGAGGAGCCATCCATCGGCTTCATCGACAAGTTTCCGGTCCAACTGAATCTGCAGCCACCTTCGGGTTTCGTCTGAATCTAATTCGTAGGCTAGAGCAACCAGCTCCTGGTGTTCCGGCTCTCCGTTGTTGAATGCGTCGATGATGGAACCAATCCATTTGCTTTCCACTTCATGGCGCAACTCGGAGTCGTTTGGGATCTCCTCCCGAAGCCAACTGATTGCCCAGTATGCGGATTCGGACCAGTTGGTTCGATTGTTCGACGCCTCTCTGTCATCGCGAAACTCGAACAGAAACTTTCGAGCGCTACTCCGCAAGATTTGCCGGTCGTTGCTCTGAAGTGCTTGAAAAAGTTCCGATTCTTCGGGATCGAACTTTACGAAATTTATCGAATCGGCATTGCCAATCAATCCGTGAGACACGTTAATCCAGCCTCCAGCCTCTCCGTTGCGACATTGATCAAGGCCACGTTCAAAAACATCTTTCCAGGTAGTTTTTTTGTTCGTGATCTTTTGCAATCGCTGCTGATTCCTTTCCCGTCGTCTTTTCCAGATCAGTTCTCCCGCCTTCTCAAATCGCAACAGAGTCTCATGGATATCCGCCCCCGGCTTGCGAACAGGAGGTAAAATATCTCTGACTTCTGCGAATTCGTGGAACCTTAGTCGCAAAAGCTCACGATGTTGCTCCCTGCCTTCACATCGGGCGGCATTGCGAATCGCAATTGCCCAGTTGTTGCGACGCTCAGGAGGAGCGTTGGCGATCTCGTTCAGGAACGCTTCCAGGTCTTCATGGGACAAATCGAAAAGTAGCCTCCGAATGTCATCGCCAGTCGTCTCTGAATGGTTGAATAGCGCTTTGTAGAATTGGTGTCGATGTGATTGGTCTGATAGGCAGTTGTTTTTACTCCGACTTTTCGATTGATTGTCCTGAATGGGAAGGGGATCGAAAGTTCTCGATTTTTCTAAGCAGAGTTCGATGAGAGCATCGGCGACTTCCACTTCGTTCAGATTCCCACAGGCGAGTTCGAATACGC
>JAGPCC010000170.1 GCA_018058245.1 Verrucomicrobiales bacterium
CCCCGGAACCCTACCGGAGACTTGATCGCCGCGTCATGGTCTTCCGGATGCGCTAAGTCTGTGACCCACCTTCCCGGGAGTTTCCAGAGCAGCCTGTCGGAGGTTGATCCGTCGATGGGTTGAATCACCGATATCGTCTCCTCTCTATCCGCCCTCTTCGGCTTGCGACCCGATCATGCATTCGGAAAGAGGCGTCGCGAAGGACCTTGCGGTCGCAGTCGAGCTCCCGGGCAACTCTTGAATGGCAACAGATCGCCCGGAAGATGCGTCAGGGCCGTGGCCGTAAGAAAAGGGCTGAATCCCCAACTCCCCCGGAACGTTTTGGAAGAGTTTGCCAGGCGTGGCGAATGTGGCGGTGGAGCTTCGGGAATTAGGAAAAATGAGGAGACAACGAAGAAACAAGGCCCCAAGGCAGCTGCCTGCCACAGGAGATTCACATTCTCTTCCATTCTTCGCAGGCTTGTCTCAATGAGGGCGGCGAAGGCTCGCGAAGTCTTTGATCGTTATAACACATCCGATGCAGCGAGCGGGCGGCGGGTCTTGCAAGTTTGTTTTTCTTCCGTTTCCACTCATCCTTTTCCTCCGACCACTCGCCCTCGCTAGTAAGGTAAACAAACCAAGTTTCAATGTTACGAGCTGGAACTGCAATCACCGCACTTTCTTCTGCGGTGCGCCAATCGATACCATTTTCCTGACATTGGCACCGCAACTGTTCAACACGTTGTTGATAATCGACGGCATCCGCGTCAATAATAGTAATCAATCCGATGTTCTGTCGGGATCG
Organism: Verrucomicrobiales bacterium; assembly: GCA_018058245.1. Lineage (GTDB taxonomy): Bacteria > Verrucomicrobiota > Verrucomicrobiia > Verrucomicrobiales > DEV007 > Arctic95D-9. Next base: position 785 of record JAGPCC010000170.1, read on the forward strand.
AATCGCTGTAAGATACTTGGGGAATTCCTTTCGAACATAAGCTTCTCCCGACCCTCCCCGCCCCGGAACAGGAAGAGATCGAATTTGCCGATGGCTATATCCGCGTTCTTTGAGGAACTCTCGAACAAAGGAGCAATGGGCGGCGTCCTCCCCGAGAATGATTACTTTTGATTTCTTCATTCTCCAATTTGCCCAAGAACTATCGTTTCCGAAAGCTTGAGCCCCTCGATCGGAATCGGGGGTTCGTTTGACACTCGTGTCGGACCAACACCTTCGCGGCTGAACCACTTTCCTTCGGAGGTTCCCAAGTAATCGATGATCTCGGGATGGTGCGAGATGATCACCGCCTGCCGAATCGTATCGCCACATGCGTCCTGAACAGCCGCAAGCCAAGGCTGAATTTCTTGCAATGAGACAAAATTATCCGGTTCGTCGAGAAATAACGAGAGATGTTCTCCTTTCAGGGCGAAAACGATAGTATAGAGCGCGATCAAAACTCGCTGTCCGTCAGAGAGTTCATCGAAGTCGAAGGATAGTGGCTTGGCACCACGCTGATTGTTCTCGAACATCACCCTTAGCACTTTCGATCCCCGCCCGACCTCGGTAAAACTGAACGACTCAAAATTCGGGAGCACTTCCTTCAGGACGCCAAAGAGTTTCACCATCCCGCCCATGTTTTCTTGAGAGAGGCGTCGATACCACGAGACGAAATTCTCCATTTTTGAGGAAAGGGACATTTCTTCGTCTTGGCTTTCCGCATCCATCAGCGATGGAACAATCGAAGCAATCACTAAGCCGCGCAAGCGCTCCTTGAAGGCAGTGAGCAGCTTGTTATCGGATCTGGGCTGAATGGGGGCCATGCCCGACTGGGTCCAGTCGTACGGGTACGCTGGACCAACAGTATGATCATCACGATAAAGGTGGACCTCACCATTGTCGAACTCGAAGAGTGGCTTTCCGGTATCGGTAAGCGCTTCACGTTTCACACGGCAGAGTCTAAGCTCCTCATCGTGTTCGATTACCAGTGTGTAAATGAGGAACGGATCGTGCAAGTCAGGATCGTCGATCCGCATAGTCAAGGAGAACTGCTGTTCGCGAAGGTTCGACCACCGTGTAAGAGTGCTTGCTGGAAATGCTTCGCGAACTTTGAATTCACCGCTGATGAACCTTTGCAAGCGGCGAATCACTTCGAAGACCGATGTCTTCCCGGAACCGTTTGGCCCCATCAGGAGACTCAACTCGTTGAGTTTCAGTTCGAAATTGACGAGACTTCGAAAATTGTCGGCGTAAATGCTCGTTAACATGGTTTTAAATCTTTGCTCGTTACCAATCTGGCTTCTTTCCTCTACAATCCCAGCATTTTCTTCCTCGCCAGCGGTCGCGGCCCCCTCCAGCACAATTCTCCAGGTCTGACGTTTTCTGTCGCCCAAAGGATCACTCCATTTTTATTTCGGCAACTACCGCAAACAGTATGCCCGGAAATTCACCCGATAACGCAGCCCCTACTGTTCTTCCCTAGGTGGCGACGGCACCCTGTTTCCCGTCCGGAGCAGCGATCAAAATCAGTCAACGGGTAATTCAAATGATCGCGTTCTCAAAGAATGCTCTTTTGGTTCCAAATCGTCTGGACGAGTGCCCTGGTTCCGAACTCAAAGCGATCAAACGCCTTCACGAATCTCTTCGCTTTGCCGTCAGTTTTATCGATCCACTCGATGCGCTCCCGCGTGTTCCCCTGGTACTCTCCGACGTGGCATATTCCGCCACGGTGTCAGATCTCCTTTTTGGGTTTCGGCCTGAAAATATCCCGCCATGACTTGATTCCTTTTCGGGAAACTGCCAGAGTCGCCTCATGCAATCCGTTCGAACCATGAGCCGAGTCCTCTTTCTCACCCTTTTGCTGGCTGGCGCTACCGGGTTTGCCCAGGAACCGGCAACAAAACCTCTTCGAATCATTGCCTTTGGGGCCCACCCGGATGACGTGGAATTTCGCCTCTCTGGATCCGCCGCAAAGTGGGTCGCAAAGGGCCACAAGGTGAAATTCGTCTCCGTCACCAATGGCGATATCGGGCATTGGAAGGAATCGGGGGGCGCTCTCGCGAAACGACGCGTTGCGGAAGTAGAGGAAGCGGCAAAACGTCTCGGGATCGAAGTCGAAGTGCTCGACATTCACGATGGTGAGATCATGCCAACACTGGAAAACCGGAAGATCATCGCTCGGCTCATCCGGGAGTGGGATGCGGATGTGGTGCTCACCCATCGCCCGTATGACTATCATCCCGACCATCGCAATGCGGGGCTGCTGGTGCGGGACGCAGCCTTCATGATCAAGGTTCCGTTCTACGTACCCGACACGCCACCGATTACGCACAGCACGACATTCCTCTACTTTTACGACCGCTTCACGACCCCCTATCCTTTCAAAGCCGATATCGCCGTCTCGATTGATGATGTCTTCGACAAAAAGCTGGATGCCGTCGATGCCCTCGTGAGCCAGGTCTACGAAGGGGGAGCACTCGGGTCCGAAAAGACGCTCGTGCAGCGTTTTGCGGCGGATCCAGTGCGCCGCAAAACGTTTCTCGCCACCAGTTGGAAAAAGCGCGACGGCGACATAGCCCAAAAATTTCGGGAGACTTTGGTCAAGAGGTACGGCGACGAAAAGGGAGCTGCGGTGAAATACGCAGAAGTTTTCGAAATCTGCGAATATGCGGACCAACCGAGCGAAGCGGAGATCAAACGCCTTTTCCCCTTCTTTGATTGAGGAAAGCCAGGGAGGAATACGGCTTTGCGGCTTTGACCTGGGGGTAGTTTTTTCCCTACGCTTCGATGATGGACCCTGCCCTACCCTTCTCCGCCCCTCGCCGCGACGTTTTCCGTTTTGTCGGTGGACTTGTTCTCGCCGGTTTTTCCTTTCCCGATCTGCTGGAAGCGCAGTCAGAGGCGAGCCCAATCGCACCGTACCAGCGTTTTCCTCGCATGGTACACGACTATTACCTCGCCCGGGTCCGCGCGATCGAAAAACGCAGCTCGGCAAAAAAGGCTGCGCTCTCCACCAAAGCAGAGGCGGAGGCGTATGTCGTCGATGTCCGCGAACGCATCGCAAAGGCGTTTGCTCCGATGCCGCAGACCAAAACACCGCTCAACGCAAAGGTCACCGGCATCCTCGACCGTGACGGATACACCGTCGAAAAGATCGTGTTCGAAAGTCGGCCGAATTTCCATGTCACCGCCAATCTCTATCTGCCGAAGGGCCGTCCTCCGGGCAGCATCCCCGGGGTCGTGGGGGCCTGCGGTCACTCTGACAACGGCAAGGCCGCTCCAGCGTATCAAAGTTTTGCGCAAGGACTCGCACGCCTCGGCACGGCCTGCCTCATCTACGATCCGATCGGCCAGGGAGAGCGCTCCCAGTATGTCGACGCGGCGGGGAAACTGCTCATCAAGGGCAGTACCTCCGAGCACAATCACGCGGGAAATCAGATGGAGCTCGTCGGGGAGTTTTTAGGCTCGTGGCGGGCATGGGACGGCATCCGGGCGCTCGACTATCTGCTCTCGCGACCCGAGATCGATCCAAAACACGTCGGCATCACGGGCAACTCCGGAGGAGGTACCCTCTCGACGTGGCTCATCGGTCTCGATCGTCGCTGGACGATGGGTGCCCCGGCCTGCTTCGTGACGACGTGGCGGCGAAATCTCGAAAACGAGCTGCCGCAAGACAACGAACAATGTCCTCCCGGCGCTCTCGCGCTCGATCTGGATCATGACGATTTTCTCGCGGCTATGGCCCCGAAACCCATCATCATCCTCGCCCAGAGTCGCGACTTCTTTGATGCCCGCGGGGCGGAGGAGAGTTTTTCGAGACTCAAACATCTCTACGGTTTGCTCGGTGCCGAAGACCAGGTCCGCCTTCAGGTCGGTCCCGACGATCACGGGTATTCGCAAGCCAACCGAGAGGCGATGTACGGATTCTTCAACTCCCTCACGAGGGCTTCGGAGATCTCTACCGAACCGACCATCGTCATCGAGAAGGACAGTGACCTCATTTGCACACCGCGTGGGCAGGTCGTTCTCGATCCCGGTTCGCGCACGGTTTTTTCCTTCACCAAAGAAAAAGCGAACCAACTGAAACAGGCCCTGGAGGCTGCCCCCAAATCTCCCGAGGTTTTACAAAAAGCAGTGCTCGGATCGCTCCAACTACCGCCCCGTGATCCCGCACTCGCACCCGATTACCGCATCCTGCGATCCTACGGCGGAAAACGTGGGTATCCGCTCGACTTCTGGACCAACTACGCGGTCGAGAGCGAACCAGACATTCAGACGATCTGCACGGTGCTCTCCGAGATTTCGCACGTCTCTGGCCTCGCGGCCGCTCCGGCGGGCGGTGGCGATGTCCTGCTCTGGATCGCAGCGGAGTCCGCCGACAAGGATTTGAGAGAGAACGAAGCGCTTCGGAATCTCATCAGCGCTCGCGCTCCGGGCACCCTCGTGATGGCCTGCGATCCCCGTGGAGTCGGCGACTCGCTCCCTGGAACGGCCGGACACAAACCGGACAGTTATTACGGTGCCGACTATTTTTACGCTGCGTTTGCCAATATGTTGAGCCATCCCTATCTCGGAGGAAAAACACACGATGTGCTGCGGGTGATCGACTTGCTCGTTTCGCGCGGATGGAACAGGATCCGACTGGTGGCCGAGGGACGTGCGTCCCTCCCAGGTGGTCTCGCCGCGTTTCTCGATGATCGGGTCACACAGGTCACCCTTCTCGATCCTCTCGCAAGCTGGCACTCCATCGCAACCGAGGAGCACTATCACTGGCCGCTCTCGCACATGATTTTTGGTGTCCTGAAAGACTGGGATCTGCCCGAAGTATGGGAGTCGCTTCAGAAACGGACGATCTCGTAGGTGGCTCTGAGGAAAAAAGCTCGATCCGCCGGATTCTAAACAGAATCCACGTTCGGGAATCTCAGAAGATCGGTAGGCGGAGATACCGCCTGCCCTGGAGGAGAGGGTCAACTCTTTGACGTAAGGGGGTTGAGTTGTGACCGGGCGACGCTACATTCGCGACTTTCCCCTCCCCATGGCCAATCCCTCGATCCAGAACGACGCAGTGCTCTCGGCGTCCGAACTCCAGCTTTCTTTTGGAAATCAGGCGGTGCTCGATTCTGCCACGGTGGCGGTCTACCCTGGAGAGAAGGTGGGACTCGTGGGACGGAATGGTTGCGGGAAATCGAGTTTCCTCCGTATCGTCGCAGGAGAAGAGTTTGCCGACAGCGGAACGGTCTCGCGAAAGCAGGGTCTCGTGATCGGATACCTCCCGCAGGAATTCCAACTGGATGACGAGGCAAGCGTCGACGCAAATATCCGCAACGGTGCCGCAGAACTCATCGGCATGATCGAACGGTACGAGACCTGCGATGATCTGAGCCACGCGGAAACGGATCGCCTCCTCGCCGCGATCGAGCATGGCGACGGATGGAATATCGAAACACGGATCGAGACACTCATGCGGGAACTCTCGGCCCCTGCCGCTGACCGTATCGTGGGACAACTTTCCGGAGGAGAAAAACGACGTGTCGGACTCTGTCGAGCGCTGCTGAGCCAGCCAGATCTTCTCATCCTCGACGAACCGACGAACCATCTCGATGCCGGAGCGATTGCCTGGCTCGAAGGCTACCTCGCGGATTCACCGAGCGCCTGTCTCTTTGTCACTCACGACCGGTATTTTCTGGATCGTATCGCAACCCGCATTGTAGAACTGGCGGACGGGCGGTTTTTCTCACACGACGGCAACTACAGCGATTTTCTCATCGCAAAAGACGAACGCCAGGAGCGAGACCAAGCAGTCGAACACAAACGGCAGCGATTCCTCAGCCGCGAGATCGAGTGGGTCCGGGCCGGGGTAAAAGCTCGCGGAACCAAACAACGCAGTCGCATCGACAACTTTTATGCGGTGAAAGCCCAAAAAGCGCCGGAAAAAGACCTCGATATGGAGTTGGTCATCCCACCGCCGCCAAAACTTGCCAACGTGGTCGTCGATCTGAACGAAGTGGGATGTTTTTATGACCGGGATCCCCTCTTCCTCGACGTCAATCTTGAGTTCAAGGCGGGGGAATGTGTGGGAGTCGTGGGACCGAACGGAGCCGGTAAGACCTCCCTGTTGCGCATCATCCTCGGCACCCTCGAGCCAAGTGCCGGAACTCGAAAGATGGGGAAACGGACGGAGTTCAATTATGTCGATCAGACTCGACTGGAGTTGAACGAAGACAACAGCGTGCTCGAAGAAGTCTCACAGGGCCTCGACTCGGTGAGTTTCGGTGACGAGTCCATCTCTGTCCGCTCGTACCTGAGCCGTTTCCTATTCACGAACGAGAGGATCAACGACCGTGTCGGCAACCTATCCGGCGGGGAAAAGAACCGGGTTCTCCTCGCAAAAATCCTTCGCCGTGGCGGGAATTTTCTCGTCCTCGATGAACCGACGAACGACCTCGATCTCCAAACGTTGCGGGTCCTCGAGGAGGCTCTCATCAATTTCGGTGGTACCGCACTGGTCGTGAGTCACGACCGCTGGTTCCTCGATCGCGTATGCGACCGGGTCATCGTGTTCGATGGCAAAGGGGATGTCTCCATCAACGAAGGGAACTACTCCTACTACCTGGAGAAACGTCGTGCGATGGATGCCGCAGCGATTGCCGCCCGTCCCAAAGCGGTGAAAAAATCCCGGGTCGAGAGTGTTCCTGTCGAAAAACCACGAAAACTGAAATGGAAGGAGGAGCGGGAACTCGAGACGATGGAGGAAACGATCTTCGCCGCCGAAGCGGAAGTCGCGGCCATCGAGGCAAAGCTGAATGATCCAGAATTCTACATCGAGAACTCCGAAACAGCTCCCGCAATGATCACTGACCTCGAAACAAAAAAGGCGGCCATCGCCGCTCTCTACTCGCGTTGGGAAGAGTTGGAAGCAGTCCGCCTCGCTGCTCCCGATTTGTAATACGGTACTGCGCTCCAAAGAATTGACTTCCCTCTCGACGCCTTCTACTCTCGTTGATATGTCGAACCCGATCTACAACCTGGTAGTGGAAGCACCCGGAACTTCTCCGCGCTATTACCAACTCGGGGCGCGGGTGATCGGGATCGGGCGGGAGGATCGAAATGCGGTAATCATCGAAGTAGACGCCGTATCGAGCCGCCACTGCGAACTCCGCCGAAAGGAATCGACCTTCGAGATCGTCGACCTCGGTTCTACCAACGGAACTCGCCTGAATGGAGAGTCGGTCGGCTCGTCGCCGCGCGAACTACGGGACGGGGATACCCTTCTCCTCGGGCTTTCGGTCAAAGCTCGCTTCGTGCGAATCATCGAGATCAGCGACAGAGTGGAACGACAACCGGTCCCGCCGGGGTCATTGACCCGGAAGCTTGACCGCGACGATCTTTCGTCCGAACTGATGGAAATCAATCCCGTCGCCGCTGCGGTAGCGAAGGCTTCTCGCCCTCCCGCAACAAAATAGGATCGAAACCGGCAATTCTGCTGGAAATCGACCCAAGCGCGGCGCAATTGGATATTGACCCTCGCAGCCCTCCCCACGAAGGTAGTCTCTTCACATCAAACCCCAAAATACCCATGGCAGATCTCGACGGAACGACTCAGGAGAAGAAGGAAAAGGATTACTTCACCGAAACCAAGCAGGAAGCTCCCGGCTTTTTCCTCAAAGGTTCGCACCAGTACGACTGGGGTTTGAAGAATCGCCTTTCCAAGGTTTTTAACCCAAAGAACGGACGCACCATCATGTTGGCGTTCGACCACGGATACTTTCAGGGGCCCACGACCGGTCTGGAGCGAGTCGACCAGACCATTCTCCCGCTCGAGCCTTTCTGTGATTGTCTCATGCTGACTCGCGGAATTCAGCGAGCCGTGATCCCTGCGAGCACACAGAAAGCAATCGCGCTCCGCGCTTCAGGAGGAACTTCGATGGCACGTCCTGACTCCCTCAGTGATGAGATTCTCACCTGCTCGATCGAAGAGGCGATCCGCCTCAATGCCAGCGTCCTCGCGGTGCAGGTATTCATCGGATCCGAGCACGAGCGCAATACTCTCCAGAACATGACTCGTCTCATCGACCAAGCCAATCGCTACGGTATCGCCGTGATGGGTGTCGTCGCAGTCGGGACGAATATGGACCGCAGTCCCAAGTATTTCCGCCTTGCCACCCGCATCATGGCAGAACTCGGTTGTCACCTCGTGAAGTGTTACCACACCGACGAAGAATTCGAGACGATCACGAGCTGTTGCCCCGTCCCGATCGTGATCGCTGGTGGGAAAAAACGCCCCGAACTCGATGCGCTGAAGATGGCCTACAATGCCTGTGAACAAGGTGCCTCCGGAGTGGACATGGGACGGAATATTTTCCAGTCCGAAGCTCCGATCCCGATGATGAAAGCCGTCCGCGGCGTCGTGCATGAAGGCATGAAGCCCGAGGAAGCGTTCGAGCTCTACAATACGCTGAGAGCGGAAGACGCGAAGTAATTCGCAGCTACGTCTCGTTTTTCAAAGCCTCTTTCGACTCAATGTCGGAAGAGGCTTTTTTATTCTTCACCATAACCGTACCGAGCAATCGCGGCTGCTTCCAACTTCAGCGCTCGCGCCCTTACTTCCGGTTCCCAAACGGGTTTTGCGGAAGCGACACTGCGATTGACCCTCTCGCGCCCGCGAATCACTTCTGGATCAAACGGACAGCCAGTTCGCTCCAACACCGTAATCAGATCTTCGCGGAGATTCTCCTGTTTTCCGACAAAGTCCACCGGTCGAAAGGTGTAATGGCTGTAGAGTGCCGTGACGTAGCCGGGGTGCTTATCCATCACTGCAGTGACGAACTGAGAAAAATCCCGTCCCGCACCCAAGCCGTTCAACACGGCATTCGGATGCCAACGATTGATGTTTTCCAACTCTCCATCCTGTTCCCAGTTGAGTGAGGGTTGGGTTTTGTAGAGATAGAAAGATTCGTACCAGGAAAGTGGGTGGCGCACAAAACAAAACGTAAATGGCCGCGGGTGAGTTCGCAGAAAGCGGGATTTTTTATAGAGGAACTCCACCCTGCGCCCGACTCCTTGAAAACCTGGTGCAAGGACATGGGGTAGGTTCGCGTGCCGGTGACCGATCGAGCACTGCATCAGGCCCGCCTCACGCAAAACTCGTGTCACCCAAGTACCTCCCGTTTTCGGAATATGGAGGAAGATGGAACCGTTTTTCAATATCACTGCCATGGCGATCCCTGTGTGCCTGTTGCGCACGAGATTGTCAATCAATACCAGCACTCCGAATCGTTCACGCCGTTACGGCGGCTCCGTAAGGACGGAGATCATGATGGCTAAAGTCAGCCACTCGATCCAGAATCCTTCGAGACATCTCCGTAGTGACATCAGCTGAACGATTCACCGGAAGTCTTACCACGATCGCATTTCGACCGTCGCCCGTTCGGGTGGCATGAATCGATCCCCCGTGGTAGAAGGCCGTGAGATAACAAGCCATCAGATTAGTCCCGAGCTCTTCCGGTTTACTCTGGCGGATAAAAAATGGATCAAAAAGGCGCTCCAGCTCGAGTTCTGGCAAAGGCTTACCAGAATCCAAAAAGGAAATCTCCACTGTCTCCCTGTCCTCCGTTGCCGCTAGCAGAACTTCGATCTCTCCACCGTTTGCCATATCGGACTTTGCTTCTTCAAACAGGAATCGCCCCATCTGGGCGATTTTCTGCACATCCCCGTCGATCAAAGGAACGGAATTCGTTTCCTGGACCGAAAAACAAATCTCCGAATCTGCGCCCAAGACATGATCTCCGGACTTCCGAAGAAGGTCCGCCAGATTGACTCCCTGCACCACGGAAAGTTCGCTGATCTTCGTGCTCTCGGCTAGATTTGTCAGCATAGAGGTCATCCGATCGATCTGCCCCCCTACCTCACGATAGTGGCCGTCCCAGAAGTCCTGGTCCTTTGGCTCTCCCTCCAGTTCCTCCTCCAGTTGGTACGGGATCAGGTCGTGAAACGTTCTCATTACCGTAAGCGAATTCCGTAAATGGTGATTCA
>JAGPCC010000008.1 GCA_018058245.1 Verrucomicrobiales bacterium
AAAGCAGTCAACCACAAGCATTGCAGTTCGATTCTTTGGTAAAAAGAGAATCAGCAACCAGAATGGTCCAGGGGAATAGGAGAGAAATGTGAAGAGTGACTCCATATTTTGGCACGTTCAAGGACACAGGACCCCTGACCGGGAGCGAGGCTTCGACTGCGTGTTAAGGTTGGAATGGTCATGAGAAAATTGAACTCGCGGCGGGTCAGGGGTTCTGTGCTCCGACTTGTTCGCTGTTGGTTGTTCGAGAGAGCCCCATCCTGTATTCGCAATGTCCGTTCTCGGAGTTGACGAAAAATGTCCACCATGAATCTTCATTCAGATAGGCGTGCGGCCAATAGTCCCGCTCCATGAAACGCACGGAATCAGTCCCTGACACTTCCGAAGCGTTCATTCTCCGTAGGTGACCTATGAACTCTTTGGCGTGGTCGGGTGCGAAGGAGAACTCTCCTTCCGACACGTTAATGTCCAAATCGTTCTCGGTCGTAATATCGTAGCTGGATTGCGGTATGATGCTGGGGAGCCACCCTCGCTGAAAGAGCTTGTCGGCTTCGGCGTCTGCTCTCGTCTTGTATCGGCTTTTGACGGTATCACCACACCCACAGACAAATAGGGCTGCGATAACAAGAAATCCGATGTGGGTCACGGTCATTTTCTTCAGCGAACGATGAGCGCTGGCGGCCCGCTACCGGGAGCGCCACGCCGAAACAGGGTTAAGGGTTGGAGTTACGGTGATCATTCAACAAGGTTCGGGTAGCGGGTTGTCCAGCCGCGCCGTGTTCGGCGTTTCCGTTTTTCGATTCGATCAACCTTTTTGCAGCTGTGATTAAGGTCCGATGTTCCTCGATTGTCTTTTGTTGGTTCGGAATTTTTGGGATGAGAATAACCCCAACCACCGATTCAGTCACGTCTCCACTATCGTGAAATATCATTTTATTCTCCTCCGCCATAATCTCATTAAATCCGAAAGTTCTCTTCCCATTTGTTGCGTAAAACCAACCGGAGCATGTGATGCTATTTTCCTGAATATTGTAAAAGATCGGAGTCTTTACTGATGCGAACTTATACCCGCTAAAACCTCCCTTCTCCCGGATTAGAATAGCATTACCTTGTGCGACAATCACATCGCCGTCGGCGGTTTCAGTTTGCGTTATGCGGTCGGCCAATATTTTTGTTTTCTGATCAATAATTAGCTCCTCGGAGACTGCAACTTGAACTAAGGCGAGTAACGCAATAAATATTCCGATATGTTTCATTTCAGTGCCGAACGTTAAATGTGGTGGCACGGCGGCGCAAGACTCACAGAGCGAAGCGAACGAGAGAGCTTATACGCCGTTGCCACCCACGACGTGTTCTGCGGTCTTCATTCCTTGGGTGTTGATTGCTCAAATGGGACGAGCCAATTAAAGGAAAGTTCTTCAGTGCCTGAATAGATCTCGACGAATTTGGTAGTGATTCGCACTCGCGGCGTCAGAGCGCTCACATCCGCCACATCGCCAAACGGATCCACGCTCGGGAAATCCTGATTCGTCGCATTCTTGGGCAAAGATGGCACGTGGATACCGTGGGCCTTTTCGCGACTGCCGCACAAATTCATCAGGCTGGAAAACGTGTCCGACATCAGAATGGCGACGATGATCATCGGCAAAAAGGGAATGGGATATGGCATTCTTCCTCGCATCGTTGGGTCTTTGATATTGTTGCAGAACGTCAAAGGCCATCGGACGGGCGGTAGCCCGTTCGATGCGCCGCCTTGTTCGGTTTGGTTCCAATGTGGCGAATGACTGAGCGTAGCAGAATTAGCGCCGGAAGAATTCCCACAAGCCCGAACGATACGTTAATTAAAATCCAGGGAAAGGGAACTTCCAAAGCGCTGCCTACAATCAGCATGATTCCGTATGCAGCTGAAGCAAGTGATAAAGGCACCACAAAGAGCCTAATCAGAAATGAAGTCCCAATCCCAAATACAGATAGTACTACGCCGAATGAAATCAGGGGTTTCCAGTCTTCAATACCATGTGTGCCGTTCGGAATAATTATTCCCAGCACACTGATCGCCACCCCAAGCGTCGCTCCGAGAACCCCAAACACGATGAAAATCTCCTTCTCAGGAGACTTGCAAGTGAAGGGCTTGAGAGCGGCAATCATTTGCTAGACCGACCGTGGTTCGGTGATTCCGTTGCAGGTGAGGCGAGGAACTCGGGCTCGATCCAGACCGAATCGGCACAAGCGTCGGAGGAGTCAGTTCCATCATGAGCAATCCAAATTTCTATCATTCCGAGGTCATTTGTCGCTCGGGCCTGAAAGGAATTACCGACGGCAGATGAAATCAATTTATACGTCTCTGGAAAGTGCTCCCGGTCTCGGATAACCGAGTTTGGGACGGAGCGCAGAACGAAGGTCTCTGATTCAAAGCATCTCATGGTTTTTCACCGAACGTCGAGCGCTGGCGACCCGCTACCGGGGGCGCCACGCCGCAACGGGGCTAGGGGTTGAAGTTACCGGGATCATTTCGGCTCAGAGCGAGTAGCGGGTTGTCCAGCCGCGTTTTGTTCGGTTTGGTTGTCTTTAGAATGGACCTCTGGCGGGCCCAACTTCATCAGCTCATAGACGGCGTCAATCCGTTGATGGATGGAGGCGATTACTCCTTGAATGACAAATAGGAGAAGTGCGAATATAAAAGGCAAATAATCTTCCAAGCTTGCCCGGAAGGCGAAGAGCACCCAAAAAACAGCAATTGGGAAAAGAGTCAGTCCCAGCTTTCCCAACCTGGTTCTGGTCCACATTGATTTAGAAGCAATGTATTCCAATCGAGAGCGCTTCTTCAGATTGGTAAGAACCAACTGTGCAAAGGCATCTGGGTCATTAGGTAGGACTTTCAGTCGCGAATCGGCGTGACCTGAAAATTTGGTTTCCGAAGGGTCATTCATATTTTTGAACCGAACAGTATTTATTCGTATGATCTCCCGCAGTCATATCCACCAAGAGACCCGAATCCCAAAATGCGGGAAAACCCCCGTCCTGACAAGGGAATTCGCGTGAAACGTGCGCATATCAGGCAAAAGGGGACGGGGGGAATTCGGGCGAACGTTCCTGCCTGATATCACGGCTTCCGGAGCCCGGTTTTGAGGAGTTGAGGAGGCAATTCATCTCCCCATCTCCCCATCTCCCCATCTCCCCATCTCCCCATCTCCCCATCTCCATCCCCCGATTGACCTTTTCCCGGCGTTCCCGTAGTCTCCGCCCTATGCCGCTTTCCTGGAACGAGATCAAACACCGCGCTACCAAATTCTCCCGCGAATGGAAGGGAGAAGGCTCCGAGAAATCTGAGCGACAGACCTTTTGGAATGAATTCTTCGACGTCTTTGGCGTGCGCCGCCGCACCGTCGCCTCCTTCGAGGAGCCGGTGAAAAATCTCGGCGGAAACTGGAGCTTCATCGACCTCTTCTGGCCCGGCAAGCTCCTCGTCGAGCACAAGAGCGCCGGGCAGAACCTCGACAAAGCCCACGCCCAGGGCATGGGCTACATTCGCTTTGCCTTTTTTCCGGTGAAACAGACGGAAAGGGATCATTTGTCTGTCCCTGAAAGGGATCATTTGCCTGTCTCGGCGAACGGTGTCCTGTGGACTGTCGCACCGGTCGGATGAAACGTGAGGGACAAGAGTGTCCCTCCTCCTTGTTCTTCCGACGCCAAGGAGGGGCGACACTCCTGTCGCCCTCTCGTCCTGGAACGGATGGGAACCGCCCGGTGCAACCGAGCGAAGCGAATCGGAATGAAGGGGAGATAGACGGAGCGAATCGAAGCGCAGCGGAGATGGACGGAGCGAACTGAAGTCAACCGGAGTCAAACGACTGTCCGCATGACACCGCAAAGCGGCAAGGGAGGAACGACCGCAGTCTACCCCGCTTGCCGGGTGGTGTGGGAGCGGGTTCGATCCCTGCTCCTACCTGATTTTCCTTATTTTTTGTTCACACGCTTCAGATACTCTAAATCATCGTGAATCTCGCGTCCTGAACACTCGACATAATAGTTGTCTCCTAGAACACGTTTCAAATCTATGCCCAACGACATTTTATAGGCAGCAATCAAGGGATCATCCTGAGTCTCGTGTCGATTCCATGGTTCAGAAGATTCGAGCCACTCGGTCCAGTAATTGAATCGCTCAATCAGCCACGGAGGTAGGTCCAACATATCGTAATCCAAATTTGATCCCGTATATCTCTGGTTTGGCTCTTTGATGACCCATATCCCAGTGCTGCTCCAGTCCCAATCGATGCGGAGTAGCTCTTTATATTCTTCGACGGGACGTTTTGATGTTCTCGGAGATGACATTTCCTATCCGAACAGTTTGGATCTGGAAGAACTACGTTTGATATTCCAGAGAATCCTCACACAAAAGGGCATAGGGAGCGTCCTCTGGAAGTAATCTGTCTGCAACGAGAAGTGACTTTAGAATATGGGTGCCAACAGCGAAAGCTACCGGAGGGGGGACAGCATTCCCGATCTGGCTTCTTACGTCGCCGCGGTTTCCGTGGAATATGTGGCTGTCAGGAAATCCCTGGATCCGCGCTGCTTCACGCGGGGTAAGGGGGCGATCATGAAGCGGATGACCATAGCGGCCTCTCGTGAAACTATCGAAGCCGCCAGTAATTGTTGGGCAAAGACCGTCCCAAGACAATCTCCCGAAAACGTCTGGCCAACCACCTTTTTGTGTGTCCACCCGCTGATGGCAAGGCAGTTGATGTTCACGGGGTATATCCTTCCAGCCACCGCCTTGGGGAACGTACGAAAATCTCATCACATTCATCGCTGTCACGCGTGCCTGTTGATGATTTGCAAATTTTCGATGGCTTGTGTAGTCATCTGGAGGTTCAGGCAGACCCTTAAGTACATCTCCAACGGTCACTTTTCTCTTCACGATTCCAGTTGGGAACGAGAACGCTCCGAGAACATCCCTTCTCCTCCCTACCACTAGAAAGCGTTGCCTTGACTGAGCTAGTCCGAAATTAGAGGAATCGACGAAACAAGATGAAATTTCATAATCTCCAAGATCGTCGTGCATTGCACGGATGTATTCCTTTCCCCTTTTTTGCCCAAAAATCGCGACGTTCTCAAAAAAGAAGAACCTTGGTTTCAGCTCGCGAACGATTCTTATATAGTCTTTTACGAGGTCGTTTCTGGTGTCGCCGAGATGCGCGCCGCGCTTTTGCTTTGAAAAACCCTGACACGGTGGCCCACCGGCGAAAAGATCAAGCTCTCGAGTTTCAAGACCAGCGCGAGTCAAGAGGTCCTGACCGGTTACGTCGCGGGCATTTGCAACGAAAGCGTGTCCGCCAAGATTCTTATTGTGAGTATCAACTGAGGGTGAATCGATATCAAACGCACAGGAGATTTCGAAACCAGCCCTTGATAGACCCAGTGACATTCCACCTGGGCCACAAAAACCCTCAATAAGACGGTAGGGCGAATCTTTGATCGGAATCCGCTCTTCGATTTTATTCCTAAGTGAAAGGAACTCCGGGGTGAATGAAGACATTTGGA
Organism: Verrucomicrobiales bacterium; assembly: GCA_018058245.1. Lineage (GTDB taxonomy): Bacteria > Verrucomicrobiota > Verrucomicrobiia > Verrucomicrobiales > DEV007 > Arctic95D-9. The sequence goes on from JAGPCC010000008.1 coordinate 5,542, forward strand.
AACCTTGTAACATCGAGTTTACGCTGTCAAGCGTTTAAGGACTATAGTCCCCAAGAATTTATTTCTTTGTGGTGTATTAAAGGCACGTGAATGAGGAAGAAGCCGAAGGTCTTGTCAGCAGGGTCGTAGCCGCTCTTGAAGAGGAGCGGAAGTTGAGAGGACTCTCACAGCGGGCGCTTGCCCAAAAGGCGCATTTGGATCCCAAGACGGTGAACTTGATCGCTCGGGGAGCAAGAAACCCAACGCTTTACACAATAGCGCTAATTGCCAGCGCGATGGAGTTGCCGTTAGGGGCAATCATCAAGCATGCGGAATTAGGAAAACCCAATCTATGAGAGCCGAATACGAAAGGCTTAAAAAAATTGTGAATCGTGACGGTTTCGGCAGAGACTGCCATTTTGCGTTCGAAGAAATGCTGGTCGCGGCGATCACCACTCTTGAATTCTGTGAAAAGATTCCGCTAAATACGACGATTACCGGCAAGAGGTATTACGCTTTCAAGGGTAAAAGCGAAATTCTCTCAAGACCAGTGAACGAAGCTTTGATTTGTAATTCACTTGAAGATTCGAAGGGGATTTTCATGGCGATTCTGGACGGAAGACGGCATGACTACAGTTCTACCGCAATCACCCAAGCGGTTTATGGAATGGCGATTTCGTGTTGTGCCGCTGTTGACGTTACCTCAAGGGGAGACCGTAAGACGCAAGGAACAGTTTTTGAGTGGCTTTGCGCAGCTCTAATACAGTCAACGCTGCAAGTGTCTCCGTGCCGCTCGCTAGAAATTCTGAATCTCGATCTTCGGGGAAAGTTGCCAACCGATTTTGTTTTCGATATGGGAACCGAAAAGCCAAAATTTCATCTCCCCGTTAAAACTTCTACGCGAGAAAGGATTATTCAAGTTTGGGCTCATCAGCGCATGCTCGATGGTGTGTATGGTTCAGGGCGTTTTTTGGCTATGCCCATCGTCTTGACCGAAACAAAACTTGATGCCAAAACCCGTAAAGTTATTGAAATTTGCCTGCCTTGGCAGTGGCGTCTTTACCAAATGCACATCGCAAATTTGTGGAACGTCTGCTATCTGGATTTGCCTGATACTTACGCCAAGTTGAATAATGTGTTTCCTCCAGTGAACGTGATAACCGTTGGTGATTTGTTGGAAAAAGGTGGCAGGATCGACAAAATTATCGAAGCGCACGGATTGTGTAGTTGATAGTCGAATTGAGAGGAATTTGACTTTTAATCAATTGAATTCCTGATGACAGGTAATCTGCCAGTTACTGGATTGTCACCCAATCTCCCGTCGCCGCCGCACTACCATTGCCTCCGATCCAACAGGGTAAGATCGGGAACCCAACCCTGTCTTGCCGAGTGCATTCCGGAACACTGCCCTGATTCACAGTAAGCGTCCGACCTGGACCATCTACCGAAGTCCGTGATTCGGGCGAAGGTTCCAGATGCCCCGCAACCGCACTCCCCGACAGTGGCGCGAGATCCTCGACGCCTTCGACCGTAGTGACCTCAGCCAGGCCGAGTTCTGCCGCCGCCGAAGCGTCGCTCTGGCTACTTTCCGCTATCACCGTGCCCGCACACGCGCCGCAGCCATTCCTGTCTCACCGGAGTCTCGTAAGCGTTTACGTTCAAGAATCGTAATAATACCGTCGATCAAAGAAAGCCGAAAATCTGAAAGACCCGGAATCGCTTCTAGGATATGTTGTAGGCGATCTTTTCGATTCATGCTGAAATTATGGTGGCTTTAGTGAAAGTCGCGATCATTTATTTGGACTCACCGCATTTACTGCTTTGGTCTCAAGAGATGTCATCACGATCTCAGCCGGCTCGGAGAACGTTGGGGAACTCTCTCCCTGACACAGGATTTTCGGAAAGATGTAAGTTTCTCGTTGTGTTGGGGATAAGCGATTTGCTTGCAAGCTTGAAGTTGGGCAAGCGTTAGCCTTTCCCGCAAAGGATCGGGGAATATCTTTTTTTGCGTGACCAAGGCAGGGCATTCTCTATCATCCGAAAGAAATCCTCAATGACTCCTCTTCACCTGCTCGTCACGGCTCTCGTTCGATTACTGGGTCTTCCTCTTTTTGTGAGGGGCCTCGAAAGCGAAGCGACGGGCAAACCGCGAGTAGACGAGGGTGCTCGGAGTGGCTGGTGGGCGGGGAACTTTTTGCGAGAAGGATTTGAGGAATGCATTTGTCTCGTCAATCCTTGGGTTCGATTCTCATTAGATCCTTTTCTACCCCCTCTCGCCGTGAAATCTTTTTTGCTCTTTCTCGTCTTCCCCTGTCTGAGTCTGCTCGCGACGGCAGCGGATCCTCTCGTGCTGTGGCCGACAGGCGCACCGGGGGCGCTCGGCACGGCGGCGAAGGACGTTCCCACGCTCACTCCCTATTTCCCGGAAAAGGCGAACGGCGCGGCGATGCTGCTCATCCCCGGCGGCAGCTACAGCGGCATCTATGAGGGACAGGCGGAACCGTTTGCCCTCTGGCTGAATGAGCAGGGTATCACGGTCTATGTGCTGCGCTACCGTCTTGGAAGCGCGGGGTATCGCTATCCCGCGCAACTTCAGGATGCGGTGGAGGCGATGCGACAAATACGCGGTGCGGCAGGGGAGCGGAAGATCGACGCGAACCGCATCGGGGCGATGGGCTTCTCGGCGGGCGGGCATCTGGTCTCTACTCTGATCAATCGCCCGGAGGATGGGGAGATCGCCGGTCGCCCTTCCCCGATCAGTCCGCGTCCGGACCTGGCGATCCTTTGTTATCCCGTCATCAGTATGCTCACTCAACCCCATGTCACGTCGCGGGACAGGCTCCTCGGGGAAAATCCGGGCGAGGAACTCCTCCGGCGGACCTCAAGTGAACTCCAGGTCCACCCGGGCTTGCCGCCCTGTTTTCTCTGGCACACGCAGGAGGACAAGTTGGTCCCGGTGGGACACGCCGAACTCTATGCGGCTGCTTTGCGGCAAAATGGGATCCCGCACGAGTTTCATCTCTACGAGGACGGCGACCACGGCACTGGTCTCATCGGGACCGAACATCCCTGGCTTGCGGATCTGCTCTTCTGGCTGAAGGGCCGGAAGTTTCTCCCGTAGGAGTCTGTCGGGGGGGCGATTTTTGCCTGATTGGCCTATGCGCGATTCCTCCGGAAGACAAAGGAGAGGATGTAGAAGACCACGGCAAGCATCACGATGAAGGGGCCTGTCGGGATGTCGTACTGGTAGCTGATCACAAAACCGGCGGTATTGCAGAACATGGTCAGAAGGACGGCGAGGATCATGATGAACCAGAGCTTCCGGGAAAAGCGCGAGGCGGTCGCGGCGGGAAGGATGATGAGCGCCTGGGCGAGGATGATGCCGGCGAGGCGGACCATGAGGACGACGCACATCGCGGTGAGGGCGAGGAGGAGAAAGTAGTAGGCTCTCGAGGAGATGCCACGCAGCTGGGCGAACTCTTCGTCAAAGGAGACGGCGACGAGTTTGTGGTAAAAGAGCATGACGAGGACGAGCACGATCACGCCGAGGGTAAGCGTCGCAACGACATCGCTCTTGGAGGTCAAGAGGATGTTCCCGAAGATGAAGCTCTCGAGGTTGACCGCTTTACCGGGGGAGTAGTGAAGAAAGAGTAGGCCGGCCGCCATGCCAAAGGCCCAGATCGCGCCGATGATGGTGTCTTCGCGCTCGCCAAAGCGGAGACTGACCCACCCGATTACGGCGACGGAGAGGAAACCGGCTGCGATCGCCCCGACCATGGGGGTGAGCCAGGGCAGATCGTAGACGCGACTGTAGTAGACCGAGGCACCGATGCCGCCGAGGATGCTGTGGGCGATCGCGGCGGCGACGTAGGCGATCTGGCGGGTCACGACGAGGGAGCCAACCATGCCGAAGGTGAGGCTGGAAACGATCCCGGCGAAGAGCGCGTAGCGAATCAGAGGAACCGTTTTTACGGCGTCGAGGAAGTCGGCGAAGAAATCAGTCATGCTGGCAGGCGGAGTGATCCCCCTCAAGGTGGCGGCTGCGCCGGTCGTGCTCGAGGCGGCGACGGCTGCTGTAGATTTCCTTGATCGTATCGCCCGAGAGCGGCAGGGAGTGGCGGTGGACCCGATTGTTGACGCAGAGTACGGAGCTACCGATCGAGGCTACGAGATCGAGATCGTGTGTGACCATGAGGATGGTCATCTTTTGTCGCAGTTTCACGAGAGTTTCGATCAACTGGGCTTCGACGGTAAGGTCGATGTTCGCAGTCGGTTCGTCGAGAATAAGCAACTCGGGGTCGCAGGCCAGTGCGCGGGCGACGAGGACTCGCTGCCTTTCTCCGCCGGAAAGGTCGGAGAAGGGGCGATGGGCAAAGTCGGCCATCTTGACTTCGTCGAGTGCGGCCATGGCCCGCTCGCGGCATTTTCTGGAAAAGCGCCCGAAGCGCAGCCGATCGAGGCGGGCCATGAGGACGATGTCGAGGGCAGCAATGGGAAACTGGGGGTCAAAGTGCATCGCCTGGGGCACGTATCCCAACGATTGCTGGGCGCGGCGGGGGCGTTTCCCGAGGATCTCGAGACTGCCTCGACTCGGCTCGAGGAGCCCGAGGATGAGTTTTACGAGGGTAGACTTCCCCCCGCCGTTGGGTCCGATCACGCAGAGGGATTCCCCCCGGCAAATCGTGAAGGAAACGTCCTCCAGAACGAGAGTTCGGTCGTACCCAAACGAAAGATGCCGACAATCGACGATGACCTCTGCCTCGTCCCCGCCTCGTTCGGAGGGGGAAGAGGCGGACTCAACAGGATGCAGCGGCGCAGTCAACAGGGTCGAGTCGGGGTGAAGGTCGAAAGACAAGCGGGGAACCCGCGATCAGCGTTTTGCGACAAGGGTGCGGGCGATCAGGCGGAGGTTCGCGAGGACATCCTTTTCGAGCGGATCGAGGGTCTGCACGGTGCCACCGATAGTTTCGGCCAGCGACAGGGCGCTAGTCTCATCGAACTGAGGCTGAACAAAAATGGTGGTGACGCCTTCGGTTTTGGCCTGTTTAGCGATGGCGGCGACTTGCCGGGGGGTGGGATTGCGTCCCGCGATCTCGATGACTTTCTGTTCGAGTCCGAATTCACGGGCGAAGTAAGCGAAGGCCCCGTGGTAAACGTAAAAGGATCGACCTTTGATCGGGGCGAGCTGTGTTTTCAGCTCCTGATCGATGGTCTCGAGATCGGCTTTGAAGGCAGCAAGGTTCTCGTCAATCTTCGCATGGGCGGCAGCAGGAGTATGTTCTTTCAAAATCGAAGCGATGCGGTCGCTTTGCTGTAACAAAACTGCCGGGGAGAGCCAGACGTGAGAGTCGGTTCCCTCGGCGTGGTCATGACCGGCATGATCATGGTCGTGATCATGATCGTGATCGTGATCGTCTTCGGCATGATCAGGATCTTTTTTGTTCGTCTCGGGTTTTTCTTTTTTTCCTTTGTCTTCGTGATGTTCTTCTTCACAGGCTTCGCAGCTCCCCGCAAGGAGGTCGAGCCCCTCGAGCAGGTCGATGGTTTTGGGGCTGTTCACCCCATCGCCCATCGCAAGAAAGAAATTCCCTTCAAAGGGCAGCCCGCCTGAGAAGATCAAATTGGCCTTGGAAAGCTCGGTGACTTGCCGTGGACTGGGGCTGTATCCGTGCGGATCGCCACCGGAGGGAACGATGCTGTGGACTTCGATCTGGTCTCCGCCGATGCGCTCAAAGACATATTGGTACGGCAGCACGGGAACAAACACGACCGGCTTTTTCCCGGCCGGTTCCGCCTGCACATAGGTAAGGAGGAGAATGGGGAGCGTGAGAAGGAGGGCGAGATACGATTTCATGGTGGGTCTTGGAGGCAAGGATAACGCGAAGGAATCCCGATTACTCTTGCAAGCATCTTGCATTATCAGGGAAAGAAGCGAAAAAGCAAGAAAAAGGGGATGCCGGAAAACGTCGGGACGGTACTAATCGCATTTTCGTGATCGTTCAGGTTTCCTCTCGTCCGACTTCTCACACGGTGAAAACGGATCCGACGCGACTGCAAATTGACTTTCCGCTCCCGCTTCCTTACTCTGGCCATTTCCCACCCCCCATGGCACTCGTCCTTAATTTCCGAAACGCAAAGCTCTCTGCCATGTCCCTCGCAAAAGTGGGGAACCCGATGCGGAACGAACCTCTCCAGACGTCTCAGACCCTGTGTCGTTTCAAAGATGAGGAGGCCGACTTGCTCACGCACTGTTTCCTGAAGTCCTTTCGATCGCTGGAGCTCCATCAGTTGTTTCATCACAACACGGTGGAGAGCAACGAGCTTTTTCAATATGCTGCGACGATATTTGCGGACAATACGACGCTACTGGAGCAGGGGGCGATGATCGCCCGTCATCTCCACGCGAAATCGAACCATCCGAACATCAAGTCCGGGGATCTCTGTGTGGCTCTGATCGATCATGTGGGGGTGTCGGGAGAGCCGACCCAGGCGATCAGTATCGTGAAGTCAGAGAGCAAGGTACCCTTTCTCCAAATCTCGGAGCGGGATGGCGATCTCGTGCTCACGACGGAGCAGGGAATCTATCCGGACAAGATCGATAAGGGCTGCCTCATCATCGATCATGGTCGGGCGGACGGTTTTTCGGTCTATCTTTTCGACAAAAGCGGTGGAAATACCCAGTTCTGGGTTCGTGATTTTATCGGGGCGAAACCCGTGACAAACGATGATTTCCTGACTCGACGGTATTCCGAACTCTGTGTCGCTTTTGCAGAACGCGGTTTACCGGAGGAGACTCGCCAGGAGGAGCGCATGGAAGTGGCGAGCCGGGCGATGCATTACATCCAGGAAAATGAGGAGTTTGATCTCGCCGATTTTCAAGAGAAAGCCCTCGAAAAACCCGAGAGGATCGCCCAGTTCGAAGCGTTCAAAGTCGATTACGAAGAGGAAAAAGGGCAGGAGCTACAAGAGAAGTTTTCCGTTTCGAAAAAGGAGGCCGAGAAGGCTGGGAATCGCCTCAAAAGCCGTATGAAACTCGATGTCGGCGTGGAACTGAAGTTTTCCTCGGGTTTCATACATCAGGCGGCAAACTTCCTCGAGCGCGGAACGGACGAGGAGCGCAACATGGAGTACGTGAAGATTTACTTTTACAAGGAAGAAGCAAACTAAGCCGGCTCGCGACTCCCTCGCTTGAGAAATCCGCGTCTCCTGCTGCGCAGGTCCCGCGCGGCTTACGAGGACGATCGGCTCACTTCAACTGCGCGAATTTCCGCTCGACGCGGGCGAAGAGCGATTCCTTGAGACTGTCTCCATCGAGCTTGTTGATCGATTCGTTGAGGAAGCCGAGACTGATGATCTTCCGGGCTTCATCGGCGGAGATGCCGCGAGCCTGAAGGTAGAAGATCTCTTCGTCGCTAATCTGTCCCGAGGTCGATCCGTGGGAACACTTCACCTGATCGGCGTCGATTTCGAGACCGGGCATAGAGTTTGCTTCGGCCTCGCTGCTGCCGAGGAGATTCCGACAAGTCTGATAGGAATCTGTGTGATGGGCACCGGGTTTGACGTGGATCATCCCGGAAAAAATCGTGCGGGCTTGGTGGTAGAGCGCGTTTTTGAAAAAGAGATCGCTCGTGGTCCATTCGGCCTCATGAGACTGTAGGGTCCGCTGATCGTATTCTTGAATCCCGTTGGCGAGGTTCGCGCTAAAAATCTGACAGTCCGCTCCTTTGTCGGTCATGCGATTGAGGGACTCGTTCCGCATCCAGGCGGCTCCCAAATTGATAAAACCCACTTTCGCTGCCGCATCGCGACCGACGCGGGTGTTGTTGATCTGCATGTGTTTCGCACCTTGATCGGTAAGATCCTGAAGCGAGACGTACTGGATCTTTCCGCCCCGGTCGGCGATGAGATCGACAACTCCCACGGCGAGTGTTTGCTCGGATTCGGAGACTGATTCGAAATAATCGACCACGGAGACCGAGGCGTTGTCCTCTGCAACGACGAGGAGATGAGGGAAAATCACAATCCCCTCCCCTTCGGCGAAGTGGTGAACGAGGATGGGTTTTTCGCTGACGCATCCTTTGGGAAAGTACACAAATATCCCGCTGAGGGTCGCAGAGGCGTGCAGTGCGGCGAATTTCTCACCACCGAGAGTCTGTGTTTCCTTCAGGAAATGCTCCCGAACGAGGTCGCCGTGCGAGACGAGCGCCTCGGTCATGGGAAGGCAGATGGCACCCGTCGGCAGATCTGGTGTCTCGGAGTGGATGAGCTGGTTGTTCGCAAAGATGAAATGCGCAGCAAAGGATTCGGGGCGCTCCTCAAGGGCCCGGGCAATGAGTCGATCGGGTTGTCCGCACGGTGTCGCGGGAGTGAGGTCGGCAAAGCGGATCATCTTCAGGTCGGCGAAACGCCAGTGCTGATTTGTCCGGGTTGGAACAGGCAACTCGTTGAATCGCAGCCATGAAGAAGCCTGTAGATCTCGATACCAACTCGGCATCGAGGCATTCGGATCCGAAACCGGAGCGCTGGCGAACCAGGTCTGTTCCGTTTCCACGGTGGTGAGTGCCTCGGAAGGCAAAAGAGCAGTAGACATCAGAAAAAAAGAGGTAAAATCCGGTGATTTCCAGGACGGAGGTTCAGCCCACGCTGCCTTCCATTTCCATATCGATGAGTCGTTTGAGTTCGACGCTGTATTCCATCGGGAATTCACGCACGAGATCATTTACGAATCCGTTTACACTGAGGCTCATCGCTTCGCCCTCGGTAAGTCCCCGCTGTTTCATGTAGAAGATCTGGTCTTCACTGACCTGGCTGACACTGGCTTCGTGCTGTGTGGAGTGTTCGTTCCCCCGCACGGTGATGGCCGGGTAGGTGTCGGTGCGACTACTCGCATTGATGAGCAGAGCATCGCACTCGGTGTTGTTTTTGCAGCCCTTGAGATGCTTGGGGATATGGACGTGCCCGCGATAGGTGGACTGCCCGGTTCCCACCGAGATCGACTTCGCAACAATGTTCGAGGTGGTCTCATCGGCGGCGTGGATCATTTTCGCCCCAGTATCCTGATGTTGCCCGTCGTTGGCGAGCGCGATCGAGATGACCTCGCCGCGAGCCTTGCGGCCTTTCATGATGACACCGGGATACTTCATCGTGAGACGCGACCCGATGTTGCAATCGATCCAACGGATCTCCGCATTCTCATGAGCAATGCCGCGCTTGGTGACGAGGTTGAAGACGTTGTTCGACCAGTTCTGCACGGTGATGTACTGAATCTTGGCATCTTTCATCGCGACGAGCTCCACAACCGCGCTGTGAAGGGTCGCTGTCTCAAACTTCGGGGCGGTACAACCCTCCATATAGGTCACTTCAGCCCCTTCATCGACGATGATAAGGGTTCGCTCAAACTGGCCAAAGTTCTCGGCATTGATCCGGAAATACGCTTGAAGCGGATGTTTCACCTTCACCCCCGGGGGCACGTAGATGAAGCTTCCACCGGAGAAAACTGCACTGTTCAGAGCGGAAAATTTGTTGTCTCCGGTGGGGATGACTTTGCCAAACCATTTCCGGAAGATTTCCGGGTGCTCCCGGAGTCCCTCGGTCGAGTTCACAAAGATCACCCCTTCTTTGGTGAGTGCTTCCTTGACATTGGAATAAGCGGCTTCGCTGTCGAACTGGGCCTCGACCCCTGCGAGATATTTCCGCTCTTTTTCCGGAATCCCGAGACGCTCGAAAGTCTGCTTCACATCGTCAGGCACCTCGTCCCAACTGCGGGTCGGTGTCTGGCCTTTGGAAAGATAATACCGGATGTTGTCGAAGACGATGTTTTCCAGATCTTTGCTCGCCCAATGAGTGGGCATGGGTTTGGCAAAAAACACCTTTAGGGCTCGTTGGCGGAATTCGCGAATCCACTCAGCTTCTCCCTTGATCTTCGAAATGTAATCGACCGTTCCCTCGTTGAGACCGTAACCCGCATCGTAGGCGTAGTCTTCGGGATAGGAGAAGTTGCCTTCATCCTTATCGAACTTGACCGCTTCCAGTGTTGCACTTTGTGGCATGATTTTCCTTTCGTAAAATGAGTTTCGCGGGGCCTACGCGGAAACGAGTTCTTTTGTGCCCCAGTCGGTTGTGACCCAGTCGTATCCTTTTTCCTCGAGCTCGAGCGCGAGATCTTTCCCCCCCGTTTTGATCACCTGTCCGTCGAACATGACATGGACTACATCGGGAACGATGTAGTCGAGGAGACGCTGGTAGTGAGTGATGACGAGGAACCCACGCTCGGGAGAACGCATCGAATTGACGCCCTGAGCAACGATTTTCAGGGCATCGATATCGAGGCCGCTGTCCGTCTCATCGAGAACCGCATATTTTGGTTCAAGCATCATCATCTGGAGAATCTCATTGCGTTTTTTCTCTCCGCCGGAAAAACCCTCATTGACGGAACGACCGGTGAACTTGCGGTCCATCCCGAGTTCGTCCATTTTTCCATACATCTCTTTGTAAAATGCGACCGCATCGATTTCCTCCCCCTTGGGAAGGCGAGCTTGCCGGGCCGCGCGGAGGAAGTTGGCATTGCTCACCCCTGGGATCTCATTTGGATACTGGAAAGCGAGGAAGAACCCGGCTCGCGAGCGTTCATCAATTTCCAGAGAAAGCAGGTCGATATCATCAAGCATGACCGAACCTGCGGTCACCTCGTAGTCCTTATGACCGGCCATGACCTTCGAGAGAGTCGATTTTCCGGACCCGTTGGGCCCCATGATCGCGTGAACTTCCCCTTTCGGGATTTCCAAGGTTAGACCTTTGAGAATCTCGGTCCCTTCGACCGAGGCGTGTAGGTTTTCTATTTTCAGGGACTGACTCATTTTAAAAAATCTAGGATGTGGTGTTGCCGTCTTCCATGCGGCACTTGGGGCAAATTCCGCAGATACCGGTCATGGCGACTTGCATCTCTTCGACACGGCACCCTTTCGGCAGTGCCCAGACAGAGGCGGCGTCGGCCCCTGTCTCGAGGCCGATATCAAAGACATATTCGCAACCGGTGCAGAAAAAATGGGCGTGAGGCTGCAGATTCGGGCAATATCGCGATGCCTCGCGGTGAATGTTCACTTGCTTGATGGCCCCGGCGCTGGTGAGGGACTCGAGGCAGTTGTAGACGGTGGCGAGAGAGATCGATGGCATCTTTTCTTTGGCTGAGACAAACACCTCTGACGCAGTAGGGTGCTCGTGACCGAGATCGCTCAATACGTCATACACGACTTGGCGCTGCTTCGTCATGCGAAGCCCGCCGAAGTCGTCGACTGCTCTTGGTACGGTGGTTTGTTCTTCCATCTACTAGCTTTACGGCACCGATAGCGAAAAGGTTGTTTAGAGCAAGAACTATTCTAAATAAGTTCTCATTTGCTCCCGAAAATGACGAAAACGGAGATATGAAAGCGCTAGCAGCGCCCCTGGCTGCACTCGGACCCGGACTTCTTCCGCGACGAGGAAGGTCACAAGTGGACCGGAAGGAACAAGGAGGGACGGCAGTGCCCGTATTGGCGGTACTTTGCAGCCTCCGCCACTGGAGAATACCGCAAGCATGTCCCAAAAATGGGTTTCGCGACCATGAACCTGCCGTACACTTCCCAAATCCCATTTAGATCGTGTCCTTCCGCCGAAAACTTCAAACCCTGTTGATCTTGCTCGTCGGAGCGAGTTGTGGCTTGCTTCTCTGGATGAGCCTGCGCAAGGCCAACCACCTCGCCTTCGAACTGATCCAGGAAAAAGTCTTTACGCTGGTCGTCAGCACCGCACCCCGAATCAAGGGCGACAAGGTCGCCGGTCTCACCCACCCTGATCAAGACGGGAGTCCCGAGTATCTGGAAGTCGCGCAAAAACTCCGGGAGGTCCGCGATGCCAACAGCGAGGGAGCTCTTCCGATCCGTTTTGTCTACATCCTCCGCCCGCTCCCTGACGGAACGTGGGAATATGTCGTGGATGCCGAGAGGAGCGGTGAGGACAAGTCGATGCTCGGAGATAAGGTGGAGTTCAGCAGCCAGGCCGATATGCCCGATCTCCAAAAGGCCAAGGTGAATCAAAAGATTTTCAAGGATTCCTTCGGCTCCTGGTTGACGGCCTATTCTTTGATCCGGAATTCAGCCGGAGAGACGGTCGCTTATCTCGCGGCGGACATCGACGCTCAGCGCGTCCAGAGCCTTCTGAGGCGACTCCTCTTTGGGGATCTCATTGCAATGTCGATTTCTCTCGCCCTTGCCGCAGCACTTGCTGCGTGGCTTTCCGGGAAGGTGGCGAGACCGTTGATTGAGTTGCAGTCCTTTGTCCGAGGAATCGGGAAAGGCGATCTTGCCTCGCGGATCAAAGTGTATAGCAATGACGAATTCGGAGAACTTGCCGCCGCGATCAATCAAATGGCTGACGGACTCGAGGAGCGGGAGTCACTCAAAGGGGCACTCGTACACTACGTGCGCTCTCAGGCGGCCGATGCGAAGCTCAATGAAGCGATCGACTCCGGAGAGGCCGTCTCGCGACGCATCACCGTTCTCGTCGCCGAGCTCTGCGGGTTCGGGCAATTGTCTTCCCGCCTCGGGGGAGAGAGAGTCTTTGCGCTGTTGAACGAGTATTTCTCAACAATGATTGACATCGTTCTGCGACATCAGGGGTCCCTAGAGAAATCGTCAGATGAAAGTGTCATCGCCATCTTCGGCTCGCGCAGCAACGACCCTCACCAAGAGCGACTCGCCATTCAGGCGGCTTTGGCGATGCAGAACGCTCTCGCCAAACTGCTACGCGATTGGCGGGTGGAGACCAATATCCCCATTTTCCTGGAGATCGGCATCCATAGTGGATTCGTGACTGTGAAACCGAGCAACGCTGGAGATCAGCTCGATTTTGAATCCGTCCAAAAAGTGATCGAGATCTCCGGTCGTATCCGCAAGATCGGGCGAGACCTCAACAATCGTCTCACGGTTTCCGAAGCGACCGCTCAAAATCTACACCAAACCTTCCCCATGGAGGCCGTCGACGATGACTCGTTAGAGATTCCTCTCCATCGTGTCCAGATGCCCCGCCCGAGCCTGCATTGAGGTTGATTCATCTTTTTTTCTGGAGATTTCCAAATCGAATTTCATCCTCAAACTCAGGTTCTCGTTGTGAAGGTCGACAAAATCCATCAGGTGGCAAGTGACGGAAAGAGAGTTGAAATACGGCGGGAAAGATGGGACTGAATATTGCTGATGAATCCTATTAACATCATCGAACCCAGTCTCTACGATGAGACTGGGCACTCATGCAGTTTTATCAGAAATCTGGTTTCAACGGCGAGAAATCAGCCTGTCCCGATGGCGTGTCGAGTCTGGTATCAGAAGACTAGTCCCTTGGCGTTCTCCGCTCTAGGGGTTGAAGAAAGGCGTTACTTCGGCCGGATGTTATACAAGCTGCAAATCTGGACACTTTTACGAGCCTGGAATTTCACGACTCAAGGAAAAGTATTTATCCCGACCTGTGATCTAACAACCTTACGAACTCTCGCCAACGCTCGACCAAAGGGTGTGCCGGGCCATTCAATGTTCGTTTTCGTTCATTGGTTTCGCCAGACAGAGAAGCGGGCTGCCATCCTTCGCAGAATCGCACGTCAGCTACCGGAATTACATGTCATCACCCTAAATGAGGAGGTCGAATCCTATTTTAAGGATGCGGGGTTTTCCCACGTCAACAAGGTCAATTACCCCTATCTAATTAGCGACGAGACCACACCGACTCCGTTTTCCCACCTGCTCTTCATCGGGGCTGCAAGGAGCAATAAAGGGTTTTCGGAAATGATCGACTACCTCGATTACCTTTCGGGAAAGGGGAGTGATTTGCCATTCGTGATTCAGACTTCCCGCCCCGGTCGGAAGGGTTATGATACCCCTACTAGGAACGCCCTCTCCAAGCTAGATCGGATAAATTACAGCCATCTCCGACTTATCCCGGAAACAATGACTAGCGACGAATATGCCAGGGCATTGCCGGGGGCGATCTGCTTTCAACTCTATGATCCAGTCGCCTTTCGACTCTCGGTCAGCGGCGTTACTCTTGACGCGATTGGCTCGCTCAGCCCGATTCTATGTCGCCGCGGTACCTGGACCTTTCGGATCGTCGAGCAGTATGGGATCGGAGTCTGCATCGACGAGGTCAATAACGAAACCATCAATATTGCCATCGCCCGACTGGTGTCGGAGTACTCGAATTATCAGGAGAGACTTCTGGAATGTCGCGCAATCTTCGCAAAGGACTATCACCCCAGTCATGTTATTGATTGCTTGAACTGACGAGCCAATTAACGGTTCCGAGTAGAATGCGCATACAGTCCAATACCGCACATCGCAGAGACTGTTTCCCATTGCAGGTCGTGAGCTTGCGATAAGCGATCGCATGGAAGAATGGAAAGAAGTGGAAAAAGTCGTCTCTTCCTCTTCCCAAAACTACGGAATTCGGTCAAAGTTCCTTCCCTATGGATTTTGCCCGGTTTCTTCTCTTTTCTTCCTTTTGGCTCTGTATCGCGTCCGGGACGGACAAACCTAATATCCTCTGGATCACGGCCGAGGACATGAGCCCGACCCTCGGCGCTTATGGCGACACCTATGCTACGACTCCGAATTTAGATGCCTTTGCAAAAGAGTCAGTCCGATACACCAACGCCTTCGCGGCCGCTCCAGTCTGCTCGCCTTCGCGGTCTACTCTCATCACCGGAATGTGGGCACCCAGTCTCGGGACCAGCCAGATGCGTTCGGACTTCCCGATTCCCATTGGTCTCAAAGGGTTCCCCACTTACCTCCGCGAGGCGGGATATTTCACAACGAACCGTGAAAAGACGGATTACAACACTTCGGACGCCGGACGAATCACCAAGGAATCGTGGAATGAGAGTAGCGCGACCGCTCACTGGCGCAGCGCGGCCCGGAAGGATGGGCAGCCGTTTTTCTCCGTTTTTAATCACATGGTAACGCACCAATCACGCACCATGGTGTGGCCCGATTCGGTTTTTGTGGAACAGGTGCAATCAAAACTCTCTGCCGAAACCATTCACGATCCTAGCAAGGTCCTTGTTCCGCCGTACTATCCTGACAATGAAGTCGTCCGGAGAGAACTTGCCCGATTTTACGATTGCGTCACCGTGATGGACACGGAAGTCGGGCAGACACTGAAGCAACTCGAAGAGGACGGTCTCGCCGACAATACCATCGTCTTTTTCTACTCCGATCACGGTTCGGGAATGCCGCGGCACAAACGGCTCCTGCACGATTCAGGGATGAAGGTACCACTGTTGATCCGATTTCCGAAAAAATACCAACATCTCGCCCCCGCCGGCCCCGGGAAAACGACGGACCGCCTCGTGAGCTTCGTCGATTACGCCCCAACAGTGCTTTCACTTTTGGATCTACCCGTCCCGGAGACTATGCAGGGCGAGGCGTTTTTGGGTGCGAACACTCAGAACGGACCGGAATATCTCTACGGCTTCCGTGACCGGGTGGACGAGGCCTACGATCTCTCTCGCTCCGTTCGCAGCAGAAACTATCTTTATATACGAAACTATCTTCCCTATTACTCCTGGATGCAGCCGAGTGTCTATTCGGATCTCGGAGAGATTCAAGAAGCAATCCGGAGTTATGCGGAAAAAAATGCGGATACGCTCACTCCGCCGCAGCGTGCCTATGCGGGGGAGACGAGGCCGACGGAGGAGTTTTACGCAGTCGAAGCAGACCCTCAAAATCTCGTCAACTTGCTCGATGGCGAGCTGTCGACGGAGCAGATAAAGGCACTGGAGGCGCACCGTGCGGCGTACCTGGCGAAACGAAGGGAGATCCTCGATCTCGGATTTATCCCCGAGAGTATCCTCTACGATTTCATCAACGAAGAAAACCTGACGATGCGCGAAATCGCGCTGGGGGAATCCAATCACCGACCGGATCTCGACGCCATCTGGGCTGCTGCAGATTTGGTCGGAAAGGGCACCCGCGACGAGTTCCTCGATCTGGTGCATTCCGGCGACGATTCGATCCGATTCTGGGGAGTCATCGGATTGCGCCAAGGATTCCCCAAGGACGAAGCGCTCCTCGAAGACCTCTACGACACGATGGATGACATCTCTGCTCCAGTGCGTATCGAGATGGCTGCCTGGATGGCGGCGGAGTCAGAGAAATATCGTGGAGAGGCAGTTCAAGTTCTCGGTCGAGAGTTGTTTCATGAGGACTGGTGGACCGCGCTGCGGGCTTGCCGAGCGGTTGAGCTGCTCGGGATCAAAGCAAAAGCGCTTCTCCCTGTCATGGAGACACTCTACAACCGGCACCGCGATGTGGCAGGGGAGGGCAGCCTCTTTCTCTCCTTTTCCTCGGGGGCGTTCCTCGAAAAAATGGGAATGCCAACGGAGCCGTGGGATTTCAGCCCGAAAAAGTAAATCAACCCTGGTGAAGGGGGAAGCCCCTGAGTTCCGCGTAGAGGCCGTTGACCGATCTGTTCTTTTTCGCGACCGTCCGCTATGAAATTCCTGCTCCTTTTCATCTGTCAATGGACGGTTTTGTCGACGGTCCTCGCCGACTGGCCGGAATTCCGCGGCCCCACACAGGACGGTTTGACGGAAGCTGCGATTCCGACAGAATGGTCCGAGGAAAAAAATGTCTCCTGGAAGCGAGAGATTCATGGGCTGAGTTGCTCTACTCCCCTAGTGATGGAGGGAAAAGTCTGGATCACTACGGCCACCGAGCGCGGACATCAAATGTCGATTCTTTGTCTCGACGAACGGTCGGGCGAGACTCTTCTCGATCGCATTTTTATCACGAACGACAATCCTGAACCACTCGCAAACGACGTCAATACATACGCTTCAGGAACCGGCGTGATCGAGCCCGGTCGTGCCTGGTTTACCTTCGGGAGTTACGGAACGATTTGTTTGAATACTGAAACGTTCGAAACAATCTGGGAGCGGCGTGATCTCACTTGCAGCCACTGGCGCGGTCCGGCCTCGTCACTCGCCAAGTGGGAGGCGATGGTCATCCTCACACTAGAAGGCGCGGACCAGCAGTATTTTGTTGCCTTCGATAAGGATACCGGAGAAACACTCTGGCGGCGGGATCGGGCTACCCTGTACAATGATGAAAAAAACGGAGTCCCCGCGAATAGTGGAGATATGCGCAAAGCCTACAGCACTCCGATTTTTGTCCCAGTGGGCCACACCGTGCAGATGATCTCCAACGGAGGTAAGGCCTGCTGGGGCTACGACGTAAAAACCGGCAAAGAGATCTGGCGGGTTTTGTATCCCAATCATTCTCCGTCCTCCCGCTGCGTCTACAGCGAATCGACCGGAATGGTCTACATCAACACCGGTCTCGGAAAGGCAGAAATCTGGGCGATTCGCCTTGATCCGGAAATGAAAGGAGACGTGAGCAAATCACATGTCGTCTGGACGTTTTTGCAAAGGACACCAAAACGATCTTCTCCCGTGGTCGTGAATGATCTTCTCTTCTTTGCGAACGACGGGGTGATCAGTTGTGTCCATGCCAAGACGGGCAAAGTTCTGTGGGCAGAACGTGCTGGCGGCGAGTATTCGGCCTCCGTTCTCGCGACGAAAGAGAGGGTTTACTTTTTCGATGAAGAGGGTCTCGCCACTGTGGTAAAGGCAACCGGCACCTTCGAGGTTCTTGCGGAGAACCACCTCGAAGCAGGGTTCATGGCATCCCCAGCGGTCAGTGGAAATGCGCTCATTCTTCGGACAAAAACCCATCTTTATCGGGTCGCTGTAGCGTCGGAACTCGGTTTGGCTGCGTTCGATGAGCCTTTTGATCACGATCTGGCGGGCCTCCCTTTTGCTCACGAGCCATAGACGATGGGGCGTATTTGTATGGACAAACTCCTCCGCTTCCCCGCAATCAGATAAACCGACCAGCAAAGGAACTCCCCGTCTAGCAACGGATACGAGTCTCCCCGAGGGAGTCCCCGAGGGAGTCCCCGAGGGGCGCGGAAAGTATCCGGGAGCCCTCGATCACCAGTTTACGCCGGGGCATTCTCCCGTTATACTCCGTTCTCATGGAAACACTGAAAACAATTCTGACGCATTGGTTCTTCTGGGGATTTGTCCTCGGCTTTTTCCTCTGCGTCCTCTCCATCGTCTCTCACATGAAGACCAAAACCGAGCTCAAACGGCTCAAGGGTCATCTCAGTGACAAGCTCGAAATCGAGGCGGAAAAATTGGGCGAAATGAAAGTGAAAATTGATACCCTCAAAACAGAGAACGAAAATCTGCGTATGAAGGTAAACAGTGGTCGAGTCCAGAATGACTTCACCGCCCTGGAGCGCGAGTTGGAGATCTATGCCCGTGCGGAAAAGGTGATGGTGGTCAACGCCCCCGGTTTTGCCCAAGCCTGGGAAAAAGCAAAAGAGGGTGCGCTCTGCGAACTGGAGGCCGAAGAATCTGGCAAGAGCCTTCCCCGTCGTATTTTCAAACGCTTTTTCTCGAAAGGAAGTCCAGCCGTCGAGGCGGAAGTGATAGAGGCCCTCCCCTCGAATTCAACAAATCGTAAACCGGCCGCTTCGACCGAGAGTTGAGGCTATACTCGTTTCCGATCCATGAAATTGATCCTGCCGGACCGCACCTACGGCGGTTACATCTTCGATTGTGATGGAACGCTGGTCGATTCCATGCCGTTGCACTTCCGGGCTTGGAGCGCGAGCTTTGTCCATAACAGTGCCCCCTGGCAGTGGAGCGAAGACGAGTTCTACGCCAACGCTGGAGTGCCGGATCGGATCACGGTCTTGGAACTCAACGAACGCTACGGTGCCGATCTCTGTCCGGATCTTGTCCACGAGTACAAGGCCGAATGGTACGCTAGACATCTTCACGAGATTCAACCGATCACGGCGGTGGCGGAGCTGGCGCGCCGATATTCGGCGGCAGGTAGTCGGATCTCGGTCGCATCCGGGAGTGATCTTGCCCTCGTGGTCCCCTCTTTGGGACAAACCGGTCTCGGAGACCTTTTTGAAATCATCATTACCCCTGCTCAGGTGAGACATGGGAAACCGGCCCCGGATATGTTTCTACTCGCCGCAGAGCGGATGGGGGTAGCTCCAGAGGATTGCCTCGTGTTCGAAGACGGTCAGGCCGGGATCGACGCTGCTGTCGCGGCAGGGATGGACTGGGTCTTTGTGCCGAGCAGGGAAATGCGGGAATCGTAGTCTATGGGAAAACCCCGAAAAACAGGGAAAAAGAAGCCGGATCAGAAACGCATCCGGACAAAAACATCGGACAAGCTCAGCGCATTGGTGTCAGAGGTGACCGCACTGGAGGGGCAGGAGCAGGCTTGCACAATCGAGCTCAAACAATTTCACGAGTGCGACTACTTCCAGTTCCAGCAATGGATGGAAGAAAACTATTCTGAAGAACAAAAGGAATTACAAAAGATCGTCCGTGAGACCGAAATTTACGAAGAGGCCCTCGAGGTAGCCGAAACTGCTTTTTCCCTCGGCAATTTTACTACCTTCGAGGAGGCACTGCTCCATGTGGAGGAGGAGATTCGAAAGGATTTTGAGGACGATAGTTGGTCGGACGAAGAATTTGATCGTGACGAAGAAGACAACGAGGCCAGTTCTGATGCAGGACGGCCCGAAGAAGAGTCCGATTTCCTTTTCCGATCCTTTCTGGAGGAAGTGAAGGGGCTTGATCCCGAGACATTGGATCAGGAGACGCGGGATCGCTATCGCACTCAGTTTGAGGCATCTTTTGAACATGCCACCCAAGGGGATTTTGAGGCGTTTGCAAAATCGATGCTGCGCCTCGCTGGTGAGGACCCTCAATCGGACCAGTCCGCCGCGAAGGTTGTCTTTCGCCGATTGGTGCGGCGATTGCATCCAGACCACCACCCCGAGTTCGGCGAGCGTGAAAAAGCACTTTGGAACCAAGCAATGGCTTGTTACAAGGAGTTTGATACTGCGGGCCTTGAACTCGTAGAGCTGAGGCTTTGCATCCTCCTGGAAGAAAAAATCACGCCCTCACAGACTCCCATCTTGCGGCGTTACCGTGATCGTTTGAAGTTCCTCGTTGAGGAAATGCGGTTTGAAATCAGGGACGCTACGGACCATCCTGCCTGGAATTTTTCGATCAAACGGAAGGCGAAAGCGTCCCTCCGGAAGATGGCGAAAGAGTTCAACGAAGCTCTCACGGAGGCAAGGGAGCGATTGGCAGAACTCACGAGCCTGTTTACGGATGCAACAAGGGCCACAAAGCGCCGTCAAAAACGCTCTCCAGCAAAATCGGCACCCTCTTCGAAAAAGGCAAAAGCTCCTGCCAAAAAGGCCACAAAACCGACCAAAAAATCGGCAAGAAGGGCCACGACAGCGGCGGCGAAGCAGAAACCGTCAATGACCCAGGAAGAATTTTCTTTCTAGAGTCGGACCTACCGCCGTCGGTACTGTTGTCGAAAGTCTCCCCTTCTCCTCACATTCGTCATTGCCATCCATTCTCCCAGAGGGGAAACTGGCTCCGTGTTCCAGGTCATTTTCAACGAAATCAGTGCCGCCGAAATCTCCCAGTTGCCCATCCTTGAGCAACTGGAGGTGCTAAATGAATTCCAAGTCAAACCGGAGGACCTCAATGGAATCGAGGAACAGGGCACTGACGCCCGCTTCGGCCAAATCGAGCGGGACGGAAACAAACTCTACCGCTACCGTGCCAGTGATGTTCGCATCTACTTTGAAGTGCTGAAGGACCACCAGTCGGTCGTAGTTCACCGGGTTCTTAGCAAAAACAGTTTTCAGGATTTCCTCTTCCGGGCAAACCTCCCCGTGGGCGACGACGATGCGCTTTCGAAGTCAAAACAATTCTGGGCTCTCATCGAAGAAGGGGAACGCGCACGACGAGTGTAGAGGATCCCGGTTCGGCAGAGGGAAAACGAGCTCTTCGATTGACCCTCTTACGAATTCTTTACGAAATTCGCTACTGACCTATGACTTCCACTCTTCTTCAGCGCATTGACACCGACGAGACGTGGCGTCGCGAAGCATTCCCCGCCTGCCGGAAGCGGATTTTCATGGCCCACGCCGCCGTGACGGCGATCCCGCAAGTGGCGGTCTCGGCGATGAACGCATTCAACGAAACCACTTCAACAGGAGAGTTGGACTATTCTGACGTTCTCCTGAACCAAATGGACCGTGTCCGTGTCGTCTCGGCGAAAATCATCGCGTGCGACAGCAACGAAGTTGCCTTGCTCGGACCGACTAGCCTCGGCCTGAGTCTCGTCGCCAATGGGATTGAATGGAAATCTGGAGACGAAGTCATCACCTACCTCGACGACTATCCTGCCAATGTTTATCCGTGGAAACACCTTGAAAAACAGGGAGTCAAAGTCGTTTATCTCAAGCCCGCCTTGACCGGCGAGATTACTCCGGAACTGGTTCGTCGAGCGATCACTCCAAAGACCCGCCTTCTCGCCCTCGCCTCCTGCCATTTCCTGAGCGGCTACCGACTCGACATCGAAGCCATTGGGACTCTCGCCAAAGAGCGAGATCTTCTTTTTTGCCTCGATGCGATTCAAACCGTGGGTGCATTCCCGACCCCGGCGGGACTCGTCGACTTTCTCTGTGCTGATTCTCACAAATGGATGCTCGGGCCGATGACGGCAGGAATTTTCTATGTGGCAAAAAAACGACAGGAACACCTTCACCCCTCCCTCCTCGGCGCGTGGAATGTAAAATCACCCAATTTTATCGCCCAGGACAAAGTCGATTTCGAACCCGGCGGCCGCCGCTACGAACCAGGCGTGCTCAATGCACAGGGGCTCGTCGGTATGGAAGCCTCGTTGGAACTACTCACCGGGATCGGCATCGAGTCGATCTCGAAACGGCTTTTGGAGTTGAAAACCCAGCTGATTACTGGGATTCAGGAACTGGGATTCGAGGTGATCGGACCGCAAAACGGCAGCAGCGCGTCGAGCATCACCTCCGTCACTGACCTCGTGAATCCACGCCGGATCCCAGAATTGTATGATACGCTCGCACAGAATCAGATCGTCGTGAGCTTCCGGCACGACCGAAAAGGGACTCCTTTTGTGCGTTTTAGCCCCCATTTTTACAATACTTCGACCGAAATCGAGCAAATTCTCGATATTCTCCGCAAGGCTTGAACTTGACGAATGACCAACTAGGGTCTTGTATCCGACCTGTTTTTAACTGGAAACCCGGAGCGAAATACGTCAGGGTGAAAAAGGACAGGAACCGTCATTTAATTTCAACCGAGAGGGCCGACCGCTGTGGACTTCAGAGACATCAAAAAAATCGTAGAGCTCATGGATCAACATGGGCTGTCACAGTTCAAGCTCGAACAAGACGAGACGAAACTTGAGCTAAAAAAGGGAGGGGATATCGACATGAAAGCGATCCAGCAATGGATGGCCTCCCCGCCAGCCCCTCAGTACAATCAATCTTTTTCCGGGATACCGGCACAGGCTTCCGCTCCTGTCGCCATCGAGGGCGGGCTCCCTCCCGGTGTCAAAGAAGTCACCTCTCCGATGGTGGGCACGTTTTATACGGCCGTCTCCCCAGATGCGGAGCCTTTTGCGAAGATCGGCACCAAAATCAACGCCGACAGCACTGTCTGCATCATCGAAGCGATGAAAGTCATGAACGAAATCAAAGCCGAACTGAGCGGTGAGATTATCGAACTCCTTGTCGAGAACGGCACCGCCGTACAGTATGGCGAACCGCTCTTCCGTGTGAAGATCTCCTGATTTGAGTACCCATTACCCGTGCTTTTGAGAACAACGTGTCCAAAAGCATCAGCGAAAACGCCATGTTCAAAAACATCCTCGTAGCGAACCGCGGCGAAATCGCGCTTCGTGTGATCCGTGCCGCCAAAGAATTAGGAATCCGCACCACCGCAGTCTACTCCGAAGCCGATGTGGACTCGATGCATGTGCATCTCGCAGACGATGCGATTTGCATCGGACCCGCCGCGAGCGCCGACTCCTACCTCAACATGCAGGCGATTCTTTCGGCTGCAGAAATCGCAAATGTCGATGCGATTCACCCCGGTTACGGATTTCTTTCCGAAAACCCGCGTTTCGCGGAGCTGTGTGAGAGTTGCAACGTGAAATTCATTGGACCCTCCGCCGAGATCATCTCGATGATGGGGGACAAGAACCAAGCTCGCGCCACCGCTACAAAATACGGAATTCCCGTCACTCCCGGTTCCAAAGGCATCGTGCATACAGAAGAGGAGGCAATCCGTGTCGCCGATGAGATTGGGTACCCAGTCATGGTCAAAGCAACGGCCGGTGGCGGTGGGCGGGGAATGCGACCAGCCCTGAATAAAGCCAGTTTCGTGGGAGCGTTCCACGCCGCCCGCAACGAAGCAAAGGCGTGCTTCGGATGCCCGGACGTATATCTGGAAAAACTCGTTGAAAACCCCCACCACGTGGAATTCCAAATTGTCGCGGACAGTCATGGGAACGTGAAAGAACTCGGGGAGCGCGACTGCTCGATGCAGCGTCGCAATCAGAAGATCATCGAAGAAACACCCTCTCCACTTCTTTCCCCGGAGCTCCGCCAGCGTATGGCCGAGGCGTCCGAGACTCTCGTGCGGAACATCGGCTACGTAAACTGCGGAACCATCGAGTATCTCGTCGACGACCATGAGAACTTCTATTTCATGGAGATGAACACCCGGATTCAGGTGGAGCATCCCATCACCGAGGAAGTGCGCGGATGCGATCTCATCAAAGAACAAATTCGCGTCGCAGCGGGACATCCGCTCTCCGATCACGTCATGTTCAGCCAGCCCCGCGGTCACTCCATCGAGTGTCGCATCAATGCGGAGGACCCCTACAACAATTTCGCTCCCAGCCCAGGAAAGATCACCCTTTTCTACGCTCCCGGCGGTCGCGGAGTGCGAGTCGATACTCACGTTTACAGCGGTTACGAAGTTCCGCCGAACTACGACTCGATGATCGCCAAACTGATCGTCACGGGGGCAACACGTGACATTGCCATTGCCCGAATGATCCGTTCCCTCAATGAGTTTGTGATCCGCGGCATCAAGACTACGATCCCGTTTCAAACTTCGATTCTCGAACACTCCGCCTTCCGGACCGGAGCATACAATATTTCCTGGGTCGAAGGATTCCTTTCTTCGCAACCTGCTCCGCCAGAGCAGCCCTATTTTATGAGAGAGAACTGAGGGAAGCCCATTTCGTCAGGCGAGGCACCAGGCTCACAGAGGCCACCTGTTGCCTGTAGAGAAAGCGACGGGAAAAGAAAGTTCCCCGTGTTTGCCTCTTCTCCCGAAAGGAACTCGACCTTGCGAATCTCGGAAGCCTCCTCATAACGGTCGGTCGAGAGGCCATCGGCCGCATCTGCCACAGGGATCGAGGCAATCAGGGAGACAACAAAAAAGGAGTGAAATCGGACACCACAGCACATACGCAAGTTTTTTGCATTATCCCCTTCTTTGCAGGGCAATCATAGGTGCGGAAATCTCACCCGAAATAATCGGGTTTGGCGACACGATCCAGGGATGGCCATGACGCTGGCGAGGACGTGCGCTTACGCAAATCACTGCTCGGACCACTTTTCTAGGCCGATGCGCCGAGGCGCACCACCGTCCGTGATGAGCATCCAATCTTGCCCCACTTCTTCCCCGGATGCGTTTATTCGATAAAAGACTCGGGATCCATCGGGAGAAGCGGCGAGGGCACTGATCTCTCCCTCGATCACAATTTCGGTCGATGCGAGGTTGTTCATCATGAGACTTAGGCTTCGGGGCAACTCCGGATGGCCCTCATCATCATTGCCGTAGGGTGAGGGCGGTAGTGGCAGTCGCAGGAGTCCGCCCATGTGGCGCCCCGACAGTCTAACGTAGAGAAACTCACCAGCGGGAGCGATCTGTTTCACCCCCATGCTGCCCGAGTTCGCCATGTCTGTATTGAATATGCCCAATGGGGCAATGCGACAACCATTGAGGGTGCCGGCACGAAAGTCCTCGCCCTCCTCGGTGTAGATGCTGCCTTCCCAGAGATCATGATCGCCCGCGTAAAACAGTCGGCCATCTGTCGCGAAGATGGGAGCCTCGACCCAGGTGACTCGCCGACAGAAGACTTCCTGCAAGGTGCTCTTTCCGGACAGAGCCGCATAGAGAGTCAGGCTGCCGGGGCCAGCATCGTCACCAGTAGGCATCCCGCTGACGAGGATCATTCCCGTTTGGGCCTTTGCCTGTGCCGGTGCCATCACCAGATCCCGGACAGCAATATTTGTCAGTTTTACGAGTAGTCGAGTCGCCCCACCGTCCGGACCGCTCTCCCAAATGCCGGTCGAGTTTGCCAGGAGCAGGGTATTGTCGTCCCCCCGGGCGATGGCGTTGATGGGATCGTCGCTTTTGAGTCCCTCGAACTGGAGGAGAGTGCTCTCACCACTGTTGATCTCAAGGCGGCGAACCTCGCCGATAGAGTGGTAGCCGAGCAGGTAGACCGAATTTCCGTCGGCGGAGAAGCAAGCTTCGTGGCCGACGGCGAGAGTGGCGGGCAGCAGTGTTAACAGGAAAGTGCCGAAAAAACGGGCGAAGAGGAGTTTCATGGAAGAGTTATCGTTTGTCAGATTACTCCATTGACGAGGATGGCGCACCAATAGGCGAGTAGAATTTTGGAGACCGGGCCTCTCAGTGAGGCCTCTTTTGTCAGCTCCAGGAGAGGTCTCCTGTGCTCACGGCATCTCCGACATTTTCTTTTGCTCAACGACAAACTCTGCCGGCAGCGCTTTCACATTCCACTGACAATTCTCCAGATAAATCGTCCGCGTGATCTTGGTGGCAAAGACCACGGGGCCTAGGTCGTCGATAAAACGGCACTCTTCGAAAGAACAACCATCAAGAAGGCTCAGCACGCTCACCGGGATGACACACTTGCGGAAGTGCGTCTTTCTTACCATGGCCCAGTCCTGTCCGGCAAACTCGGAGGGTTCGTCCTCTTTGTCGTATTCGATCGAAGGGAACTCTACCCGTTCCACCTCGCAATTCACCATCTGGAGACCGAACAGTTTCGAATTCCACTTTTCGGTAAGGGACCCTTCGATCCGGTAGTTTCCCTGAGGAAGAGCCACTTTGGGCGGCCATTGTTCGAGCTTGAAGATGCCGCCGTCCACGGGAGCGATATTCATCTCGGGTATCGCCTCGAGTCCTGCGATAGGCTCGGAAGTTGCCGCAGCGGGCTTCGGCCCGGCCGCCGAATCACCCTCGCCCGCCATACTGATTCGTATCCGCTCCGCCTCGTTCTTGACCACGACCGCAGTCTCGATCTCCCCGGCTCGGGTGAGTTCGGACTGTAGCGTTTCCAATTGCGCGAGATAGGCTTGCATCAACCTAACCGCCGCCGCCTTTTCGCCCGAGTCGATGGGAACGCGGGATTAGAGATTTTCTTTTCCTCCCCTCGACTCCCTTCCCGTCGTAGGCTCGGGGGAAACGGGAGGAAGTCAGGGTCTTCGTGATGGAAGAATCGTCCGGATTGGTCGAGTGAGTCAATATCTTACTCCAAAGAATCGTCCT
Source organism: Verrucomicrobiales bacterium (assembly GCA_018058245.1). Lineage (GTDB taxonomy): Bacteria > Verrucomicrobiota > Verrucomicrobiia > Verrucomicrobiales > DEV007 > Arctic95D-9. The sequence continues at coordinate 32,069 of JAGPCC010000008.1, forward strand.
TCGTTCATGAAAGGTTCAAAATTTCCGCTCCTTTCAGCCCAGCCTCACTCGCATGTCCGCCACGACCGCCGCCTTTAGCGAGTCAAAGGCTCGTTGGGCGATGGCTTTGGCGGAGGCGAGCTCCTCGGGGAGCTCTATCCCGCTGTGGCCAGAGCGGGGCCTTTGGTAGAGGTAGTATTTGATCTTGGGTTCGGTTCCGGACGGGCGCACGGCAAACGCGCGACCGTCTTCGAGGTCGACGAAGATCATTTTCTCTTTCGGGATCTCGTCGCCTTCTTCGTCGACAAAGTTCTCGTTCGCAAAGTCCCGCACCCGGATCACAGTGGACCCGTCGATCTCACGGGGTGGCGAGTCGACGTAGCTCTGGGCGAGTTTTTGAATCTGGGCTGCCCCATCCGCACCTGCGAGAGTCTCGGCATGCTGACCTTCGAGGTAGACGCCATGCCGGATGAAGAGTTCATCGAGCAGTTCGACGCAGGTGATGCCTTTTGATTTCGCAAAGGCAGCGACCTCAGCAAACATCACGGCCGCTCCATTGGCGTCTTTGTCGCGGAGAAAATCAGACCCGAGGTATCCGTAGCTCTCTTCTCCACCGAAGACAAAAAAACGGGAATACTTTAAACGCAGATCGCGGGATTCCGTATCGGAAAGTTGGCGGTAGTTCTCCCGCAGTTCCGCCGGGATCTGCGCTTCGTATTTTCTCAGTTTGCCTCCGATGTATTTGAATCCGGTCAGAGTATTGACGACACCGACTCCGAAATGCCCGGCGACGGCGGTTTGCAGTTCCGTGGTGACAAAGGTTTTTACAATCACGGCATTGTCCCGGTTCGACTTGTTTACGATACCCTGTTCGGTAAAGGCGAGAAGACGGTAGTACGCCATGAGCGACCCGATCTGATTGCCGGTCAGGAGAGTCATTTTCCCGTGTTGGTTTCGCACTACGACACCCATGCGGTCCGCGTCCGGGTCGGTCCCAATGACGATATCGGCACCACTTGCTTCAGCCTGGTCCACAGCCATCTGGAGTGCTTCGGCGTTTTCCGGATTCGGGGATTTCACGGTGGGGAAGGCACCGTCCTCGATGTCTTGGGCGGGAACAGTGTCGCACTGAAATCCGAGGCGGCGCAAGATCTTCGGCGAGATCGTGCCTCCCGTTCCGTGAATGTTCGTAAAGACAATCTTGAGATCACTCTGGGATTTCACCATGGCAGGATCGAGCAACAGGGTCTCGAGGCGAGCGAGATAAACCTCATCCATTTCCTCGCCGAGAGGGAAAACTTGACCGCGTTTCTCCTCGGTCACGGGTTCGTAGCTTTCCCCAGAGACCGCTTCGACCTCCGCGATGATCGCGCTCGCTTCGGGTTCGACGATCTGCGCTCCGTCGCTGCCGTAGACTTTGAAGCCGTTGTCGTGAGGAGGGTTGTGGCTCGCCGTGAGGACGATCCCAGAGGTGGTGCCGAGGTGCCGCACTGCAAAGCTGAGATGAGGGGTCGAACGCGGATGGGTAAAAAGGTAGACATCGACCCCGTTCTCCGTCGCGACGCGGGTGACGCAGTCGGCGAATTCCTGACCAAAATAGCGGGTGTCACGCGCGAGTGCGAGAGAGGGACGACCTTCTCCCGTGTGCGCCTGCAACAAATGCCGGACGAGGCCGAGAGTGGCACGGGTGAGATTGTAAAAGTTCATGTTCCCGGTTCCTACGCAGGGGAATTCCGGCCTTTCGCCTTCACCCGCGCTGCCGCGTTCCGCCGGAGTGACAATTTCGCCAATAGACCGTCCCCGAAGACCACCGGTCCCGAAAGCGAGCTTTTTGAAAAAACGGTTGTTCAACTCCTTCCAGTTGCCTTCGCTCGCGAGGTAGGCGACGGAGCTTTCGTAGAGGGGATTGTCGGAACTGTCGAGCAGCGCGGTGATGTTCTCGTGGCTGCTCAGGAGAAGATCTCCCGAAGCGAGGGCAGTGTGTAGCGTGGCAGAGAGTTCAGAATTCATGATTTCGCAAGGTAGGAAGTGATGAGAGGATTGCAACTGACAGACGGTTTGAAAAGATTATTCCCCAGCCCTTCTCCAAATACGAACGCGTGGCGCATTTATCACGACGCGAAGGCAGGTATCTGGGTGGATCATTTCGACGGGCGCTGGCTGGTGCAGACACAGCAGCCCACTTTCCCGGCATTTCTGAACGAACTGGCCGCAGGCGTCGCCAGATCGATCTATTGGCGCCCCCGGGACAAAGCTGCCGCGACTGCTCCCGAGCACGTCAGCGGTGAATCGGTCACCGAGCGCTTTCCGGTGCAGGAAAATGGGGCGAAGTTTTGGATCGACTTCAGCTCGGGGTATTCGAGCGGGATTTTCCTCGATCAGCGGCTCAATCGGCGATGGGTCGGGGAAATGACCCGCCCCGGAGATCGGATTCTCAACACTTTTGCCTACACAGGTGGATTTTCGGTGATGGCAGCCCTCGCAGGAGCCGAAACGACAACGGCGGACCTCTCGAAAACCTATCTCAACTGGACCTGGGACAATTTTTCCCTCAACGGACTCGATCCTGCCGGGCATCACGGGGTCAAAGGCGATGTTTTTGAGTGGCTGCGGACCTTTGCGCGACAGGGGCGCACCTTTCGAGGCATCGTGCTCGATCCACCCACCTTCTCGCGGAGTGGCAAAGCGACCTTCCAAACGGATCGCGACTACGCTGATCTGGCGACTCTTGCGGCCAGGCTGATCGAGCCCGGGGGCTGGATGCTCTGTTGTGCGAACACCCATCGTCTCTCCGAGGAGAAATTTCAGAGCGATGTGATTCAGGGTGTCAAAGTGCCACGACGGCGCGTAGTTTCCTGCGAGAATCGTTCCATGCCCCCGGAATTCCGCAGTGACGAGTATTTGAAATCGCTCTTCGTTGTAGTTGAGTAGTCTCTCCCGCCCGAACCGGTCGACCATTTTGCCCTCATGCGTATCCTTCGACACACCGATAAGAATTTTGCCTCTGCGATCCGAAAGCTGGATCGTCGTTCTGCTCCGCCGGCCGGCGTCGAGGAAATCGTGAAAGGAATCATCAGTGACGTCGCCAAACGGGGCGATGCGGCACTCATCGAACTTTCAAATCGCTTCGACAAAGCCGGATTCAAAACCGCCAAAGAACTTCGCGTTTCCGATGCGGAATGGGACGCGGCCGGGGATGCCGTGGACAAAGTGACCAAAAAAGCCATCGCCGCGTCGCGGAAGAACGTGATCGACTTTGCAAAACGCAGTCTCCGCAAAGACTGGTCGGGAAAAAACGCGCAGGGCGCGGAGGTCGGTGAACGCTACCTGCCATTCCAGCGAGTCGGGATCTACGTGCCCGGTGGAAGCGCGCCGCTCGTTTCCACCTCGAACATGACCGTTTGCCTCGCCGCAGCCGCAGGCTGTCCCGAGATCGTCGTGATGACTCCACCCGGACCGGGCGGAACGGTGAATCCGGCTCTTCTTTATGCTTTGAAAAAAGCCGGAGCCACGGAAGTCTACAAAGTCGGTGGAGCCCAGGGCATGGCCGCGATGTCCCTCGGAACCAAAACGATCCAGCCGGTCTTGAAAGTCTATGGACCGGGGAATTCCTTCGTTGTCGAGGCAAAACGGCAGCTCTTCGGAGTCGTGGCGGTCGATCTTTTGCCTGGACCGAGCGAGGTCGTGACCCTCGCAGACAGCAGCGGGAATCCGGCCTTCATCGCCGCCGACATGCTTGCCCAGGCCGAACACGGGGGCGACAGCATCATGGGTTTTGTCACGGATTCTGCGAAATTGCTCGACGAAGTCAATGCCGAGATTGAAAACCAGATCCAGACACTAAGTCGTCAGGTCCAACTGAAAAAAGCTCTCCAAGAGGGTGCCTGGATGGTGCTGGTCGAGTCGCTCGAAGACGGAGTCTCGCTCGTGAATGCCTTCGCGCCGGAACACCTGTCGCTGATCACCAAAAAGGAAAAGTCCATTCTCCCGAGGATCACGACCTCCGGAGCGATCTTTCTGGGGAACTATTCCCCTGTCGCAGTGGGTGATTTCCTCGCCGGGCCGAGTCATGAACTCCCCACCGGCGGTGCCGGGAAGTCATTCCCCGGGCTCACCGTCGATATGTTCCAGCGCCGCACCAGTATCGTGAAACTGGACCGTGACGCCATCCGCAAGTCGGCACCCATCGTTGAGGCCTTTGCCAGAGTGGAAGGACTCGATGCGCACGGGCGATCCGCTACGATCCGGGTGGAGAAAGGTTGAGATCCCTTCGAATTCGCTTCCCGGATGAAAATTCCGACGCTGCTCTTCATCGTGCTATTCGGGAGTGGATTCGCTCTCCCGGCGGAACCGTCCCCCGACATCCGAAGCGTGGCGGCCGATCTGATCGTGCCCGAAGTGGAAAACTCTGCCCCTGCACCCGGGAAGCGTGTTTTTTATCGCCTTCCCGGAGATCCAGAAGCGAGTCCGCCCATGGTCCTCTACCTTCCGACCGACTGGGTCGCGGGAAAGAGTTATCCAGTCATCGTGGAGCTTGCCGGAAACGGAAATTTTACATCCCAGTTCGGCGACGTGAGCGCGGGGCGTCCCGAAGGAAGTACTCTGGGATACGGGCTCTCCGGCGGTCGCGGATTCCTCTGGGTCTGTCTGCCCTTTCTCACCGACGCAGGCGACGAGCTTGCGGTCACGTGGTGGGGCGATGCTCCGGAACACCGTCCGGATTCGACGGTAGCCTACATCAAGCGGGCGGTTCCTTTTCTCTGCGAGGAATTTTCAGGAAATGCTGCGAAAGTCCTCCTGTGCGGATTTTCACGCGGTGCTCTCGCCTGCAATGTGATCGGTCTCCACGAGGAGGAAATCGCCGCACTCTGGCGGGGATTTTTTTGTTACAGCCACTACGATGGAGTTCGCGAAAAGTGGTCCTATGCCGGTTCGGATCGTGCCTCGGCACTGACCCGCCTGCAACGGCTCGGCACTCGACCTCAGTTTCTTTGTCAGGAAAATTCCATCGCGGCGACCCGCGACTACCTGGAGAGCACCGGCATAAAGGGCGACTTCACCTTCATGGAAACCGGATTCCGGAATCACAACGACGCCTGGATCCTGCGCCCCTCTCCGGCTCGTTTCGCCGCGAGAGAATGGCTCTCCCGTATTTTATCCGTATCCTCAACAGCCGAGTGAAGAGGGTCAAGTCCGGGACCTGACAGGGTTGACCG
>JAGPCC010000410.1 GCA_018058245.1 Verrucomicrobiales bacterium
CCGGCGATGTTGGCGGAGAGAATCGGATCCAGTCCGGCGGTAGGCTCGTCGTAGAGCAGGCAGTCAGGATTCCCCGCGATGGCACGGGCGAGCGAAACACGCTTTCGCATCCCGCCCGAGAGGACATCGGGCATTTTCTGCTCTTGTCCTTGTAGCCCGACGAGTTCCAGGACATGGGCGACGCGGGCACCGAGCGTCTCCTCATTCTTTTCTCCCGCTTCCCGCAGGGGGAATGCGACGTTCTCGCCCACATTCATCGAATCAAAGAGGGCGCCGTCCTGAAAGAGCACTCCGATCTTTCGCCGGATCGGAGTCAGGGCCCGTTCGGAGAGCGTAGAGATATCCGTCCCTTCTACCCGAACAATCCCGGATCGAGGATGATGGAGTCCGTTGAGATGTTTTAAGAGAACACTCTTGCCTGCACCGCTTCCTCCGAGGATGACCGTGGTTCCACCACGAGGGACCGAGAAGGAAACGCCGCGCAAAATCGTCTGACTGCCGAAAGTTTGATGCAAGTCCTGCACCTCAAAGAATGGGATCTGCGGAGTCAGTGCACTCATTCTATAGGTCGATGGAAACGGTGGGCATCCAGAGATTCAGGAGGAGAGATAGGAACAAATTGGAAACCAATACTGCCAGGGAAGAATAAACCACGGCGCGAGTGGTTGATCTTCCTACGCCGACCGCTCCGTCACGAGTGTGCAAACCCTGATGGCACGAGATCATCACGATGAGCACACCGAAGACAAATGCTTTTGTCAGCCCGGTGAGGACATCGGGGGCTCCGGTATGGGCAGCCAACTGTTCTCGAAACCAGACTGCGGGCACTCCGAAAAACTGGACCGTGAGAACTTCCGATGCGAGGACTCCGAAGTAGATCGATTCGCCCACGAGGATGGGCATCGAGACAAGCATCGCGATGACTCGCGGCACCACCAGATAATCAACCGGAGCTACTCCCATCGCACGGAGGGCGTCAATCTGCTCTGTCACCCGCATCGTGCCGATCTCTGCAGCGATCGCCGCACCGACTCGGCCCGATACCATCAGGGCGGTCAGGACGGGACCCAGCTCGCGACACATTGCCACGGATACGACCGGTCCCGTCGCAGATCCCAATCCGAGTTCGTTGAATTTGAAAAATGCCTGTGCGGCAAATACCGCCCCGGTGAACGCTCCCGTGATGATCACGACTAATTGCGATCCGATCCCGATGAGAGCTAATTGAGTCAGTGTTAGTCGAACCCGAATCCGGCCTGATGCAATCGACTGGAAGACCTCACCGGCCAAGAGTGCGATCTGACCGAGGTAGCGCACGAAACCAACTGTAGCGGTTCCCGTCGATGCGGCGAGTTTGTTCAAGACGGGAAACAAACACGATACCGGCTCGAACAGCAAGCGCGCCGTCGGGATCTGCGAAAACGATTCCCATTGCAATCCGAGGGCTTCTGCCGTGAATTCACCTATGCAAACGGAAGGAAAAGAAAGAATCGGGGTTATTGGCCAGGGGATCATCGGGAGCCGCGTGGCCGATCAACTGCGGGAGGCGAATCGCCAAGTGTATGTCTGGAACAGGACGCCAAAGCCGATTCCCAATTTTCTGGCTTCGCCGGGAGAAGTGGTCCAGCTCTCTGATATCGTCCAGATCTTTGTCAATGACGGTGTCGCGTTGCTCGAAGTGATCGACGCGATCAAAGATCAGCTGGAAAAGCGACACGTGGTTCTCGCCAACGGGACGTTCGATCCCGCATCTGTGGTCGAGGCTTATGAAATCGTGAAAAGCCATGGAGCCTCCTTCTTGGACGCACCATTCACGGGCAGTCGCCTCGCAGCGGAAAAAGGAGCTCTCGTCTATTATGTGGGGGGAGACCCGAGCGTGTTGGAGCGTGTGCGACCGGTTTTGGAGATCTCCGCCAAGGAAGTTCTTTACCTAGGGCGCGTCGGCGAAGCGACCATCTTAAAAATCGCGACCAATATGATCTCCGCAGTCACCACGGGAGTCCTCGCTGAGGCCTACGGACTGGTCACAAAAGCGGGAGTCGATCCACAACGTTTTGCCCAGGCGCTGGAGCACAATGCCTGCCAATCCGGACTGACCGCGATGAAACTTCCCCAAATCATCGCGCGGAACTACGAGCCGCATTTCTCCCTCAAGAACATGTTTAAAGACGCTCAATATGCGCTGAATCTCGGAAAACAACTCGGCATTGAGGCTCCGGTCCTTTCCACTACCGCGAGTGTTATGTTTCTTGCGATGCAGAAAGGTCTTGGCGAAAAAGACTACTCCGTCCTCGCCTCGCGCTACCAGGACTCCGCAAAAACACCCGACACTGATTCAAAATGACATCGCTCTCAGAACACACCCATTCGTGGAGAGCACTCCGAGAGCGTGCCGTCTTTCGCATCACTGGTCCGGATCGAGTCCGGTATCTCAACGGGCAAGTAACCAATGACGTGTCAGGGAAACTGGAGGATCACGCCATTGCTGCCTGCCTGTGTACTATCAAGGGCAAGGTCGAGGCTCTTGTATGGATCTCCTCCGACGGCGACAGCCTCTTCCTCGACGGTGAACTCATCCAGAGGGAAGTGATCCATGCGAGGCTGGAACGATACCTGATCGCTGACGATTGTGAGATCACCGATGTGACCGACGATATCATCTTGGTACACCACTTCTTCCCTGAAGAACCCGGAGTCCCCTCCAAGCGAACCCAGGCGACTGGCAGAGACCTCTTTCTCTCGAATCGAGAGGTCATCTCCTTTGGCGCCAGCGCTGAAATCACCGATGAACAGTGGGCTCTGCAGCAGACAATCGCCGAGATCCCACGCAGTGGAGACGAAATCACCGGTGCGGAGTTCCCTGCGGAGTTAGGTCTCGATTCGATTGCGGTGAGTTTCCACAAAGGATGTTACCTCGGGCAGGAAATCATCTCGCGAATCGAAAGTATCGGTCGGGTGAAGCGCCGACTCAGCCAAGTCAAGACCGAAAAATCCCTCGAAAAAGGGTCCCGGATCGCCAATGCACATGGGGAAATCGGGGAAACGACTCGACCCAGCATTCCCCGTTCCCAAAATAAATGGATCTCCCTGGCATTCTTTCCGATCACCCAAAAT